>NZ_JBEZBE010000017.1:0-185222 GCF_040646935.1 Streptomyces sp. NPDC044984
GCGATCCCCGCGGTCACACAGAAGTCGCTGACTGCCACCCTGCGCAGACTGGAGCGCAACGGCATCATCGAGCGCGAGGTCGTGAGCTCCAGGCCTGTCGCGGTGGAGTACCGGGTCGCTCCGCTGGGGAAGACCATGCGCCCTCCAGTCGATGTCCTCCTGGACTGGGTACGGACGTACATGCCCCAGATCGAAAAGGCACGGGAGTCCTTCGACGCCAGGTGAGATGCGGAGCGGGAAGGTCGCCCGCGCTTCGCGACGCGCTTCGGCCGTCACCGGCAGCGCGAGGCCCTTCGGACACCGGGCCCGTCATCAGCTCTTCGGACCTGTGACGGTCACGGCCTCACCGGCAGTCGAAGTCCCAGCCTGTTGCCGCTCCGGCTACCTGACCCGCGCCCGGAAGAGCCCTCCGGCCGTCGTCCTGGAGGAACCCTGAGGGCGCTGTCAGGCCGGCGACGGTTCGGAGGCGGGAGCCGGTTCGGCGCGTTTCGGCTGATGGCCCGGATCACTTGGTTACCGGGGGTCGAGAACCGCCGGCTTCAAGGAGACCGGTGAGCGGCAGGAGGCCCAGCCGACCTGCGTCGTCGCTGACAGGAAGGGCCCCGGTGCCGGGTTGCTCACGGCAGACGGCTTCTGGCAGGTCCGGGCTCGGGCTCCCGGACGTGGCGGAACGCGAGAGTGAGGCCGTATGCCACGTCCCCGGCGGCCGAAGCCAGGTTCACCGCGGTCGCCATACTGCCTTCATGCTCATGTTCCTCGCCGTGCTCGGCTCTGTCCTGTCGGTCGGCTCGGCCACTTGGGCCGTTGAGCGTTCCTTGCGCCGCACGCGCCGACAGACCGGATACGGGCGGTACGCACCGTGGATTCATCCGCGAGGTCGGCTCGCCGCACCGCTGAACTGGGTGGCCGACAGTCGACTGCTGCGGAGGGTTTGTGAGCGCATCCCATCAATGGTCTTCGTCAGCGACGTCACCGACGTCGTCTACGTCAACTACGTGGTCGACGCCCACCGCATCGCACCCCTGGTGCCGCCCGGCCTGGAACTGCAGCGCATCGGCGAGGGCGGTGACCAGGCGATGCTGACCTTCCTGAGTTACCGCCACGGACATCTGGGGCCGGCGCTGCTCGGCCGGTGGCGGCGGCTTCTGCCCTCGCCGCTGCAGAGCAACTGGCGGATCTACGTGCGCCACCGCCGCACAGGCTCCCTGGGCGTCTACTTCCTCAGTACCGCTGTCGACCGCACATTGCACGCCCTCGGCGCCCGCATGGTTGCCGAGGCACTACCCATGCACGTTTTTGAACGGGCTTCGATACTCGTGTCGGAGGACGATCACATCGAGCTCCTCCTGGCTCCAGGGCGCGGTACCGCCCCGGACGCCGAAGCCCACCTCGTTCCGCTGCCCGAGTGGCCGACGGACGGGCCCTGGCGCTGTGCTTTTCCCGACTACGGGCAGATGCTCGCCTACTGCGTGCCTCAAGACCGTGCGCTCTCGGTTCAACCATGGCGTGGACAGGTGACCCGGCAGGAGATCTCTCTCGGTATCCCACTCAAGTCCTGCACAGCTCTTTCCGGGACGGTTGTGTCCGCGGCAGCCAGTGCCGTGATCGGAAATGCCGAACCGTTCGCTTTCCTGGTACCGCGCGTGAGGTTTCGCTTCGAGAGCGAAGAACGCGACCCGATCTGAGGCGGAACACGATTTCGCCGTCCGCGAGCCGGTGTGCCGCTCGTGCCGGTCTTCCGACGGGGTGGAACCGGTGGAAACCGAGCGAGAAGCCGCAGCCGCGAAGGCTTGATCACAGCGTTGTCGGTGGGCGCCTCTATTGTCTCCTCCATGACGCGATCATCGCGGGCCGTCGCCTACGCGCGTTCCTCCGCACTCGAAGCCTCGGCGGACGGAAGCCTCTTGGGACTGGAGACCTCCCGAGGCGCGACACCCTCCGGCTTCCAGGACCATCCCCGGTTCTTCTCGGGTTTCCTCACCAGTCCGCGGGCAGCCGCCGCCGGCCTGCTCTCGGTGGCCGACGTCGCCGCCGCCCGCTACTACCGGCCTCAGCCGTCGGCTTGGCTGGACCCGGTGGTGACCGGCAACGGCGACCGGCTCCGCTTCGAGTCGTTCTCCGGCTGCTGCGGTGTCTACGCACGGCTCGACGTGCTGGCGGGCGGCCTCGACGGAGGAGAGATCGGACAGGGCACCACCAACATCGACGTCAACCACCCGTTGCGCGAGGCCCTCACGCGCGTCGGTCCGCGCGACCCGGTCCATCTGCGGGTAGGGCCGGACGAGTTGACGGTGACCACACTGGACGGTGCGGTGGTGGAGAAGAAGGTGCCCCTGCCCGACCGGTGGCTGCGCGGCTTCGCCGAGGCGCAGGCGATCGCTTCCGGGTTCGACCTGCGTGCCGAACTGCCCGCCGCCGAGGCAGTCCGGTTCCTGCGGTCTTTGCCCCGCGGCGATGGAAGGGGACCGCGCGGCCCGGCCTGGTTCGTGCCGGTCGGGCAAGGGCTTCGGCCCACGACGCGTCCGGTTCCCGGAGCGGTGTGCCTGCCCGGCCCGGAGCGGCTGACCGCGTTTCAGCGGGTGCTGCGGCACGCCACCGCGCTGCGCGTCTACGGTCCCGTGGGGGACGACCGGGCGGCCACCGCGAGTGCCTGGGAAGCGGTTCTGCCCGGGATGCGCCTGACGCTCACTCTCTCTCCGGACGTCTCACGTGGTTTCTCCGGCGAGGGCGGCGTACTGGAGGCGCTGGCCGATGACGAGACCGTCCAGGACGCGGAGCTGGTGGCCGTACTGCTGGCGTGGGAGCCGCGGATCGACGTGAGTGATCTGGCCGCGACCTGCGGACTGACCACCGCGCGGGTCCGGTCGGCGCTGGTGCGCCTGGCCACCTCCGGCCGGGTGGGCTACGACACGGCCGAAGCCGCCTATTTCCACCGGGAGTTGCCCTACGACTCAGGTCTCGTCGAGCGTCACAACCCGAGGCTGCGGCATGCCCGTGCCCTGCTGTCGGCCAGTGCTGTGACGCTGGACGGCGCACTGGGCACCGTCACCACCGAGGACGGCCATACCCACCGGGTGTGCGAGGACGCCGGCGTCCTGAGGTGCAGTTGCCTGTGGTGGGCGAAATACCGAGGCGGGCGCGGCCCCTGCAAGCACGCGCTGGCGGTACGGATGGCACGACGGGAGAGAAGCAGTTGAGCAAGCTGATCGAAGCGGTGCGCGGCGGGCGGGCCGACGATGTGGTGACGATCGTGAACGGCATGACAGCGGCCGAGCGGCGCGGGGAGCTGCCTGCGCTGAAGGCGTTGTGCAAGGAGTTCCGCGACGCCCGGATGACGGCGCAGCTCCGGGCCGCCTCCCCTGCGCTGCTGGTGGCGGGCGTCGCCTGCCAGAGCGGCGCTGCGGCCGTCGCGTCCTGGCTGACCGCTTCCGACTGGGAGTGCGTGTGGGTGGCGGAGAAGAGACTCGTCCCCATGCTGGAGGAACGCCCCGCCGAGTGGCTGGCGGAACTGGCGCACCGGATCACCGACCGCAGACCCTCCACGGACATCCGGTATCACCTCCTCGAAGCGATCGTGCAAGCGGCCCGATGCCGGATGCCGGTGACCGACGCCTCCGTGCACGCATGGATACGCGACATCTACGGCAACGGCTGGAACACCGACTCGATCGCCGAGCGGCTGAGACAGTCGCCGCACCTCACGTCCATGGTGGCCGGCCTCTTCACGGCGGGGGGTACCGGCCAGGCGCTGAACAGCGGCCACTCCAACAAGGACAATCCCTGGCTTCTCGCTCTCGCGCGGCTCACCGCAGAAGGCACGCTCGACCGCGCCACCGTGCTGGAGGGATGTCTGGGACGGCTGTTGCGCGGCGGAACAGCGGTGGACCAGCGTGTGTTCCACCGGCTGCTGCTCGACCTCGAGCTGACCGCCGAGGAACACGCCGGGCACACCGCCGACTGGCTGGCCCTGGCCGCCGACGCGCTCCAGCCCGTCGCCGTCCACGCCCAGTCCGTCCTCGCCGATCTCGCCCTGGCCGGTGTTCTGCCGACGCATGACCTGGCCGACATGACGCGGGCGGTGCTCGTCCGGCCGGAGAAGAACCTGGTCCGGGCCCAGCTGAAACTGCTGGACAAGGTGGTGGCCCGGGACACCGCCACGGCCGACGAGCTGCTTCCGGCCGCGGCCCACGCCTTCGCCCACGAGGACACCGAGGCCCAGGAACGGGCTCTGAAGCTGATCGAGCGGTACGGGACGAAGCTGACCGACGCCACCTCGCGTGAGGCTGTCCTCGCCTCTGCCGTGCCCATCGCCCCCGGCCTGAGCGCCCGAGTGATCAAAGCCGTGGGCGCCGGACCGGAAGAAACCCCGCAGGCGGCCTACGAGGACACGCTGCCGCCCGTTCCCTCCCCGGTCCGACTCGCGCCGCCGCCCACCTCAGTGGTCGAGACCGCCGAGGAGACCGGCGCGCTGCTGGCCTCCACCGGCTTCCTGCCGGTCGCCGACTTCGAGCGGACCCTGGACGGACTGGTGCGCTGGGCCCACGATGACCGAGCAGCACTGCTGGAGGCGCTGCAGCCGGTAGTGGCGACGCGATGGTGGTCCCGCACCTACCGCGCGCCTCTCCCCGACGACTCGGTCGTCACCGGCTTCGCCCACTCCCCACTCGACTTCACCGCGCAGCTCGCCCTCGACCTGGTCCTCACCAGCCTCCACCAGCGGGTCGCGCCGGCCACCACGCAGGCGCAGGTCGACAGCGGCGGCGCGAACGCCGGCTGCCTCCCGGACGGCCCCTGTCGGGCTCGCTTCTGGGAGATCGCCCACCGGTTGCTCAGCGATCCGCAACCCTTCCTGCTGTCGACGCCGACCTGGGACAACGGGCTGCTGGAGCCGGGAGAGCTGACCGACCGGCTGGAGACGTACCAGCGGCTCGGCGCCCGCGTCGGAGAGTGCGACTTCGCACAGGCCCTGCTTCGGGTGCGCACCACGGACCCGGTGGCCGCCGAGACCGCCGCCGCGCGGGCCGCAGCGCTGGGCACGCCCGAGGGGCAGCAGCTCGCCGACTGGCTGCGGACCGGTGGCCTCACCGTCACGGGCCTGCACCGCACGGTGCAGAACGAGACGACACCGATCGTCTGGTCCGGCGAGATCATCGCCTTCCAGGACCTCCCACACGCCTTCCGTGAGCTGGGCAGTCCGGCTGTCGGCGCCCACTACCGGTGCCACTGCGGCGCCGCCGCGGCCATCCAGCAGACCCACTGGCCCGCCCTGCTGCCCGAACACCCGGAGCTCATAGCCCTGCGGCTGATACAGCACGTCCTGCACTGCGCCCAGTACGAGGAGAAGGATCCGGACGTCTGCTCGGTCCTGCCACTGCTCGCGCTGTCACCCGGCGTGAGTGGACCCGCGATGTCCCTGGTGGTGGCCGGCGGGCTCGGCGTCCAGCGGCAGGAAGACAGACTGGCCGCCGTCGACGCGCTGCTGCTGCTGGCGGCACAGGAGAAGCTGGACTCCAGTGCGCTCGCCGCCGACCTCGGCGCACTGATGCTCATCGGAGTCGTCACTCCGAGCCGCCTGGCGGACTCCCTGGGGACGGCCGCGTCCACCGGCGCGTACCGCACCGTCTGGACCGTGCTGCGTGACGCGCTGCCCCCGCTCCTGTCCAAGAACCTGTCCCCCGCCGAGTCCCGAGGTCTCGGCGAACTGCTCACCGTGGCCGCCGAGTGCGCCGAACGCACCGGAGCCCGAGGCGAGATGTCCGGACTCGACCCGGTGGCCGACCGGCGGGGCACCTCCCGGCTGGTGAGCCAGGCCCGTCGGCTGCGCGCGGCGCTCGCCGGAACATAGCCCCGAAGAGGTGGACGTGACACCACCGCGTGTGGTGTCACGTCCACCTCCGACCGGAGCTGGCGAGATCCAGCCCCTGCGCAACTGGCTCCATGAGCCGAGCTTCTGCGGCGTACTCATCTCCCGCGCGGACACCGACCACATACTCGTGACGGCCTGCCTCCGTCGGGCGCGGCAGATCGCCCGCGACAGCCAGACCTTCTGAAGGCGCACGCTGCCCGGTCATGGGTTCGGACCTCCCGCACAAGTTCCGCTCTACCGGCACGTGGACGACGACGTCCCGGACGGCGAGCACCTTCCGCCGCGGCCGACTGCCCTCACCGACGCGGCACACGCGCGCAGGGAGCCACGCCCTCCAGTGCGCAACGCCCCGGTTCCGGCCCGGTCCGAGCAGGCCGGACGACGTGGGGGGGCAGGGCACGCGCGTGCCCTGCCCCCCCACGTCGTCGAACGTCAGGAAACGGGGACCCAGGCCGACAGGCACTTGGCCATAGCCGGTACATCGATGGTGTCCTGCACGGCTCCCTCGACGAACGGGCCGGCGATGGAGACGGGCGGCGGGACGGTACTGGCGCTGACGCCGTCGAGCCGCAGGAAGACGCGCATGGCGAGCCGGGCGGTGCGCTCGTTGCCGTCGGTCAGCGCGTGATTGCGGGCGACGGAGTGCAGCAGTGCCGCCGCCTTCTCGTGCGGCGTGGGGATACGGCTCGGCTCCGGACACGTTGGTCCGGGGCCGCTCGACCGCCACTGAAACCCGGCTGACTGTTCATCGGCATCGACGTCGCCGCTGTCGTCCTGAACCGGCCGCACCTGACAACCCGCGGCGCACCACTGCTGTGCGCGGGCACGCCCTACCCCCACCGCGCCGCTGAGTTCGCCGTTGTCATCGCGACAGGAAGGGTGGCTGCCCGACCCCGTAGAGAGTCGCCAGGTCGACCAGGAGCAGATCGTCGCGGCCGGCCGCGGACTCGATCAGGTCCGGGTGGAAGCCGTGCAGGGAGAACAGGGCCAGGGTGGTGCCCGCGGTGTCGTACCCCTGGCCGGCGAGCAGGGTGCGGATGCGCTCCAGGCGTTGCAGGTCGCCGGTGCCGCGGCGGGCGGCGGTGGCCTTGGCCTCGCCGAGGAGGGCGATCCGGGCGCGGGGGGCCTGCGGGCGTTCGCCCAGGGCCAGGGCGATGACGTCCACCTCGTGCTTGGTGCGGGCCACGGGGTCCGCCACTTCGGTGGTGCCGACCGGTCCTGGCAGGCCGCCGGGGAGGAGGGTGCGGGCGTAGCGGCGGGTGAAGGTGCGGGCGAGGTCCTCGAAGTGGGGGCCGAGGATCTTGGAGTTGAAGGTCGGCGCGGCGGCCTGCCACGCCTCCTCGGCGAAGCCCTGCTCGACGGTGGCCGCCTGCGGCAGGGTGATCAGCTGGTTGAAGCGGATGACGGGGTCGGCCAGGGTGATGACGGGGTGGCGGGGACGCAGGATGTCCTGCTCGCGCTGGATGTAGCCGGGGGACTCCAGGACGTCGAGCGGGTGGGTGACTGCGTTGCGCTGTCGTTCCAGTGCCGCGCCGATCCTGGTGGGGGTGGTGGCGCCCTGGGCGATCGCCGTGAGGATGTCGTAGTAGAGGGTGTGCTGGGTGATCCGCGGATCCTCACGCAGCAGATACTCCGTCTCCATGCGCGAGTACACCGCCCGCCCCGGGTCCAGGAGCGTCCGCGTCAGCCAGGAGACGAGGCCGTCGTTCGGGTGCGGGCGGGCCGCCACGGGGCGGTATCCGGGAGCGCCACCGAGGACGGCGTGCACCTGCAGGGCGGTCAGCGGGTCGTCGATCTGCCAGAACTCGCGTGCCGCCCGGTAGTCGAAGGCCCCCAGTCTCAGATCGATCACCGCACGGCCGCGCAACGGTTCCGTCCCCGACAGCAGTTCGTGCATGACGCTCATCGCGGACCCGCACAGGATCACCCGCGCTCCGGGGCCGGCCCCGGAGCCCCGCTGGCGCTCGTCGTAGAGCTGCTGCAGCAGGCCCGGAATTTCGGGAGAGTGCTGGAGGAGATACGGCGATTCGTCGATCACCAGCAGCGGAGTCCGCGAACGCGCGGTGACGTCGAGGGCGTTGGACAGGACCTCGCGCCAGTCGGTCAACCGCAGCGTGCCGGGCCGCAGACCCGCGTGGACCGCGATGGCGTCGCTGAACCTCTGGATCGCCGGCAGTCGCCCTTCCTCCCGCACCGCGGTGACGTACAGACCCCCGACCCGCTCCGACAGCGCCTGTAGAAGATACGACTTCCCGTGCCGCCTACGCCCCGACACGATCCCCAGACGCATCGCCGGATCCGGGTCCGTGACGAACTCGGTCAGCAGACCCCACTCACGATCACGGTCGACCACGTCCCCGGGCTTGGCGAGCACGCTCTCGTCCACCGGAACTCCCCACCAGCCCGGATCGACCACGACATGTCTAAGTCCCCTTAGACAGAATCCGTCCAGCTTGACTTTGCTGTGCCCGACAGCAGAGATCACTGGCGGTGATCGTCGCAGAGCTGTGTCAGCGGCTCCCGACAATGCGGCCACGGGGCATCGCACCACACTGTTCCCGCGGGTCTCGCTGACGGGAGTCGAGCGTCATATGAGCGTCAAGAATCCCGACGGCCGGGCGTCGCGCGGCCGCTCCTACCCGTCACTCCAGCACAAACCCACAGGTGAGAGGGGCCCGAAGGGCTCGACCTGCTGGATGTCGCGAAACAGGTCGAGGCCCACCGCCGCTCCTGCTGAACCGCAGGTCAGGCGCCCTTGTCAGCAGGCTCCAGAATCGCCACGCACTCCACGTGGTGCGTCATCGGGAACAGGTCGAACACCCGCAGCGTCCGCACCCGGTACCCCCCGTCCCGGAAGTACGCCAGGTCCCGTGCCAGCGCCGCCGGGTCGCAGGCCACGTACGCGATCCGGCGGGCGCCCAGGGACGACAGGTGTTCCACCGTCTTCCGGCCCGCGCCGGCGCGCGGCGGGTCGAGGACGACCAGGTCGACCTCCGTGATGCCCGTGCGGGGCAGGACCGACTCGACCTTGCCCTGTTCGATGCGCACCCGGGGGAAGTCCGCGAGGTTGTGGCGGGCGTCCTCCACCGCGCGCTTGCCGGACTCGATGCCGAGGACCGCGCCCGACTCGCCGACCCGGTCGGCCAGCGCGCCCGCGAACAGGCCGACGCCGCAGTACAGGTCGAGGGCCATGTCGCCCTTGCGGGGCAGCAGGCCCTGCATGACGGCGGTGACGAGGGTGTCGGCGGCCTTCGGGTGGACCTGCCAGAAGCCGCCGCCGGCGACGCGGTGGGTGCGGCCGTCGGCGCGTTCGCGGACGAAGGGGCGGCCGTGGACGCGGTGGAGCTGGCCGGAGCGCTCGTCGATGCGCATGACCGAGACCGGGCGGTCGAGTTCGACCAGGGGGAGGCGGGCGCCGGGCTTGGGGGTGAGGACGACCTGGCGGTCCTGGGAGCCCGTCGCGGCGATCGCCTCGACGGAGTCCATGCCCGTCCAGTCCCGCTTCTCGATGCCCAGCTCGCTGACGCCCTCGGCGGCGATCATGCAGTGGTCGATCGGCTCGACCTCGTGCGAGCGGTGCCGGCGCAGTCCCGCGCGGCCGTCGGCGGTGACGGCGTACTGCACGCGCGTGCGCCACGCCGGGACCTGGCCCGCGGGGACCTTGTCGCCCTCGGCCGGCATCACCGTGCCGTCCCAGCCGGCCTCCTCGGGGGTGAGCCCGGCGAGGCGCTGGAGCTGCTCGGCGACGACCTCGCCCTTCAGGCGCCGCTGGGCGCCCGGCTTGGCGTGCTGCCAGTCGCAGCCGCCGCAGCGGCCGGGACCGGCGAAGGGGCAGGGGGCGTCGATCCGGTCCTTGGAGGCGTCCAGCACCCGCACCGCGTCCGCGCGGAGGAAGCGGGCCCCCTCCTCGCCCTCCGTGACCTGCGCGACGACCCGCTCACCGGGCAGCGCGTGCCGGACGAAGAGGACCTGGCCCTCGGACGTACGGGCGATGCAGTGGCCGCCGTGGGCGACGGGGCCAACCTCGACCTCGTACTCCTCCCCCACCAGTGATTTCCTCGGTTCTGCCTGCATGGCGGGGTGACTCCACAACATCGAGAGCGGACGGGCCCGTCAGGGCCCGGGACGACAGCCCACCAGTCTACGTGTGCGTGGAGGAGTCCTTCGCCCGCTCCGCCGGACCGCGGCGCACCGAGCCGGGCGCGATCCAGTCCTGCCGCTTCCGGGCCCGCCTCTTGGCCGCCTCGGAGGATTCCAGCTGGTACGGCACCGAGGTCACCATCACGCCCGGTGTGAACAGCAGCCGGCCCTTGAGCCGCAGCGCGCTCTGGTTGTGCAGCAGGTGCTCGTACCAGTGACCGACCACGTACTCGGGGATGATCACGGAGACCACGTCGCGCGGGGACTCCTTGCGCAGGCTCTTGACGTAGTCGATGACCGGCCGCGTGACCTCCCGGTACGGCGAGTCGAGCACCTTCAGGGGTACGTCGATGCCGCGCCGTTCCCACTCCGCGCGCAGTGCCTTGGTGTCGTCCGGGTCCACGTTGACGCTGAGCGCCTCCAGGCTGTCGGAGCGCATCAGCTTGGCGTAGGCGAGTGCGCGCAGCGTGGGGCGGTGGATCTTGGAGATCAGGACGACCGAGTGGACGCGGGAGGGCCGCACCATGTCGTCGGCGGGGGTCTCCGGGGCGGCGATCTCCTCGGCGACGCGGTCGTAGTGCCGGCGGATCGCCGTCATCGTCGCGTAGAAGATGCACATGCCGAGCAGCGCGACCCAGGCGCCGTGGGTGAACTTGGTGACGAGGACGACGACCAGGACCAGGCCGGTGAAGAAGGCGCCGAAGGTGTTGATGGCCCGGGAGCGGATCATGCGGCGGCGCCTGGCCTGGTCCTTCTCGGTGGCCAGCAGCCGGTTCCAGTGGCGGACCATGCCGGTCTGGCTGAGCGTGAAGGACACGAACACGCCGACGATGTAGAGCTGGATCAGCCGCGTGGAGTCGGCGCCGTAGACCCACACCAGCAGGGCGGCCGCGCCCGCGAGCAGCACGATGCCGTTGGAGAAGGCGAGGCGGTCGCCGCGGGTGTGCAGCTGACGGGGGAGGTAGCGGTCCTGGGCGAGGATCGAGCCGAGCAGCGGGAAGCCGTTGTAGGCGGTGTTCGCGGCGAGGAACAGCACCAGCGCGGTGGCGGCGGCGAGGATCATGAACAGGATGCTGCCGTGGCCGAAGACGGCCTCGGCGACCTGGGAGATCACCGGGTCCTGGACGTAGTCCGCGCCGAGCGGGGCGCCGTCGTGGATCAGGTCCTTGGCGGGGTTCTCGGCCATGCGGACGTCGGTGGCGGCGGCCAGCGCGATGATGCCGCAGAACATGGTGACGGCGAGCAGGCCCATCATGGCGAGCGTGGTCGCGGCGTTGCGCGACTTGGGCTTGCGGAAGGCCGGTACGCCGTTGGAGATCGCCTCGACGCCGGTGAGCGCGGCGCAGCCGGAGGAGAAGGCGCGCAGGAGGAGGAAGACCAGGGCGAAGCCGGCGAGGCCGGGGTGTTCGGGTTTGATCTCGAAGTCCGCGGTCGGCGCCCGCATGTCATCGCCGAGCACGACCCCGCGGAACGCCCCCCAGGCGATCATGGTGAAGACGCCCGCGACGAAGACGTAGGTGGGGATCGCGAAGAGGGTGCCCGACTCCTTCACGCCGCGCAGGTTCATCAGCGTCAGCAGCACGATCACGCCGATCGCGCAGGCCACCTTGTGCTCGACGACGAACGGGACCGCCGAGCCCAGGTTCTCGATCCCGGAGGAGATCGACACGGCGACGGTGAGGACGTAGTCGACGAGCAGGGCGCTGGCGACGGTCAGCCCGGCCTTGGGGCCGAGGTTGGTGGTGGCCACCTCGTAGTCGCCGCCGCCGCTGGGGTAGGCGTGCACGTTCTGCCGGTAGGAGGCGACCACGGTGAACATCAGCACGACGACCGCGACGGCGATCCAGGGGCTGAAGTGGTACGCCGACAGGCCCGCGATCGACAGGACCAGCAGCACCTCGCCGGGGGCGTACGCCACGGAGGAGAGCGGGTCGGAGGCGAAGACGGGGAGTGCGACGCGCTTCGGCAGGAGCGTCTCGCCCAGCCGGTCACTGCGCAGTGCGCGCCCGATCAGAATCCGTTTGGGCACGTCGGTCAATTTGGACACAGCAGTGGATCGTAAGCCTTCGGACCAGGGGTGGCCCAACCACCACCCCACATCCATACGGCATCCATACGCCTCTGCCCTCCGGGTGAAATCACCGGGTGACCGGACCGCTGATTCGGCAGGTCGGGGCAGTTCTATGCCTATATGACCGAACGTCGTCGCCTCTGTGACCGAGCGTCGTCGCCTCTGTGACCGAGCGTCGTCCGCCGCCCCGGCCGCTTCCCGTCCGTTGCCGCTCCGTTGCCGCTCCGTGGAGGTTCCATGCACCCGATCCCAGAACTGATCGGCGCCGCGGCCGCCCTCGTCGGCCTCGGGATCCTCACGCTGGCGAGCGTGCGCAGCATCACGCGCCGCTGACCGTCCCGGGGACCGGCTCGGGGACCGTCCCGGAGGCCGGCTCGGCGGCTCCGGCGAGCAGGGCCTCCGGTCCGATGGCGGCCACCCGCGTCGACGGCACCGTGCAGGCGTACGCCCCCGCCACCGCCCCGAGCCGGGCGCAGCGGAGGGCGTCCTCGCCGCCGAGCCAGCCGTGCAGGAAGGCGGCCGCGAAGGCGTCGCCGGCCCCGTTGGAGTCGACGACCGGTGCCGGGGGCCCGGCCGCGGGAACACGGGTCAGTTCGTCGTCGGCCAGCAGGTGAGCGCCCTCGGCGCCCGCGGTGGCGACGACGATCCGGGCCCGGCCCCGCGCGGCGATCCGGCGCATGACGGGCTCCGGGTCGGTCAGGGCGGCGGCGGAGAGGAAGACGAGGTCCGCGGCGAGGGCGAAGGGCTCGTGGTAGGGGTTGACGCCGTCCCAGTCGTGCAGGTCGGTCGAGATCGTCACGCCCGACTCGCGCAGCAGCGGCAGGGCGCCGGCGCACGGCTGGGTGATGACGACGTGGGCGTGCCGGCTGACGGCGGCCAGCTCGCGCACCGTCTCCTCGGGCAGCCGGTCCGTCTCGGACCAGCGGGTCGCGTCGTACAGGGAGAGCCTCCGGCCGTCGGGGCCGACCAGGTTGACGGCGCGCTTGGTGCCGCACGACTGCGGTACGGCGGTGAGCCCGATGCCGTGGTCCCGGTGCAGGGCGCGGACGAGGTCGCCCTCGTGGTCGTCGCCGATCAGGTCGAGGTGGTGGGTGCGCAGGCCGAGGGCGCTGGTGCCGAGGGCGACGAAATCGCCGCTCTGCCCCGCGCGGGTGACGATGCCCGGCCGGATCATGTGGCTGTCGGCGAGCGGTACGGGCAGCTCGGGCACGTGCACGATCGTGTCCACACCCGCGCCGCCCAGGACGAGGACGTCGATCTCGGTGGTCATGGCCGGCTCTCTCCTTGCCCCGGGTCTCGGTCGTGCCCGGGCGGTGCGGATACGTTGGACCCGGCACACGAACGCGGCGGCCGGGCCCCGGAGGGCGTCGGGACCGCGATCCCCCGGCATGATGTTGCCTGGCGGCCCGCACGCAGGCCGCGATGTTTGCCTGGCGAGCCGAAAGAGAGACATGAGCACGAAGGTCATGAAGGTCGAACGGCCTGCAGGAAGCGCGGTGTGACGCGATGCATATTGTCATCATGGGCTGCGGAAGGGTGGGTTCCGCCCTGGCCCAGAACCTGGAGGAACAGGGGCACACGGTCGCCGTGATCGACCAGGACCCCACCGCCTTCCGCCGGCTGGGCTCCTCGTTCGGCGGCCGCCGGGTCACCGGCGTCGGTTTCGACCAGGACACGCTGCGCGAGGCGGGCATCGAGGACGCGGGCGCCTTCGCCGCCGTCTCCAGCGGTGACAACTCCAACATCATCGCCGCGCGGGTGGCCCGGGAGATGTTCGGCATCGAGAACGTCGCCGCCCGCATCTACGACCCGCGCCGCGCGGAGGTCTACCAGCGCCTGGGCATCCCCACCGTGGCGACCGTGCGCTGGACGGCCGACCAGATGCTGCGCCGGCTGCTCCCCTCGGGTGCCGAGCCGCTGTGGCGCGACCCCACCGGTGGGGTCCAGCTCGCCGAGGTGCACACCTCCACGGCCTGGGTGGGACACAGGATCAGCAGGCTGCAGGACGAGACCGGCGTGCGGGTGGCCTTCCTGACCCGGCTCGGCGAGGCGATGCTGCCCAGCTCGCAGACGGTGCTGCAGGAGGGGGACCTGGTGCACGTGATGATGCGCACCGATGAGATCGACCGGGTCGAGGCGGCGTTCGCCAAGGGTCCCGAACAGGAGGGCGGTCACTGATGAGGGTCGCCATCGCCGGAGCCGGCGCCGTCGGCCGCTCGATCGCGGGCGAGCTGCTGGAGAACGGCCACGAGGTCCTGCTGATCGACAAGGCGCCGACCGCCATCTCGGTCGAGCGCGTGCCGCAGGCGGAGTGGCTGCTCGCCGACGCCTGCGAAATCACCTCCCTGGACGAGGCGGCGCTCCAGCGCTGCAACGTCGTCATCGCCGCGACCGGCGACGACAAGGTCAACCTGGTCGTCTCGCTGCTCGCCAAGACCGAGTACGGCGTTCCGCGCGTCGTCGCCCGGGTGAACAACCCGAAGAACGAGTGGCTCTTCAACGAGTCCTGGGGCGTGGACGTCGCCGTCTCCACCCCGCGCCTGATGTCGGCCCTGGTGGAGGAGGCGGTGAGCGTGGGCGACCTGGTCCGGCTGCTGCGCTTCAGCCACGGCGACGCCAACCTGGTCGAGCTGACCCTGCCGGAGGAGTCGGCGCTGGCCGGCACGCAGGTCGGGGACGTCGCGTGGCCGCAGGACACCTCGCTGGTCACCATCATCCGCGGCACGCGCGTCCTGACGCCGACCCGGGAGGACTCCCTGGAGGCCGGCGACGAACTCCTCTTCGTGGCCGCCCAGGCGCGTGAGGAGCAGTTGGAGGACCTGCTCTCGGTCCGCAGGGAGCCGTAGAAGCCGTAGAAGCCGTAAAAGAGGGGGCGTCCGGAGTTCTCCGGGCGCCCCCTCTTCCGTACGGACTAGGACTCGCGGCGGTGACGGCCGGCCGTCGTCGTCCCGTCGTTCTCCTGCGCGGCGGCGGCCTTGCGCTCCTCTTCCGCGCGCTCCTCCGCCTCCATCTCGGCGAACACGTCGATGGGCGGCGGCGCCTTCGCCAGGAACACCCAGGTCAGGTACACGGCCAGCAGGAACGGCGGAATCTTCAGCGCGACCAGCACCCAGCCCAGCTGCGTGGTGTCCGCCCACCAGTACAGCGGGAAGAGAATCGCGCTCTTGCCGAGCAGGATCAGCCCCCAGGCCCAACTGGCCTTGGTGTACGCCTTCTTCCGGCCGGGGTTCCGGGTGCGCCAGGAGAGGTTCTCCTTGAAGACGGGGCCCAGCATCAGACCGATCAGCGGGACGCCCGCCATCGCCGTGACGATGTACGCCAGGGCCAGGCCCAGCGTGTACAGCATGCCCGGCAGGTAGAAGTCCTTGGCGTTGCCGGTCATCATCGCGAAGACCACGCCGAAGGCGACGCCGAAGACGCCGCTGAAGGCGTGCTTGACGGTGTCCTTCATCGCCAGCCGGACCACGACCATCACCAGCGCCACGGCGAGCGCCGCGATCGCCGACATGTGCAGGTCCTTGTTGACCGTGTAGATGCTGACGAAGAGCAGCCCGGGGAGCACCGTCTCGACCATGCCCCGCACCCCGCCGAACGCCTCGAAGAGGGCGGCTTCGGTCACCGCCCGGGCGTCGTCCGCGGATGTGTCTTCGGTCGTCGGCTTGTCGAGTGACGTCACCGGCTACTCCCGTCCGAGGGGTCTCAGTTCGTATTTCGGATTGAACAGCACCCGGCGGCCCCGGCTCATCGAGATCCGGCCCGATGCGATCAGCCTGCGCCCCGGTTCTATGCCCACGATGGAGCGCCTGCCGAGCCACACCACGTCGAGCGCGGCGGAGCCGTCGAACAGTTCGGCCTCCAGGGCCGGAACCCCGGCGCGCGGCCTCAGCGTGACCGTGCGCAAGGTACCAGTAACCGTGACGATCTGCCGGTCGCGGCAGTCGCCTATCCGCGTGCAGCCGGCCGTCTCGGCGTCCTCACGCAGCTCCTCGGACTCCAGGTCCTCCTGAGACGAGGAGAGCCGGTCGAGCATGCGCCGGAACCGGCCTGCCGGCTTCTCCGGTCGAGGAACAGCACTCATGCTTGAAGCGTACCGGGGTGCACTGACGGTTACGTACCCCCTGCCGCCCCGGGCCGAACGGCCCGCCCCGCGACACTCCGCGCGGGGGCGCCCCTGACCTTCACTTCTCGAAGCGGTAGCCCATGCCCGGCTCGGTGATGAGGTGCTTCGGATGTGACGGATCCGCCTCCAGCTTCCGCCGCAGCTGCGCCATGTACACGCGCAGGTAGTTCGTCTCCGTCCCGTACGACGGCCCCCACACCTCCCGCAGCAGCTGCTTCTGCGCCACCAGCCGGCCGCCGCCGCGCACCAGCACCTCCAGCAGGTGCCATTCGGTGGGGGTCAGCCGTATGTCCTTGCCGCCGCGGTTGACCTTCTTCGCGGCCAGGTCGACGGTGAAGGCGGCGGTCTCCACCACCGTGTCGCCCCCGTCGCCGGCGGGCTCCGCGCGGCGTACGGCGGCCCGCAGCCGGGCCAGCAGTTCGTCCATGCCGAAGGGCTTGGTGACGTAGTCGTCGGCCCCCGCGTCCAGTGCCTGGACCTTCTCGTCGGAGGCGTGCCGGGCGGACAGCACCAGGATCGGCACCCGGGTCCAGCCGCGCAGCCCCCTGATCACCTCGACGCCGTCCATGTCGGGCAGGCCGAGGTCGAGGACGACGACGTCGGGATGGCGGGCGGCGGCCGTACGGAGGGCGCCGGCGCCGTCGTGGGCGGAGTCGACCTCGTACGAGCGTGCCCTGAGGTTGATCACGAGGGCGCGCACGATCGCCGGGTCGTCGTCGACCACCAGCACACGGGTCATGAGGGCTGCCTTTCGGGTTCTGCGGCCGTCGCGGCCCGCGGGTTCTCCGGGTGCGCCGCGGCGGCGCACAGGGTGAGCGTCATGGTGAGGCCGCCGCCGGGGGTGTCCTCGGCGTTCAGGGTGCCGCCCATGGCCTCGGCGAAGCCCCGGGCGACCGCCAGTCCGAGGCCGACACCGGCTCCGCGCGGGGCGTCACCGTGCCGCTGGAAGGGCTCGAAGATGTGGCCCTTGGCCTCGTCGGGGACGCCGGGGCCGCGGTCCACCACCCGCACCTCGATCCGGTCGGCGAGGGCGCTGGCGGCGACCAGGACGGGCAGGCCGGGGGGACTGTACTTGACGGCGTTCTCGATCACGTTGGCCAGCGCCCGCTCCAGCAGCCCCGGGTCCACGGCGACCATGGGCAGGGCCTCGGGGACGTCCAGGGTCACGCTGCCCTCGGGCACCCCGCCGAGCGCCATCGGCACCACCTCGTCCAGGTCGATCCCGCGGATCAGGGGGGTGACCGTGCCGGTGTGCAGCCGGGACATGTCCAGCAGGTTGCCCACCAGGTGGTCCAGGCGGTCGGCGCCGTCCTCGATGCCCTCCAGCAGCTCGGCCCGGTCCTCGGGGGACCACTCGACGTCCTCGGAGCGCAGCGAGGAGACGGCGGCCTTGATCCCGGCCAGCGGGGTGCGCAGGTCGTGGCTGACGGCGGCCAGCAGCGCGGTGCGGATGCGGTTGCCCTCGGCGAGGGCGAGGGCCCGGTCGGCCTGCTCGCGCAGCCGGCGGCGGTCCAGGACGACGGCGGCCTGCGCGGCGAAGGCGGCCAGCACCCTGCGGTCCTCGGCGGGCGGCACCCGGCCGGTCAGCGCCAGCGCCATGTGGTCGCCGACCGGCACCTCCACGTCCGCGTCCTCGGGCCGTTCGACCGGGCGTCCGCGCCCCGCCCGCCCCGCGCAGGTCCACGGCTCGACGTCGCCCGCGCGTTCGAGGAGGGCGGCGGACTCCATGCCGAAGGTCTCCCGGACCCGCTCCAGCAGGTCCTCCAGGCCGGTCTCCCCGCGCAGCACGTTGCCGGCGAGGAACGAGAGGATCTCCGATTCGGCGCGCAGCCGGGCCGCCTGGTGGGTGCGCCGGGCCGCGAGGTCGACCACGGACGCCACCGCCGCGCCGACCGCGACGAAGATCACGATGGCGACGATGTTCTTCGGGTCGGAGACGGTCCAGGTGTGCAGGGGCGGGGTGTAGAAGTAGTTCAGCAGCAGCGAGCCGACCGCCGCGGAGGCCAGCGCCGGCCAGAGCCCGCCGAGCAGGGCCGCCGCCACCGTCAGGGCCAGGAACAATAGCATGTCGTTGGCGAGTCCCAGGTCGACCGCGCTGAGCAGCAGCGCCACCGCCGCCGGGCCGGCCACCCCGACCGCCCAGCCCCAGGCCAGCCGGGAGCGCCCGAGCCGGGCGCCCCGGGCTCCGGGCAGCCCGCGGCCCTTGGCGACCTCCTCGTGGGTGACGATGTGCACGTCCAGGTCGGGTCCCGAGTCCCGGGCGACGGTCGCGCCGACACCGGGTCCCAGGACGTACTGCCAGGCCGGGCGGCGCGAGGAGCCGAGCACGATCTGGGTGGCGTTGGCCCCGCGCGCGAAGGCGAGCAGGGCGGCCGGTATGTCGTCGCCGACGACGTGGTGGAAGGTGCCGCCGAGGTCCTCCACCAGGGTGCGCTGTTCGACCAGCTCCCCGGGGGAGGCCGCGGTGAGCCCGTCGCTGCGGGAGATGTAGACGGCGAGCAGCTCGCCGCCGGCGCCCTTCTCCGCCAGCCGCGCGGCCCGCCGGAGCAGGGTGCGGCCCTCGGGACCGCCGGTCAGGCCGACGACGATCCGTTCGCGGGAGCCCCATATCGCCGAGACCTCGTGCTCGCTGCGGTAGCGCTGGAGGTGGGCGTCGACCCGGTCGGCCACCCACAGCAGCGCCAGCTCCCTGAGCGCGGTGAGGTTGCCGGGGCGGAAGTAGTTGGACAGGGCGGCGTCGACCTTGTCCGGCTGGTAAATGTTGCCGTGCGCCATGCGGCGGCGCAGCGCCTCGGGCGTCATGTCGACCAGCTCGATCTGGTCCGCCCGCCGCACCACCTCGTCGGGTACCGTCTCCCGCTCCCGTACGCCGGTGATCGACTCCACGACGTCGCCCAGCGACTCCAGGTGCTGGATGTTCACCGTGGAGAGGACGTCGATCCCGGCGGCGAGCAGCTCCTCCACGTCCTGCCAGCGCTTGGCGTTGCGCGAGCCGGGGGCGTTGGTGTGGGCGAGTTCGTCGACGAGGGCCACCCGGGGGCGGCGGGCGAGGACCGCGTCGAGGTCCATCTCGGTCAGGACGGCCCCGCGGTGCTCGACGTCCCGGGGCGGGATCCGCTCCAGTCCGTGCAGCAGCTCCTCGGTGCGGGGCCTGCCGTACGGCTCGACGTGGGCCACCACGCAGTCGGTGCCGCGACCGGCACGGCGGTGGGCCTCGGAGAGCATCGCGTACGTCTTGCCGACGCCCGGTGCCGCACCGAGGTGGATCCGAAGGCTGCCACGTCCCATGACCTCATTGTCTTCCCCCGTGACGCCCGGCCGGACGCGGGGCCCCGGCGGGGGTCAGTGCTCGGTGATCCCGCCGTCGCTCAACTCCAGGACGCGGTCGGCGAGGCCGAGGAGGGTGGTGTCGTGGGTGGCGACGAGCGCGGTGACGTGCTCGCTGCGGACGACCGCGCGCAGCAGCTCCATCACGGCGTGCCCGGTCTCCGCGTCCAGCTGGCCGGTGGGCTCGTCGGCGATGAGGAGGGAGGGGCTGTTGGCGAGGGCGCGGGCGATGGCGACGCGCTGCTGCTGGCCGCCGGAGAGTTCGCCGGGCCGCTGGGCGGCGTGGTCGGCGAGGCCGACGAGGGACAGCAGCAGGTCGACGCGCTCCTCGCGCTCGCGCGGGTCGGCGCGGCGCAGCCGCAGCGGGACGCCGACGTTCTCGGCGGCGGTGAGGACGGGGATGAGTCCGAAGGACTGGAAGACGAAGCCGACGTGGTCCCGGCGCAGGGCGAGCAGCCCGTTCTCGTCGAGGCCGGCGAGGTCGCGGCCGCCGACGGCGACCCGTCCCCGGTCAGGGGTGTCGAGGCCGCCGACGATGTTCAGGAGCGTGGTCTTCCCGGACCCGGAGCGGCCCTTGAGGGCGACCAGTTCACCGCGCGGCACGTCGAAGGAGACACCGCGCAGCGCGTGGACGGCGGCGGCTCCGGTGCCGTACGACTTGTGCACGTCCTCGACGCGCACCATGGTCGCGGTGACCGCCTGACCCATCCGACCGCCCTCCCCCGTGGACCGGGCGCCAGTATCCCCGCTGGGCGCCCGGTCGATCAACAGCCGGACCGACTCGTCCCCCACGCCCACGAGCACGCAACCACCACGAGTACCGCCGCAACCGCGGACAGCCGCCGCGACCGCGGGCAGTCGTGCCTCCCCCGGTGCCTGAAGGGCCTGGGAGGTACCCCCAGGGCGATGGGGGCGCCTCCCCGGCCGTTCGGGCACTGGGGGAGGCACCCCGCAAGCGCCGGGCAACGCGGCCCGCCCCCGGTCGGCGTCAACGCCCGACGCCCCGGTCCGCCCCGCCCCGCACCGCACACCGGCTCGCGCACGTGAAAAGGGCCGCACCCCGCCCGGGATGCGGCCCTTCGACCCGTCGGAGACCCGGCTAGCGGACCTCGGTGATCTCCGGTCCGCGCTGGAGCTGGCCCATGCCGCCGGCGAAGCGGGAGCCCCCCTCCTCCTGCTGCACGTTCTCGGGGACCATCTGCGCGTCGTTCGGCAGCTTCAGGACGATCGGGTCGCGCGGGGCCATCGGGCCCTCGCCGCGCACCACGACCGTGTCCCGGAAGATCTGCTCGAGGAGCCCGGCGGCCCCCGGCTGCACCGCGCCCTGGCCCGAGATCACCCCGCGCAGGAACCAGCGGGGACCGTCCACACCGACGAACCGCACGACCTGGAAGCCACCGGTGCCGTCCGGCAGCTGCACCGGCACCTGGGCCCGCAGCTCCCAGCCCAGCGGGCCCTCGACCTCGTCGATGATGCCGCCCTGCTGGGTGATGCCGGCCGCAATCTCCTCGCGCACCTCGCCCCAGATGCCCTCCCGCTTGGGCGCGGCGAAGGCCTGCAGCTGGATGGCGCTGTCCCGCAGCACGACGGTGGCCGCGACGATCGCGTCGCCCGCGACCTCCACCCGCAGCTCCATGCCGTCGACACCGGGCACGAAAAGGCCGCCCAGATCGACCCGGCCCTCGCCGGGCGCGCTGATCTCGGTGCTGTCCCAGGGCCCGTCGGGCCGCGGCGCCGGCTCGAGCCTCAGCCGCTCGGCCTCCTCGCCCGCCTCAGCGTCGACACCGTCGACGACCTGCTCGGCCTCGCCGGCCGCACCGTCGGCGGCATCCTTCTTCTTGCGACGTCCGAACACGTCACTGTCCTTCCCGGTCGGATACGACCGAAGCGTATCGATTCCCACCCGCTGTGCCGCCGACGGCGGCCTGACCGCTTGTGCCGTTCTCGCCCTCCACCGAGGCGTGCCCGCCGGTGGACCCGAAGCCCCCCTCGGCCCGCGCCGAGCCGGGAAGCTCCGCCACCGGTACGAAGCGGACCCTCTCGACCTGCTGGACGACCAGTTGGGCAATCCGGTCGAAGCGCTCGAACCGCACGGTCTCGCGCGGGTCGAGATTCACCACGATCACCTTGATCTCCCCACGGTACCCGGCATCAACCGTCCCCGGGGCATTCACCAGGGCGACGCCGCAACGGGCGGCGAGACCGGATCGCGGGTGCACGAAGGCCGCGTACCCGTCGGGCAGCGCCACAGACACCCCCGTGGGCAGTACCGCCCGCTCGCCGGGAGCCAGTTCGCGGGCCTCGGTGGTCCGCAGATCGGCCCCCGCGTCCCCCGGGTGCTCGTACTCCGGAAGCGGTACGTCGGGGTCGACACGCCTGATCAGTACCTCGAGCGCGCCGGAGCGGGGCCCGCTCACGGGTTCACCTCGAAGGCGCGGACGCGGCGGACCTGGTCGGGGTCCTCCATCGCGGCCCGGATCTCCTCCTGACGGCCGTGGTCGACGAAGTGGTCGACCTTGACCTCGATGAACAGGGCGTCGGCGCGGACCGCGACCGGCCCGTCGGGGCCGCCGACGCGTCCGGTGGCGGTGCAGTAGATCTTCCGTCCGGCCACCGCCGTCACCTCGGCCCGGAGGTGCAGCACGGTGCCGACCGGCACGGGCCGGACGAAGTCGGTCTCCAGCCTGCCGGTCACCGCGATCGTGCGCAGCAGCCAGTTGAGCGAGCCGAGCGTCTCGTCCAGGGCGGTGGCGAGCACCCCGCCGTGCGCGAGTCCCGGGGCGCCCTGGTGGACGGGCCGCACGGTGAACTCGGCGGTGATCGACACGCCTTCGCCGGCGCGGGCCTCGAGGTGCAGCCCGTGGGGCTGTTCTCCGCCACAGCCGAAACACTGTCCGTAGTGCGCGCCCAGGAGCTCGCCGGGTGCGGGGGCGTCCGGATGGCGCACGGGGGGCACGGCGTCGGCCGGAGGCTGAAGAGCTGCGGAAGTACCACTCACAGCCGCAGACCTTACCCGCGCGCGGGTCCCGGCCCGACACCGTGCCAAGCTTGGATTCATGCAGCTCTCCGCCACCCCGTACGAAGAACGTCTCACCGCACCCCGCTCCTGGTGGCTGATCTCCTTCCTGGTGGGGGTCTCCCTGGCGCTGATCCTGCTGCCGTTCGGCACGCTGCCGATGCTCGGCGGCCTGGCCGGCGGCACCGCCGCGGCGGCCGTCGTGGCCAGTTCGTACGGCTCGGTGCGCATCCGGGTGGTGGGCGGCCACCTGATCGCGGGCGAGGCGAAGATCCCGGTGTCGGCGCTGGGCGAGGCGGAGGTCCTGGACGCCGACGAGGCCCGGGCCTGGCGCTCCCACAAGGCCGACCCGCGCTGTTTCATGCTGCTGCGGGCGTACATCCCGGGCGCGCTGCGCGTGGACGTCACGGACCCGGCGGACCCGACTCCCTACGTCTTCCTGTCGACACGCGAGCCGGAGCGGCTGGCGCGGGCGCTGCGGGCGGCGAAGGACGCGGCGGACGCCGCCTAGCGGCGGTACGGGCGGCACGCGGGTGGGATGCCGCCCGGAGGACTCACGGGGCCCGGTGCCCGTCGTCCTTCCCCCGGTGGCCGCCGAGCTCCTTGAGGGCGTCCTCGGGGAGGGCGTCCTCGGGACGCTCCAGTGCGGGGAGGGCCGGCAGCGCGTCCCAGGGCACCTGGATCCCGCGCAGGTCGTCCCGGATGCGTGCGGCGAGCTTCCTGGTGTCCCTGCGGTTCATGGCGGCGCCCACGGCGGCCCCCACCAGGAACGGCATCAGGTTCGGCAGGTTGCGGACCGTGCGCTTCATGATCCGCTGGCGCAGTTCGCGCTTCATGCGGCTGTTCAGCGCCGCGCTCACGGTCGAGGGCTTGGTCGCCTCGATCCCGCGCTCCTCCGACCAGGAGTTGAGGTACACGGTGCTGCGCTGGGCGAGGGTGCCGGCCGGCCGTACGCCGTAGACCTCGTGGAGTTCGGCGATCAGCTTGAGCTCGATCGCGGCGACGCCGGTGATCTCGGCGGCCAGCTCCGCCGGCATCGCGGGCGGTACGGGCATCATGGCCGCCGCGCCGACTCCGGCCCCGACCGTCGCCGTGGCCTTCGCGGCGCCCGCCACGAGCCTGTCCGCGAGCTCCTCGGGGCCGAGGCCGGGGAACTGCCGGCGCAGCGTCCCGAGGTCGCGCACGGGCACCCGCGGGGCGATCTCGATGATCCGGTCCGCGAGGTGCCCCAGTCCCGCGCGGGCGCGGGCACCGCCCTTGCGGGCGCCTTCCAGGGCCTTCTCGCGGATCACGGCGACCCGCCGGTGCGCCACGGGCGCGGTGACCTCCAGGGGTGCCGGGAGGTCACTCCGGCCGGCTGCCGCTTCGAGCGAGGCCGCCCCGGTACCGGTTGAGCCCCGCTCTTGGTCACGCGTGTCGTGCTGCGGGCCCTCCTGGGGCCCCGGGTCCGCTCCCCTGGCGAAGAAGCGGCGCTTCCGCGGAGGGGTCGAGCCAGTCACGGCCGACCCCGCCTCAGTCGCAGTCGCGGCAGATCGGCTGGCCGTTCTTCTCGCGGGCCAGCTGGCTGCGGTGGTGGACCAGGAAGCAGCTCATGCAGGTGAACTCGTCCTGCTGCTTGGGCAGGACCCGGACGGCCAGCTCCTCGTTCGAGAGGTCCGCTCCGGGCAGTTCCAGGCCCTCGGCGGCCTCGAACTCGTCGACGTCCACGGCCGAGGCCGACTTGTCGTTCCGCCGGGCCTTCAGCTCTTCGAGGCTGTCCGAGTCGACGTCGTCGTCGGTCTTGCGTGGAGTGTCGTAGTCGGTTGCCATAGTCGCTCTCCCCCTCTGGGTGTATGCGGTGTCTCCAGCGCACGTAACGCGTGAGAGGCCGGACTTGTGCCCGACCTGAGGCGGAGATTTTGCCTCACATCAAGGTCTGTTACTCAATCGACACCCAACCGGACCCCTCATGAGTGATCGGGTTGGATGGCGATGGGGACCGTACACGGTCCGAATACCGCACTTCAAAGGCGCCTCACCGTGTACTTCCCGTGATCAGGCCCCCTGAAAACCGGGACTTTCCCGACTTTCGCGGGGATACATGATCACGGAGAGTGGACATTCGAGGAATCGCTCCTGTGATCGATCACACACGGGATTACCGGAGAGGCGCCCCGAAAATTCCGCTCAAAGCGAACACCCCGTCGTGTCGGGGGCATCATCTCAGATCGGCAGGGTGACACGCATCACGAGCCCGCCCCCCTCACGCGGTTGTGCGTAGATGTGCCCACCGTGTGCCCGGGCCACCGACCGCACGATGGACAGACCGAGTCCGACGCCCTTGTCGCTGCCCGTGCGCTCGGTGCGCAGCCGCCGGAACGGCTCGAAGAGGTTGTCGATCTCGTACGCGGGTACCACCGGCCCCGTGTTCGACACCACCAGGACCGCCTGTCCGTGCTCCACCTCGGTGGTGACCTCGACCCAGCCCTCCTCGGGCACGTTGTACCGCACGGCGTTCTGCACCAGGTTCAGCGCGATCCGCTCCAGCAGCACACCGTTGCCCTGGACCACCGCGGGCCGGCGCGCGCCGCGGATCTCCACGCCCTTGGCCTCCGCCTCGCCGTGCACCTGGTCGATCGCCTGGGTGGCGACCTCGGCGAGGTCCACGGGTTTGCGCTCGACGATCTGGTTGTCGCTGCGGGCGAGCAGCAGCAGGCCCTCCACGAGCTGTTCACTGCGCTCGTTGGTGGACAGCAGCGTCCTGCCCAGCTGCTGGAGCTCCACCGGGGCGTGGGGATCGGAGAGGTGCACCTCCAGCAGGGTGCGGTTGATCGCCAGCGGGGTGCGCAGCTCGTGCGAGGCGTTGCCCACGAAGCGCTGCTGGGCGGTGAACGCCCGCTGGAGCCGCTCCAGCATGTCGTCGAAGGTGTCGGCCAGCTCCTTCAGCTCGTCGTCCGGGCCGTCCAGCTCGATCCGGCGGGACAGGTCCGAGCCGGCCACCGCGCGGGCGGTGCGGGTGATCCGGCCCAGCGGCGACAGGACCCGGCCGGCCATGGCGTAGCCGAAGGCGAAGGCGATGACGGCGAGGCCCAGCAGGGCCAGCAGGGAGCGGCTGAGCAGGTTGTCCAGGGCCACCTGGCGCTGGTGGTCGATGCACTCGCTGATCCGGGCGTTGAACTCGGACAGCTCCAGGTTGCCGTTGGTGATGCCCGGGCAGTCGTTGCTGGAGACCCTCAGGCCGTCGAAGTCGACGATCTTGAACAGGGGCTGGCTGCCGGTGCGCAGGGCCTGGGCGGCGAGCAGGTAGATGATCGACAGCAGCAGGATGCCGGCGATCAGGAACATGCCGCCGTACAGCAGCGTGAGCCGTATGCGGATGGTGGGACGCAGCCACGGCAGAGGAGTGGCCGAGCGGGGGTCCCAGGTGGGCTTGGGGGGCGCCGTGGGGGGCGCGGGTGTGGCGGCCATCGGTCATCAGATCCGGTATCCGGAGCCGGGCACGGTCACGATGACCGGCGGCTCCCCCAGTTTGCGGCGCAGGGTCATCACGGTCACCCGCACCACGTTGGTGAACGGGTCCGTGTTCTCGTCCCAGGCCTTCTCCAGCAGCTGCTCCGCGGAGACGACCGCGCCCTCGCTGCGCATGAGCACCTCCAGGACGGCGAACTCCTTCGGCGCGAGCTGCACCTCCTTGCCGTCGCGGAAGACCTCGCGGCGGTTGGGGTCGAGCTTGATCCCGGCACGCTCCAGAACGGGCGGCAGCGGCACGCTCGTACGCCGCCCGAGGGCGCGCACGCGCGCGATGAGCTCGCTGAACGCGAAGGGCTTGGGCAGGTAGTCGTCGGCGCCGATCTCCAGGCCCTCGACCCGGTCGCTGACGTCGCCGGACGCCGTGAGCATCAGCACGCGCGTGGGCATGCCGAGCTCGACGATCCTGCGGCAGACGTCGTCGCCGTGCACGAGCGGGAGGTCGCGGTCGAGGACGACCACGTCGTAGTCGTTGACGCCGATGCGCTCCAGGGCGGCCGCACCGTCGTACACGACGTCGACGGCCATGGCCTCCCGGCGCAGTCCGGTGGCCACCGCATCGGCGAGCAGCTGCTCGTCCTCGACGACGAGTACGCGCACGTCGCTTGTCCTTCCTGATGTCCCGCCCTTGGTCGGACAGCGCCTCAGGGCGCACTCGGGCAGGGGTACGGGTGGGTGTGTTGACCTCCATCCTGCCCTTTTCGGCCATAAGTCGGCTGTAAGGCGGGGAGGGGGCGGGGAAGGCGGGTGCGGGACCGGGGAACATCCGGGCGAACGGGGCGGGAATACGAGAATTTCTCGCGCGGTTAGGTTTCCTCGGAAGAGAGCTTGGGGAGGACGGGTCTTACATCCCACGATCACGCTCTGCACGTACCGCACCACCATGCGGTGCGCAGCAGTCCGCTTCCGCAGAGCGGGCGTGGATGTCCGGCACCGCCGCCGCCCGGCCGAGCGGCGCTGGGCATCCGCCTCGGACGTGATCGTCCCTTCCGAACGGCACACCCCCGTGCCACCGACCCACCGACCCAGGACGAGGGGGCGCAGCATGGACGCATTCACCGCAGGACTTCTGCAGCGCATAAAGGCGACCGAGTCCGATCTGTCGCGGGCCCGCGACGACGGCGACGACTTCCTCGTCGACGTGGAACAGGGCGAACTCGACGACCTGCGCCGCCTCGCCGCCGAACACGGCGTGGAGGTCGGCGCGTACAGCGTCTGACCGGCTCGCACCACACTCGCACCACGACGGGCCCCGGCGAATCCAGCGCCGGGGCCCGTTCGTGTCCGTGTGCCTCAGTCGTGCCAGGCGCCGTGGTCCTCCAGCAGCCGCTGGAGGGGCTCGAAGACGCCCGGGGTCGCGGCGACCGTGAGGTCCCAGGACGGGCGGTCTCCGGGGCGGCCACCGGTCCGCGCGCCCGCCTCGCGGGCGATCAGGTCACCGGCGGCCAGGTCCCAGGGGTGCAGCCCGCGCTCGTAGTAGCCGTCGAGGCGCCCCGCGGCGAGGTCGCACAGGTCGATCGCGGCCGAGCCGCCGCGCCGGATGTCCCGCAGCAGGGGGATCAGCCGCCGCGCCACGTCGGCCTGGTGGGTGCGGACCTCGGTGACGTAGTTGAAGCCGGTCGACACCAGGGCCTGGTCCAGGGGCGGCGAGGGACGGCAGGTCAGCCGCCGTTCGCCCGTCCAGGCGCCGGTGGCCCAGGCGCCGCCGCCGCGCACCGCGTGGTACGCCTCACCGCGCATGGGGGCCGCTACCGCCCCGGCCACGGTCTCGCCGTCCTGCTCGGCGGCGATGGAGACGGCCCAGGTGGGCAGGCCGTACAGGTAGTTGACCGTGCCGTCGAGCGGGTCGATCACCCAGCGGACGCCGCTGCTGCCCTCGGTGGAGGCGCCCTCCTCGCCGAGGAAGCCGTCCTCCGGGCGGCGCTCGGCGATCAGCGTGGTGATCAGCTTCTCGGCCGCGATGTCCATCTCGGTGACGACGTCGATCGGGCTGGACTTGGTCGCGGCGACCGCGAGGTCGGCCGGTCGGCCGTCCCGCAGCAGCTCGCCCGCGCGGCGGGCCGCCTCCCGGGCGAGCTGAAGCAGTTCCACGTGCAGGGGGTCGGTCACGGCGCTCCTCATGCGTAGGGGCTGTCGGCGCCCGCGGCGGCGGGGCGCGGGGCGCGGGCCGGGCAGCAGCCCACCGGGCAGAGGTCGTGGCTCGCGCCGAGCGCGCCCAGGGCGCACGGCGCGACGTCCTGCCCGCGTTCGGCGGCGGCGCGTTCCACGATCAGCTCACGGATCGCGGCGGCGAACCGCGGGTCGGCGCCGACGGTCGCCGAACGGCGCACCGGAAGGCCCAGCTCCCCCGCCTTGGCCGTGGCCTCGGTGTCGAGGTCGTAGAGGACCTCCATGTGGTCGGAGACGAAGCCGATGGGGGCCATGACCACGGCCGGGACCCCGGCCGCGTGCCGCTCCTCGAGGTGGTCGCAGATGTCGGGCTCCAGCCAGGGGATGTGCGGGGCGCCGGAGCGGGACTGGTAGACGAGCTGCCAGGGGTGGTCGACGCCGGTGCGCTCGCGGACGGCGTCGGCGATCAGCCGGGCCACGTCCAGGTGCTGCCGGACGTACGCGCCGCCGTCGCCGTGCTCCTCCACCGGGCCGGAGGTGTCGGCGGCGGAGGTGGGGATCGAGTGGGTGCAGAAGGCGATGTGCGCGCCGTCCCGGACCTCCTCGGGCAGGTCGGCGAGCGACCGCACGACCCCGTCGATCATGGGCTCGACGAAGCCGGGGTGGTTGAAGTAGTGCCGCAGCTTGTCGATCTTCGGCAGCTCCAGCCCCTCCTGCTCCAGGGTCGCGAGCGCGTCGGCGAGGTTCTCGCGGTACTGGCGGCAGCCCGAGTACGAGGCGTAGGCGCTGGTGGCCAGGACGAGGATGCGGCGGCGGCCGTCGCGGACCATCTCGCGCAGGGTGTCGGTGAGGTAGGGCGCCCAGTTGCGGTTGCCCCAGTAGACCGGCAGGTCCAGGCCGTGGTCGGCGAAGTCCCCCCGCAGCGCGTCCAGCAGGGCGCGGTTCTGGTCGTTGATGGGGCTGACCCCGCCGAAGAGGAAGTAGTGCTGCCCGACTTCCTTCAGGCGTTCCTTGGGGATGCCTCGCCCGCGCGTCACGTTCTCCAGGAACGGGACCACGTCGTCCGGGCCTTCGGGACCACCGAAAGAGAGCAGGAGCAGGGCGTCGTAAGGGCTGGGATCACGCACGTCAGGCATGTCTCGATCCTGCCACCCGGCGCTGACAGCCGGGACGGGGCGGGGGGTGTCACCGGCTGTGACGTGGGATTCCCGGGTGCATTAGGGTGACCTAACCCGTAAGCTGTATCAATTGCGGTCGCACCTTACTGAGACCTTCGGAGAACCCGTGCCCAGCCCGTACCGCGCCCTGTTCGCCGCACCCGGCAGCAGGGCCTTCTCCGCCGCGGGGTTCCTCGGCCGGATGCCGCTGTCCATGATGGGCATCGGCGTGGTGACGATGATCTCCCAGCTCACCGGGCGGTACGGACTGGCCGGCGCGCTGTCGGCGACCATCGCGCTGGCCGCCGCCGTGGCGGGCCCGCAGGTCTCGCGTCTGGTGGACCAGTACGGGCAGCGGCGGGTGCTGCGCCCCGCGACGCTGGTCTCGCTCACCGCGGCGGCGGTGCTGCTGTTCGCGGCGCACTACGGCTGGCCGGACTGGGTGCTGTTCGTCGCGTGCGTCGGCATCGGCTGCGTCCCGAGCGTCGGGTCGATGGTCCGGGCCCGCTGGGCCGCCCTGTACCGGGGCACGCCGAAACTGCACACCGCGTACTCGTTCGAGTCCGTGGTGGACGAGATGTGCTTCATCTTCGGGCCGATCATCTCCATCGGGCTGTCCACGGCCTGGTTCCCGGAGGCCGGCCCGCTGCTCGCGGCCTGCTTCCTGGCGGCCGGCGTCTTCTGGCTGACCGCGCAGCGCGCCACCGAGCCCGAGCCGCACCCGCGCGAGCACAAGGGCGGCGGCACGGCGCTGCGCGCCCCGGGTCTCCAGGTGCTGGTCGCGACGTTCGTGGCGACGGGGACGATCTTCGGTGCCGTGGACGTGGTCACCGTGGCGTTCGCCGAGGAGGAGGGGCACAAGGCCGCCGCGAGCGTGGTGCTCGCCGTGTACGCGCTGGGCTCCTGCGTGGCGGGCGTCGTGTTCGGGCTGCTGCACTTCGCGGGGGCGCCGGAACGCCGTTGGCTGCTGGGCGTGTGCGGCATGGCCGTGAGTATGATCCCACTCCTACTGGTCGGGAACCTGTCGTTTCTGGCCGTGGCGCTGTTCGTTGCGGGTCTGTCCATCGCTCCGACGATGATCACGACGATGTCCCTCATCGAAGAGCACGTACCACGCACGCAGCTCACCGAGGGCATGACCTGGGTGAGCACCGGGCTCGCGGTCGGGATCGCGCTCGGCTCCTCCGCGGCCGGCTGGGTGATCGACGCGGCCGGGGCGCGTGCCGGGTACGGGGTTCCGGCGGTGGCCGGCGCCGTCGCGGTCGCGGTCGGTTTCCTCGGGTACCGCCGGCTCAAGCGGCCGGCCCCGGGTCGGGGAGGCTCCGTTGGGCAGCACAGCGAGCACGAGGAACGGCACATGGCGTAACTGGGGCGGCAACGTCTCCGTCCGTCCCGCGCGGGAGGCCGCGCCCGCCTCCGTCGACGAGCTGGCCGCCGCCGTGCGCCGGGCCGCCGAGGACGGCATGCCGGTGAAGGCGGTCGGCACCGGCCACTCCTTCACCTCCATAGCCGCCACCGACGGCCTGCTGGTCCGCCCCCATCTGCTGACCGGCATACGTCACGTCGACCGCGCGGCCGGCACGGTCACGGTGGAGGCCGGCACCCCGCTCAGGAGGCTGAACGTGGCCCTCGCGCGGGAGGGGCTGTCGCTGGCCAACATGGGCGACATCATGGAGCAGACGGCCGCCGGGGCCACCAGTACGGGCACCCACGGCACGGGCCGCGACTCGGCCTCCCTCGCCGCCCAGATCCGGGGCCTGGAGCTGGTCACCGCCGACGGTTCGGTGCTCACCTGCTCCGAGGAGGAGAACCCGGACGTCTTCACCGCCGCCCGGATCGGGCTCGGCGCCCTCGGCGTCGTCACCGCGATCACCTTCGCGGTGGAGCCGGTCTTCCTGCTCACGGCCCGCGAGGAACCGATGCCGTTCGACCAGGTCTGCGCCGAGTTCGACCAGTTGCACGCCGAGAACGAGCACTTCGAGTTCTACTGGTTCCCGCACACCGGCAACACCAACATCAAGCGCAACAACCGCAGCGCGGGCCCGGAGCGGCCGGTGCCGCGGCTCAGGGGCTGGTTCGAGGACGAGTTCCTCTCCAACGGGGTGTTCCAGGCGGCCAACTGGGTCGGCCGCGCGGTGCCCGCGACCGTTCCGGCCATCGCGCGGATCTCCAGCAGGGCGCTCTCCGCGCGGACGTACACCGACATCCCGTACAAGGTGTTCACCTCGCCGCGCCGGGTGCGCTTCGTGGAGATGGAGTACGCCGTTCCGCGCGAGGCCCTGGTGGAGACGCTGCGGGAGCTGAAGGCGATGGTCGACCGCTCGCCGCTGCGGGTCAGCTTCCCCGTCGAGGTGCGCACCGCGCCGGCCGACGACATCACGCTGTCCACCGCGTCCGGCCGGGACAGCGCCTACATCGCCGTCCACATGTTCAAGGGCACCCCCCATCAGGGGTATTTCACCGCGGCCGAGCGCATCTTCACCGCCCACGAGGGGCGGCCCCACTGGGGGAAGATCCACACGCGGGACGCGGAACACCTCTCCCGGGTGTATCCGCGCTTCGGGGAGTTCACGGCGCTCCGGGACCGGCTCGACCCGGAACGCCGGTTCCGGAACGACTACTTGCGGAGGGTCCTGGGGTCGTAGAGGATTCGTTGCGCGGCGTGCCAATCCACGCACGTGGCCCAAATGGAGTACTGTTGCGAGCCCTGGGTCCGGTCTCCCGTCGGGGTGCCCGCGACCTTGAGGACCGCCGGGAGGGGGCTAGTTGCACAAGGTGACGCGGTTGGTCACTTAGCGTTGCGAATAGGTAACCGTGCCATAACGGCGATCCAGGGCCCGCGCCCGACACGCCGGGCAAATAGGCAAGGTTGTGGCAGGCTGCACCCGGGCAGGCCACACTCGACTAGCGGAAGCAGCGACGCACGTGACGTCGGCAGGCACCACCCGGGAGGTCCCCATGCCCGAACTGCGTGTCGTGGCCGTCTCGAATGACGGCACACGGCTTGTGCTGAAGGCTGCGGACAGCACGGAGTACACGCTTCCGATCGACGAACGGCTCCGCGCCGCCGTGCGCGGCGACCGTCCCCGCCTCGGCCAGATCGAGATCGAGGTGGAGAGCCATCTCCGCCCCCGTGACATCCAGGCGCGTATAAGGGCCGGCGCGACCGCGGAAGAGGTCGCCCAGATGGCCGGCATCCCCGTGGACCGCGTACGCCGCTTCGAGGGCCCCGTCCTCGCCGAGCGCGCGTTCATGGCCGAGCGCGCCCGCAAGACCCCGGTCCGCCGCCCCGGCGAGAACTCCGGTCCCCCGCTCGGTGAGGCGGTGCAGGAGCGGCTGCTGCTGCGCGGCGTGGAGAAGGACACCGTCCAGTGGGACTCCTGGCGCCGCGACGACGGCACCTGGGAGGTGCTGCTGGTCTACCGGGTCGCCGGCGAGCCGCACTCGGCGAGCTGGACCTACGACCCGCCCCGGCGGCTCGTCCAGGCCGTCGACGACGAGGCGCGCTCGCTGATCGGCGAGTCCGACGACCTCGCCGCGCCCGAGCCCAGCTTCCCGTTCGTGCCGCGCATCGCCCGGCTGCCGCGGGACCGCCCGCTCGACCGTCCCGGCGACCGCGAGCGGCCGAGCCTGCCCGCGCAGGCGTCCGAGCCCGACGAGGAGTCCCTGACCGCCACGGCGTCGGGTGAACGGGACTCGCTGACCAGCCTGCTGGAGGCGGTGCCGAGCTTCCGGGGCGACCTGGTGGTGCCGGAGCGCGCGCCCGAGACCGCTCCCGAGGAGCCGGACCCCGAGCCCGAGGCGGAGGAGCCGCCGGCCCCCGCGGCCTCGGCCGGGTCCGCCTACGCGGACGTCCTCATGCCGCGTTCCGTCGGCAGCCACCGGGACCGGCTCATCGGCTCGACCGATCGTCAGGCCGAGGCGGACGGTGTCCGTCCGGGCCGCCGCGCGGCGGTGCCGAGCTGGGACGAGATCGTGTTCGGGACCCGCCGGAAGAAACAGGAGTAGCCCGTTCGGGCGGTCCGCGCCTGCGGCCGGTTGACGTGAACGTGATGCGAGGGGCGCCCGCCGTACGGCGGGCGCCCCTTCGTGCACTTCTGACGCATTCATACGTTTCTGGGACGTGTTCACACATTTCCAGGACGTGTTCGTACGTTTCCGAACGGTCTACTGCGGGTCCGGACCCACCGCGACCGGCCGCTCGGGGTCGGACGACCACTCCGACCAGGAACCGACGTACAGCGCCGCCGGGATGCCCGCGACCGCCAGCGCCAGCACCTCGTGCGCGCCGGAGACGCCCGAGCCGCAGTACACGCCGACCGGTGACCCCCGCGACACGCCCAGTTCCTCGAAGCGGGCGCCCAGTTCGTCCGCGGGCAGGAAACGGCCGTCGGCGCCGACGTTCTCCGTCGTGGGCGCCGAGACCGCACCGGGGATGTGCCCGCCCACCCGGTCGATCGGCTCCACCTCACCGCGGTACCGCTCCCCCGCGCGGGCGTCCAGCAGCACCCCCGAACGCGCCAGCGCCGCCGCACCGTCGGCGTCGAGCAGCCCGGCCGCCCCCGGCACCGGTACGAAGTCCCCCTCGGCCGGCCGCGGCACCGACGTCTCCAACGGCCCCTCCCAGGACGGCAACCCGCCGTCGAGGACCCGCACGTCCGGGTGACCCGTCCAGCGCAGCAGCCACCACGCGCGGGCGGCACCCCAGCCCAGGCCCCCGTCGTACACGACCACCGGCGTCCCGGACGACACGCCCGCCCGCCGCATCGCGGCGCCGAACACCGCGAGGTCCGGCAGCGGATGGCGTCCGTGACCGCCCGGCGCGGACGCCAGCTCCTCGTCGAGGTCGACGAAGACGGCGCCGGGAAGGTGCCCGGCCTCGTACGCGGCCCGCCCGTCGAACGGCGGCTCACCGGCCGCCGTGGCCACGCTGAGCTGCCAGCGGACGTCGAGCAGCACCGGCGGGTTGGCGCCCGCCGACGCGCTCGCGAGTTCGGATGCGGAGATGATGGCGTTCATGGCCACCATCCTCGCGCACGGGGTGGCCGAGCCGCCCCCGTCCGGCTACTCTGCTCGGCCGGACGACCCCGATCACAAGGCGTACCGGATCGGGCACATGCTGTACAACCGATCGACTCCCGTCGGCAAGCGCGCCGAAGGGGACGAGGACCCGCGCATCGGGCATCCTCCGGGAACGGGGCCCGCGCGGGAGCGTGCACCGGAACGGACCGCGGCCGGTGCCCCGATCGGCACGAGGATCACCCGCAGGCAGACCGCACGCGATGCGACCCCGCCGGGTCGAGGAGAGCACGGCCACCGCGCGGCGGCCGAGAAGAGAGTGACGATGACCGACGCACGGGGGAACGCCCGCCCGAACGGCGGGGCGCCCGCCCGGCACACACCCGGCACACCCTGCTGGGTGAGCCTGATGGTGCACGGCCTGGAGGCGACCGAGGAGTTCTACGGGACGTTGTTCGGCTGGGAGTTCCGCCCCGGCCCCCGGCAACTCGGCCCGTACGTGCGTGCCCTGCTCGACGGGCGTGAGGTGGCCGGCATCGGCGTGCTGCCGCCGGACCGTGATCTGCCGGTCGCCTGGACGCCCTACTTCGCCTCGGACGACGTGGACCTGACGGCGGACGTGGTGCGGTCGTGCGGCGGCACCATCGGGGTGGGCCCGCTGGACGCCGCCGGCTCCGGCCGGCTGGTGATCGGCTCCGACCCCTGCGGTGCCGTCTTCGGCGTCTGGCAGGCGGCCGCGAGCCCGGGCACCGCCGTGACCGGTGTGCCCGGCACGCCCGCCTGGCACGAACTGACGACCTTCGAGTCGGCCCGTACCGCCAAGTTCTACGAGACCGTGTTCGGTTACGACGAGGAGCCGGGGATCCCCGCCGACCCCGGCCGCGTCACCCTGTGCCTGGACGGCCGCCCCGTGGCCGGCGTCCACGGCGTGGGCGGCGCCCTCCCCCGGGACCGGGGCCCGCACTGGACGACGTACTTCACGGTGGCCGACGCCGACGACGCGGCGGACCGGGTCCTCCGCCTGGGCGGCCAGGTCCTCGAACCGCCCCGCGACGGCGACCACGGCCGCGTCGCCGCGGTGGCGGACCCGGAGGGGGCGCGGTTCGCGCTGCTGCGGGGCCCGCGCTGACGCGCGGGCCCCTGTCCGCCGGCGGCTGCTTCCGCGCGGCCTACCTGACGACGCGCGCGGCTTACTTGACGACGTACAGCGTCTTCGGCCAGCCGTAGCGCTTGGCCTTGGCGAAGAGGTCCTTGATGTCGGCCGGCTTCAGCTTGATGCAGCCGTTGGAGTAGTAGTCGCGCGTGCCGTCCCAGCGCTCGGACTCGATGGTGCCCTGCTTGCCGTTGGGCTTCATCTCGCTGTGCACGAACAGTTCCGTGCGCTTGGTGCCCTTGCTGCACTTCTTGTCGGACAGCTTGATGACGTAGCCGTTGATGACGCCGTCGAAGTTCGTGCGGTGGAACTCGATCTTGTACTTGCCGTTCTTCGTGTTGGTCCCGGGCAGCCACCCCTTGTTGGTGGCGCACTCGTTCTGGCTGCCGTTGCCGGAGCCGGCGCGGTACTTGGCGACGACCTTGTCCTTGGCGTCGGCGACGCTCTTCATCAGGTAGAGCTTGGAGTTGATCGGGTTGGACGTGTTCTTCTTGAAGTACAGGTAGTAGCTGCTCCCCGCCGCGTGGGCGTCCGGGGCGGTCGCGGTCGTGGTGACGGCCAGACCGCCGACCAGGGCGGTGGTGAGGGCGAGCGGGGCGATCCGGGTGCGCAGACGGTGCGTGGACACGGGACGGCTTCTTCTGTCGTGAACGGGTTCGGTGGCGGCGCCGCGTCCGGTCCACCCCCGTGGGGTCGGAACGCGGCGGCAGTACCGGAGTCTTGGCGGGCGGATCTTGTCCGGCAAGGACTTGAGGTGTCCGGGACAGGGAGAAGACTGTCCGGCCTGGTCAACGGCCTGCCCTGACAGTGCAGTTGAGCTGTCCGATCCGCGCCGGACAAGAGTTGCCTACCGTGACGGGGGTGATGAGAATGACGGCATGGTGGTCTCGGAGGGCGTGGATCCCGCGGATGCGCGGACGGCACGCGAGTACGTCGCTCTGCTGCGGGAGCTCAAGGAGCGCAGCGGACTGACCTACCGTCAACTGGAGCAACGGGCCGCCGAGCGCGACGAGGTGCTGGCGCGCAGCACCCTGGCCGACGTCCTGCGGCGGGACGCGCTGCCGCGCGCGGAGGTGGTCGCGGCGCTGGTCCGGGCGTGCGGCGCCGAGCGGGACGTGGTGGAGTGGCTGGCGGCCAGGGAGCGGCTGGCGGCCGGGGAGGTCCCTGAGGCCGAGGGGACGGAACAGGGACCGGAATCCCCGGGCCGGCCGCCGGAGGCGGCGGGCACCGGTCGCGGCAGGACCGCCCTGACCGCCACGATCGCCTCCCTCGGCACGGTCGCGCTGCTCGCCGTCGGCGCGACGGTGCTGTTCGAGCAGGACGACGGGAAACCCGCCGGCGGTGCGGCGCACGGGGAGGCGACCACGAACCCGGCGGTCGCCCCCGGCCCGGCCGCCGGCTTCTCACGCGTCCGCCCGGCGCGCGCACCCGAGCTGTGCCTGACCGACGGGGACGTCCGCGGGGACGGCACCGACGAGTCCAAGCTGGTCGCGGTGGAGCGGCCCTGCGCGGAGGCCGTTCCGCCGCGCGTGTACCTCCAGCGGGCGGACGACGGCCTGTACCAGATCCAGTTCCACCACCCGGTGCACGGCCCCGGCTGCCTCACCGTCCTGGGCGACGGAGCGTTCAAGGGCACGCTCGAACCCTGGACCGACTGCCGGGCGGGTGGCGACTCCCAGTGGTTCCGCATCGAGCGGGCCGACGGCACGGACGGGTGGCGGCTGCGGTCGGCGCGGGACGGCGCGCTGTGCGTGGGCGTCCGCGGGGGTGCCGGGGAGGTGGGCGCGGCGACCGTGATGGAGCGCTGCGCGGAACGGGGCGGGGACGACCAGGTGTTCCTGATCGGGCGGGAGTGACGGGGACCCGGTTGCCCCCTCGGCCCGCCCCGGGGTGTCAGCGGTGGTCGGCGGTGGCGAAGTCGGGCAGTTCGGTGGAGAGCAGCTCGGCGGCGGCACCGTCGAGGAGCCGGGCCGTCTCCGTGGAGCGGGGAAGCATGGTCTCCTCGTAGGCGCGGACGGCTTCGCCGACGGTGTCGTGGCGGGCGAGGGCGAGGGCGAGTTCGCAGGCGTCCAGCAGGGCGAGGTTGACGCCGACGCCGAGCGGGGGCATCAGGTGGGCGGCGTCGCCGAGCAGGGTCACCGTGGGGTCGTGCTCCCAGGTGTGCGGGACGGGAAGGGCGTGGATCGGGCGGTCGACGTAGGGGCCGTCGTTGTCGGTGATCAGCCGACGCAGGCGGGGTGACCAGTCGCGGTAGCGCTCCAGGAGGTGGGCGCGGATGCCGTCGGTGTCCTGGAGGGAGAGGCCGCTTGCGGTGATCCAGTCGGCCGGGACGCGCTGGATGAGGTAGACGCGGATGTGGTCGCCGCCGTTGCGCTGGGCGAACAGGCCGCGGTCGCCGTCGGCCGCGGCGGCGCTGCCCTGGCCGACGAGTTCGGCGATGTCGGGGTGCCTGGTGGTGACGTCGTGGAACCAGGCCTCCAGGAAGCTCACGCCGCTGTACTGAGGGGTGGCCGGGGAGACGGCCCGGCGGACCTTGGACCAGGCACCGTCGGCGCCGATGACGAGGTCGGCCTCGACGGTGGTGCCGTCGGTGAAGTGCAGTTGCCGGGGGCCTTCGGCGGGGCCGCCGACGGAGCGCAGGGTGTGGTTCCAGCGCACGGTGCCGGGCCGGAGCGAGCCGAGCAGCAGGTCGCGCAGCCGGCCGCGGTCGATCTCCGGCTTGAACCGCTCGTCCGGCTCGGGGACGTGGTGGAAGAGGACCGTGCCGGCCGGGTCCAGCTGGCGCATCTCCTGCCCCTCGGGGCGGGCCAGCCGGAAGAACTCCTCCAGGAGACCGGCTTCGCGCAGGGCGATCTGTCCGTCGTCGGCGTGCAGGTCGAGGGTGCCGCCCTGGTCACGGGCGTCGGGGCCGGCGTCACGATCGTGGACGGTGACGGCGATGCCGTGCCGCTGGAGGATGCGGGCGCAGGTCAGGCCACCGGGACCGGCGCCGATGACGGCGATGCGGGGTGCGGGAGTGGTGTTCATGGTGTGTTCCGTTCGTTCGGTGCGGTCCCACAGAGGGAAGAGCGGCCGGGCAGTGCCTCGCCGCCGCCCCAGAAAAACACACCGACTCAATAAGTGCAACAACTCAACCTTTGAAGTGAGTCAACCGAAGAGATAGGGTGTCGGTATGCCCAGAACGACGACCGACACCGCGACAGGCCCCTCCCCCGCGCCGATGGGGCGCCGCGAACGCAAGAAGGCCGCCACCCGCCGGGCCATCGCCGACGCCGCACTGCGCTTGTTCCTGGAGCACGGGTACGACGCGGTCGGCATCCGCGAGATCGCGGACGCCGCCGACGTGTCCACCACCACCCTGTTCAAGCACTTCCCGGTCAAGGAGGCCCTCGTCTTCGACGAGGACGCCGACCAGGAGACCCACCTGCTCGCGGCCGTCCGCGAACGCCCCGAGGGCCGGTCGATCCCCGCCGCACTGCGGGAACACGCCCTGACCACCCGGCTGGTCTCCGCCGACGGCGACGCCCGCTTCACCGCCTTCGCCGACCTGGTGGCCGGCACCCCCGCACTGCGCGACTACGCCCAGAAGATGTGGCTGCGCCACACCACCGCGCTCGCCCGGGTCATCGCCGAGGAGAGCGGCCTCCCCGCGGACGACCCCGCCTGCACCGCCCTGGCCCACTTCGCCCTCGAAGCCCCTCGTGCGGCCTACTCCCATGACACCCCCCGCGAGGTCGTCGACCGGGCCTTCGACCTCCTGGAACAGGGCTGGGGCGCGCTCGCCCGGAGCGAGGCGTGAGCGAACGCGTCGCGGCGCGACGGCCCGCGATCCGGGCGACCGAGGCAGGCCACGTCCTCATCGACTGAGGCCGGGCATTGCCCTGCCGGCCGTTCGGACCGGTCGGCACTGTCACCCTCAGCCCGTCCCCAGGGCCGTACCGGCTTCGCCGCCCTCCCAGCCGTCAGTGGTGCGCCAGATGACCTCTACCGTGAAGACGTCACGGATGGAGCCGGCGGACCACGGCTCGGCAGGCGGTTCGGAGAGGACGAGATAGAGACGGTCGGCCTTGCTCGGCAGGGCGTGGTCGACTTCCAGAAGACGGGCCGCCCCCGCACGGAGGTCGGAGTGGGACGTCCGGCCGGCGCCGAGGACCTCGTAGAGGTTCAGGCCCGTGCCGGTGACGCAACTGACGTCGACGACCGCGGAGTTCTCGGGCTGTCGGTCCGCGCGCAGGAGCGCCGCCATCAGTTCGAACCGCACGGCTTCGTGCGTCTTGCAGGTGCGGTCGGCGGCGACGGCCGCTTCCAGGTGCTGGAGCAGAGCCGTGGCCGGATCCGCTGTCTGCGAGGTGGTGGTCATGGTGCCGGGCTCCTTCGGCGCGTCCTGCCGGGGCTGCTCGTACGGTTCGGAGGGTTCAGAGGTGTCAGTGGGGCTCTGAGGCTGAGGCTGAGGGTCCGCTTCCTCGGCCGAGGCGGCAAGCCGCTGCCCCAGGACCTCCCGCGCTGTGGACAGGGCCTCCGACCAGCCGCTCTCCGCCAACTCCGACCGGAACACCTCGGGCGTGAACGTGCCCGACTTCAGCGCGTGGTTGGTGCTCACGCTGAGGTTCAGCAGCCGGTTCAAACCCGGCTTGTCGGGGGAACCGAGGACACGCCACACGTCCAGCCAGTCAGGCTGGTTGAGTTTGAGGCAGCGGTTGGCCATGCCCTTGAGCTCCGAGAGGCGGGAGCGGACGTCAGCCGGGACCTCACCCGTCGTCAGTCCGTCGACGACCGCCACCGCGTCGAGGTAGCGCTCCAGCATGGTGGACGAGACGGGCCGACGGCCGAAGTCGTCCGCCGTAAGGAACGTGGCGTTCCCGGAGTGGCGCAGGACCCATGTGTCCAGTTCCGTTCCTACGGCGGGCGGCACAGCACCGTTTCGTACGGCCAGGAAGAGCGGGCGGTCCACGGTGGCATCGACGGGTTCGGCCCGGTACATGCCTCCGCTGAGGGAGACCACCCGTACGCGCAGGTCGGTTCCGACGCGCAGCGTCTCCTCCCCTTCCGTCTCTGTGCCGCGGCGGGGTCCGGTCTCGGCCGGCCGGTGGTCGTCGGCACCCGTCAGCGCCGACGGCAGAGGAGCGGAATGCATGATCGTCAGGCTCTGGGTGCTCCGGGTCAGGGCGATGTAGAGCAGGCGCAGACCGACCGGGTCCCGGCCGGCGACGGCGGACGGTTCGACGACGAGGACGTGGTCGAACTCCATGCCCTTGGCCTGCGAGGCGGGGAGTACGGAGACGGCTCCGCGTTCCTCGGCGGAGATGCCGTCCGTCTCGGCCAGCATGTGTTCGATCTCGGTGGCCCACGCGGAGTCGTCGGGGACGATGACCGCCACGGAACGCAGGCTGCGGCCGTCAGTGGTACCGGTCAGGCGGCGGACATGCGTCAGCGTCTCGGCGATGAGCGTGTCCGGACCGGTTTCCACCACACGGACGGCGTCGGCTCCGGCGTCGCGCACGGCTCGGGGGTAGGGCAGCGCGGGCGCGATCGCACGGGCGAGCGGGGCGGCGAAGTCCATGATCTCGGCCGGCACGCGGTAGCTCGTGTTCAACTCGGCCAGCGTGCAGTCCCCGTGGTCGGACAGGAGCGTGCCCAGACGGTCCCAGTCGTCGTAGGCGTGGGGGCCGGTGGCCTGGGCCAGGTCGCCGAGCACGGTCATGGAACCGTTGACCGCGAGGCGGCGGCGCAGCGAACGGGCCTGCATGGGTGTCAGGTCCTGGGCCTCGTCGATGATGACGTGCCCGTAGTGACGCGGGGTCTCACCGGTGATGAGGTGGCGGAGTTCCTCGAGGCAGACCCGGTCGTCCAGCGTCCACGGTTCCTCGTCGGCCCTGGCCGCGCGGGGGCGGTGCAGGGCCCCCTGCTCGGCCTCGTCGAAGACGCCCTCGGCACAGGTCCGGAGCAGTGGGGGCGAGTCGTAGAGGGTACGGAGGGCTTCCGCCGGGCCCGGGGAGGGCCAGACGCGTTCGACGAGGCGCTCGACCCGCCGGTTGCGCTCCAGGTCACGGCGGATCGTACGGTCGCGGCTGCGGCGGGGGGCGACGGCGACGAGTTCGCGCAGCAGGAGGTCGACGAGCAGGCCGCGGAACCGGTCGCGGCGCTCACGGTAGGACCCGCCGCCCCGCTGCACGGCCTCCAGGGCGGTGAGGATCTCCGAGCGGGCCACCCGCAGGGTCGTGCCGCCCACGGTGACGACGAACGCGGGTTCGTCCCCCTCGTAGGAGGGCGCTGTGACGAGGTCGTCCAGGGCCGCCGGACGGTACTCGCCCTCGACGCGCCTCCGCAGCACGGTGGCCATGCGCTCGTCCGACTTCACCAGCCGGGTACGGGTGCTGTCGGTGCCCCGGACGTCGCCGTCCCACAGGCGGGACAACTGCACGGCGTTGACGTCACGGGTGCCGAGGGTGGGCAGGACCTGGCCGACGTAGTCGAGGAACCGCTGGTGGGGGCCGATGACCAGGATGTCCCGCGCCTTGAAGTGGTCGTTGTTCACCAGCCAGGTCACACGGTGCAGGCCGACCGCGGACTTTCCGGTTCCCGGACCGCCCTGGACGACCAGGATCTCGGAGGGGGTCCCGGTGACGAGGGCCATCTGGTCGCGCCGGATGGTCTCGACGATGTCCCGCATGCGTCCGCTGCGCGAGCGCTGCAGGTCGCGCAGGAGGAAGTCGTCGGGCTGCTGGGGCTTGCGGCGCTGGATGCGGGCGATGTCGCCGGGGGTGGGGGCCGGGCGTCCCGGGGTGTCCCGTCCGGCTTCCTCGCCCCGGGCGGCCGGCCGTCGGGGGGCCGACGGCTGCTCTGCCGTCTCCGGTGCGGTGCGCGGCCGGGGAACGACACCGGTCGGAGCGGGCGCGACAGGGGCGGCGGCCGGGGCGATGTCGTCGGCGTAGTCCTCGACGACCCGCTGGGAGCAGATGAGGCGTCGTCGCAGCACCACCTCCCCCGGCGATTCCGGTGACGCGTCGAACCACTTCTTCGCGAGGCCGTTGGTCCAGTCCACCACCACCTGGTTGTGGTCGTCGTCCCAGACGACTCGGCGCCCGATGTACCAGGTGGTGGTGCCTTCGGCCGGGTCACTGGCGTCGACGCGGCCGATGACCAGGCTCTCGCCGCCGAGCCCTCCGTAGGCCTCGGCCTGTTTCTCGGCCTCCTGCCGGTTGGCGATGCCGTCCTTGCCGGTGGCCGACGCCCTGGCTACGGAATCGCCGCCCAGCCGGGCCAGCCGGGCTTCGTAGCAGTCGTAGGCGAAGTCCACCTTCGTCTGTTCGAAGGCGATGACGTCCGCGTGGACGTGCGCGTGCGCGGGCACGCTCATGGTTTCCTCCCTCACGGTCCCTGGACCGCCTCGGACGCATCGCGCCCGATCCCCTTCACAGGACTATCACGTCGTACGAAGTGCCAGCAGGTCAGGCCCGGTGGTCACCGTTCCCGTGGTACGCGCGTCCGTTCAGCACGTCGGCGCGTCCGCGGGGAGCGGTATCCCGCCGCCCTTCTGCTGCGGGAACTCCACGGCCGTTCCGGACGTGGTGAGTTCCGTGACGAGGGCTCCGACGGCTGCCCGCCAGGTGTGCACCTGGGCGTGGGTCGGGCCGAGTTCGTCGTGGTGGTACTTGCAGGCCGCGCTGAGCCGGTTCCAGAGGGCATGGGCGCGGCGGGCCTGGGCGGGACCGGCGTAGTGGTGGAGGCAGAGCAGTTTCGCGCGCATGCTGCGGAGTCCGCCGAGTCCGGTCTCCTCGGCCGCGAGGGCCGCGTCGACGGCTGCTTCCAGGGCGATGCGGAGGGCGTAGGCCGCGCCGCGGTCGCGGCCCGCCGGGGTCAGCGGGCCGTCGCCGTCCAGGTCCTCGGTGAGGAGGTCGTCGGCGGTCGCGAGGAGGGCGGTGACGGTGTCGGTGCCGGTGCGGGTGGCGGGCATCAGGCGTTCACCTCCGGGGTGCGGATGCGGGCGGCGAGGGCCTCGACCCTCCGGACGAAGGCGACCGGGTCCTGCGGGAGGAAGCCGCCGGGGTGGGCGCCCTGCTGGCACTGGTGGATGAGGGTCGTGCACTCGTTGCCGTAGAGGGCGCGGAGGCGGTCGCGGACCTCCTCGTCGGGGTGGACGAGGCCGTCGTCGAAGAGGGCGAGGGACGCGAGGGGGACGAGCCGTTCGGTCGCGTCGATGGCGTACTGGAGGCGGTCGGCGGGGAGGCCGGTGCGGTTCCGGCGGAGCCAGGCCGCCTCGACGATCGCCGTCGCCAGGGCCTCGCGACACAGGGACGGCAGGACGTGGCGCAGGGCCGTCTCGGAGCAGTTCTCGGTCCGGGCGAGGGCCATGGCGTTGTCGACGGCCTCCTTGACCGGGTCGGTGTCGCAGGTGACGTGCACCTTGGACTTCTCGCCGCGCTCCACCCTGAGCACGGTCACGGGCAGGCCCTGGCTGCGGAAGGCGTGCGGGAGGCGGGTGTCGTGGGTGAAGACGACGACCTGCCGGTCACGGCCGAGTTCGTCGAGCACCTGGGCCAGGCCGTCGACCTTCGCCGGGTCCATGGACTGCACGGGGTCGTCGATGACGACGAAGCCGAAGGGGCTGTCGGCCGTGGCGGTACGGGGCAGGAACAGGGAGAGGGCGAGCGAGTGCAGTTCACCCTGGCTCATGACGCCGAGGGCGGAGGCCTCGGTGTCGTCGACGGTGACGTCCATGACCAGCTTGCGGACGGTCGCCTTCTCGCTGCCGTGCAGGCCGACGTGGGTCAGGTCGACGCTGCTCTGTTGGCGCAGCTTCTCCCAGATCCGCTGAGTGTGGCCGGCGAAGGCGTCGACGCGCAGGTCGCGGATCTCGGTCGTGAGCTTCTTGATCCAGTTGAGGGCGGCACTGACCTCCGTCCGGCGGGGCTTGGCGGTCTCGGCTTCCCGGGAGAGGTTCATCCACTCGGCGAGGAGGCCGACGACGGCGTGCCAGCGTTCGTCCATGGCCGCCAGTTCCTCGCGCGCCGCCCCGGCCACGATCGCGCACGCGTCCGTCAGCGTCACCGCCGCCTTCAGCGCGCGCTCGGCGAGTTCGACGGGGTCGGTGATCCGCCGGCAGTCGCTCCAGGCCTGCCACGGTTCGGCGAGCGCGGCCGGGATCTCCCGGGGCGGGACGACCAGGTCGTGCAGGGCGCGGGTCGCGGTCCGCAGGCGGGCCTCGGCCTCGCGTACGGCCTCGGCCTCGCGCAGGAGGGCGGCGATCTGCGCCTCGGCGCGCGCGGCCCACTCCCGGTCCAGGGCCTGTTCCGTGCCGCAGACCGGGCAGGCCGTGTCGTCGGCGTGGCGGTCGCTGTGGCCGAGGGCCGCCCGGAGCAGTTCGGCCCTGCTGTGGGCGTCGGCGGCCGCGGTGCCCTTTAGGTCGTCGACGGCGGCGACGGCGTTCCGCAGCGCGTCAACGGCGGCGCCGACCCGGTGCAGGTCGGGGCTCTCGGTCTCGGCGGCGGCCTCCAGCCGTGCCTCCCGCAGCCGGCCCTCGTCGGCCGTGGGCGCGCCGGCGATCAGGGCGTCGAGCACGGCGTGGTCGGGTCCGCCCTTCTCCTCCATCGCCACCAGCGCCTTGAGCGCCCGGTCGTCGTGCCCGGCCTCCTCCAGGGCCGCGTGCAGGAGCGGCTTCCTGTCCTTCGCGGCGCTGACGACGGCGTCGAGTTCCTTCTTCGCGGCCGTCAGCCGCCGCGCGGCGGCGTTGAGGGCGTCGAGGCCGAGGATCGCGGCGATGTTGTCGTACATCTCGGACGGCTTGCCGTTGATCAGGTTGTCCAGGTCGGCGTAGGACAGGAAGGGGCGGTGGGCGCGGGTCGCCCGCTCCCAGCCGGTCTGCTCCAGCGGCACGGTGCCGTGTCCCGGCCGCCTGAGCACGGCCTCGGAGTCGGTGAAGGCGTCACCGGTCCAGGAGCGGGTGAGGGTGCTCGGCGACGGGTCGCCCTCGACGGTCAACTTGGCCTCGACGACGGTCCGTTCGCCCTGGTGCAGGTTGCGCCAGCGGACGGCGTGGCTGGGGTGCTGGCCTGCGCAGTGGGCGTTGGTGCCGGTGAACAGGGTCTCGATCGCCTCGGCGAGGCTCGACTTGCCGGAGCCGTTGCGTCCGACGACGAGGGTGACGCCGGGCTTGGGCTTCAGCTTGAGCAGTGCCTTGGAACCGACGCCGCGGAAGCCGGTGACCGCGATGTTCCCCAGGTAGACGGGGCCCGCGGAGGGCCGGGGGCTGCCTTCGGTGTTCTCTGAGTCGCCGAACGCCTCGCGGACGAGGGCCTTCGCCGGGGCGGACAGCTTGCGGTCGCCGGCCAGGCGGGCCTCGACGAGTTCGGGCAGGGGCAGGGCGTTGTCGGGGGTCCGGTCCGTCGCGTCGTCCATGGTGTCTCCCGTGATTTCCGTACTGAGGTGGAAAGGGGCGAGCACCGACAGGCACCGGGGGCGGCCGAACCGTTGGGGTACCTGTCGACGGACGGAACCGTAGGCACAGGCGGGAGCAGTGTGGCCTCTCCTTTCTGATAACGGTGGTTATCAAGGCAGTTGATGACCGCAGAGTGATCATTCGAGGCGGGGAGGGTGCCGGTTCGCCCGCCTCGATGATCAGTTGCTTCGCCCTCTCGCCTCACCAATCCGCCTGTCCAACCCGGCGTCCGGCGCGGCCTGCTCGCGCACACCGGGGTCACAGCCGTTCCACTCCCGCAGAGCGGCGCGTACCTGCTCGTACTCCGCCCAGACGGTCTTGCCCGGACCGTCCGGGCGCGGGTGCCAGTCCCAGCGGGTCGCGAGCTGCGAGACGAGGAGCAGTCCGCGGCCGGTCTCGTCGGTGCCGTCGGCCTCCTCCGGAGCGGTGGGGCGGTGGGGGTGGCGTTCGGTGCGGGTGTCGGTGACCTCGACGCGTACGGTGCGGCCGTCGGGGGTGGCGTGGAGGTGGAGGTGGAAGTCCCGGCCGGGGACGTGGCCGTGGCTCACGGCGTTCGCGGTGAGCTCGGCGACGATCAGCACGATCGCGTCGTGCGGGTCGGTGCCGTACGGGATGCCCCACGCGTCCAGCCGGACGGCCGCGAGACGACGGGCGAGACGGGCGCCGCGCGGTGTGGAGGTGAAGCGCATCTCGAAGGCGGGGCCCGGTGGCGAGGGTGCCTTCAAGGAGGTGTGGGGAGTGGCGGGTTGGGTGGTGTCGGTGGGATTGATGGGTTTCGTCGTCAAGCCCCTCACGCTCCCGTCGGTCGCGTAGCGTGACCAGTGGTGACGCAGCGACAGGGGACGGCTGTACCCGTGTTGTACGCGCGTGTCGGAGCTGCGCGCCGTGACGGCGTCCCTTGCGGGGGCGTTGAGCGAGAGAAGGCGGTGGTGGACATGGCGGAGCGCGCGGGTGCGGAGGCCGGGGCCGAGGCGGTTCCCGGGGAGCGTGAGAACGGCGACGGCGGCGGTGCGAGTGCGGCGGTCGTGAGTCTCGGGGACGGGTGGGAGAGCGACGACGGTGCCGGGCGGCGGCCGGAGGACGAGGCCGGGCGGGGTGTCGTGGTCGCGTTCGGGCAGACCATGAAGACGCTGCGGGTGCGGGAAGGGCTGGAGCGCGAGGAGTTCGGTCGGCGGCTCGGGTACTCGGCGTCCACCATCGCGTCGTTCGAGCAGGGGCGGAGGATTCCGACGCCGAGGACGATCGAGCGGGCGGACGAGGTGCTGGGGGCGGGCGGGTTGCTGTGCCTGTGGAAGGAGCAGGTGGAGCGGGCTCAGTATCCGGTCCGATTCCGGGGGATGGCAGGGCTGGAGAAGGAGTGCATCGAGCTGTTGATGTACGACGCGCTCATCGTCAACGGCCTTCTCCAGACCGAGGACTATATGCGGGCGCTGCTTGGCATGCGGCGTCCGCCCCTGACGCAGGAAACCATCGATCAACGGGTAACCGCTCGGCTGGCCAGGCAGGACATCTTCGACCGGCAACCCGCTCCGCTACTGGGCTTCGTCATGACTGAGGCAGTGCTGCGGCAGCGCTACGGCGGCGCAGGCGTACTACGCGGCCAGTTGGAGCACCTCCTTCTGCTGGGGCAGAAGCGAAACGTCGAGATCCAGGTCATGCCACTCAACTGCGAAGAGAACGCAGGCGTGAACGGGCCGTTCACAGTCGTGACTCGGAAGGACGGCAAGAAATTCGTCTACTCCGAGGCCCACGCCACCAGCACACTCGAAGCGGACACGGAACACACGGTTCTCGCCGCCGCACGCTATGGGATCATCCGATCACAGGCCCTCAGACCGCGAGAGTCTGCGCAGTTCATCGAGAGGTTGCTGGGAGAGCTATGAACACCGCCGAGTCCACACTCATCTGGTTCAAGAGCAGCTACAGCGACACCGAAGGCGGCCAGTGCGTAGAGGTCGCTCCCGCCTCGGCAGTTGTGCACGTCCGGGACTCGAAGGCTAAGGCCGGCCCCATGCTCACGGTCTCGCGGGAGGCGTGGGCGGGTTTCGTCGGGCTGGCCTCGTCGGAGCAGCGCGTCTGACGCTCGTACAGTCGTGAGGGCCCTGCCGACCTGGATCTCGGTCGGCAGGGCCCTCGACACCTACTGGGTACCAAGCCAGCTTTCGAACAACATGAGGTGCTCGCCTACGGCTCCCAGCGAAGAAGGACTCTTCTCGTACTGCTCCGAGAGCGCCACTTCATAGACCTTGTACGCCGGTTCCGCCTCCTTGCCGGCAGCGTCCATGGCCGCGAGCGCCTTGAGCGCTTCCTGGATGTTCCCGTTCTCGGTGCTGGTCACGAGCTCAGGGCAGAGTTCCTCGGCGATGTACTCGCACAGTTTCATGAGATGCCGCCCCGCGCGGGTCGCCCGGTCCTGGACGGCCTCCGTGCGCGCTTCGTGAAGGGCGTCCTCCAGGTCGGCCTCGTCACCTTCGTCGCACCAGATCTGCCGGAGTGACGCCTCTCGTTCCTCAAGTTCCTTCTGGGAGTCACGCAGCAGTTCTTCCCGGGTGAGGATGGGGTGCGCCGCCTCTTCGGCAGGCAACTCGGGCAACGACTCGATCGCCGCCGGATCCGGGGGCGTGTCGCCGTCTCGGAGTGCTCGGAGCAGGAGGACCTGGCGAAGTACGGGCAGTAGCCGGTCGGCGTCGGTGGCCCCGCGGATCTCGTACGCCACGCGCTCCACAGCCGAGTAGTCACAGTCCGCGATGTACCCGTCCAGCTCCCAGCTGAGCTCGGAGAGGGCGGAAGAGACGTGCCGGATCTCGTCGAGCTGCTCCTCGCAGGCGTCCCACACGCTGTTGGCGATGCGGTGCGCCTCCTCCGCCTCACGCACCTGCCGCTCCAGCTTGGCAACCAGCTCGGATAACTCACTCACAGTAACCCCCTGGGTTGAGACGGTTCGTTGGACCACGTCAGTCGTTCGGCACACCGTTCACGGACCACTCGTTGGCGAAGTGCTCCATCTGGCGGAGGACCAGGTCGATGGCGTCCTTCTGCTGGTCCGGCGGGTAGTTGTTGCGGGCCAGGAGGCGCTTGATGGTGCTGCGCAGGCGGGCGCGGACGGACTCGCGGGCGATCCAGTCGGGCTTGAGCTGGCGGCGGACCTCGGCGACCAGTTCGCGGGCGATGCCCGCCAGGACCTCGTCGCCCATGAGCGAGCGGGCCGTGCCGTGGTCGGCGACGGCGTCGTAGAAGGCGAGTTCGCGCCAGTTCAGGGGCGGGTCGAACTTCTCGCCCCGGTTGGCGTCGGCCATGACGTCCTTGGCCATCTCCACCAGCTTGGCGATGAGTTCGGCGCTGGTGTACTGCTGGCGCATGTAGCGCACCATCAGATCCTGGAGGCGTTCGGAGAACGTGGTCTGCCGGACGATGTTGTGCCGGGTGACCTCGCGCATCTTCCGCTCGACGAGCCGCCGCAGCGCCTCGGCCGCCAGGTGCGGGGTGTCGCTCTGCTGGAGCTGGGCGACGAGCGCGTCGGTGAGGTGGGTGAGGTCGGCGGTCTCCAGTCCGGCCTCGGCGAAGAGGTCCGTCACTCCGCCCGTCTCCACGACGGACGACGTGAGCTGGGAGAGGTACAGCTCGACGTCGCGGGCCACGGGGAGGCCGCGTGCCTCGCGCTCCATGGCGTCCAGCTTGGCCATGTAGGCGCGGACCTCGACGAAGAACTGGATGTGCCGCTTCCAGGCCGGCGTGTCCGCGAACCGCTCCCCCACCTCCTTCGAGCTGCCCGCCAGCGCCCAGAAGCGCTCCAGCCGGTAGGCGTGGTCGCGGAAGCGGCGGCCCAGGGTCTGGCGCGGGTCGTCGAGCAGGTCGGGGTCGTTGCCCTTGGTGCGGGGGTCGCGCAGGTGGTTGGCGGTCTTCAGGGCCGCGTCGACGAAGGCGCGAGGGCCGGGGCGGTCGAGCAGGGGTTCCCACGCGAAGCCGCGGAGGATGCCGGTGAGGATGTCGTACTCGTTGCGCAGCTCGTCCAGTGCGCGCTCGACGTCCTGGCCGAGGGTGCGGTCGCGCTGGTCGGCCTCGGTGTACTCGGCGATGGCCCGCTGGAGGTTCTCCGTCAGCGGGGCGTAGCCGACGAGGAGGCCGTCCTCCTTGCCGCGGAAGCGGCGGTTGACGCGGGCCAGGGCCTGCATCAGGTTGGCGCCCTTGAGCGGCCGGTCCAGGTACATGGTGTGGATCGGCGGGGCGTCGAAGCCGGTCAGCAGCATGTTGTTGACGATGAGCAGTTCCAGCTCGTCGTCGGGGTCCTTGGCCCGGTTGATGACCGTCTTGCGGCGGCTGTCGGTCAGGGCGTGGGCGAGCAGGGCGTCCGAGTCCTTGCGGGAGTTCGAGGAGAAGACGATCTTCATCGTGCCCTTCTCGAACTCGTCGCTGTGCCACTCGGGGCGCAGTTCGCGCAGTGCGTCGTAGACGCGGACGCAGATCTCGCGGGTCGCGCACACCACCATCGCCTTGCCGGGCGCCCCGCCCGACTCGGAGGCGCCGACGAACGGCTTCATCCGCTCCCGGCGGGCCTCCCAGTGCTCCACCAGGTCGGCCGCGAGGTCGCGTATGCGGGCCGGTGCGCCGTACATGGCGTTCATCGTCGCCACGGCCTGTTCGACGCGGCGGCGCTCGGTGTCGTCGAGGCCGTCGGTGATCCGGTCGGCCTCCTCGTCGATGGTGGTCGGGTCGACGTCGCGGTCCAGGACGAGCTGGATCACGCGGCTCTCGTGGTAGACCTTCACGGTCGCGCCGTCGTCGGCGGCCCGCTTGAGGTCGTAGACGTCGATGTAGTCGCCGAACACCTCGCGGGTGTTGCGGTCGGCCTCCGAGATCGGGGTGCCGGTGAAGGCGAGCAGCGTGGCGTGCGGGAGCGCGTCGCGCAGGTGGCGGGCGAGGCCGTTGAGGTCGTCGTAGTGGCTGCGGTGGGCCTCGTCGACGATCACGACGATGTTCCGGCGGTCGGAGAGCATCGGGTGGTCGGTGCCCGACTCCCGCTCCTCCTTGGTCTTGCCGAACTTCTGGAGCGTGGTGAAGAGGATCCCTCCCGTCCTCTTCGCCGCGAGCTCCTCCCGGAGTTCGGCGCGGGTGACGACCTGCTTCGGCGTCTCCGGGAGGATCTCGCTCTCCTGGAACGTCGAGTAGAGCTGGTCGTCGAGGTCCGTGCGGTCGGTGACGACCACGACGGTGGGGTTCAGCAGGGCCGGGTCCCGCATCACCATGGTCGTGGTGAGGACCATCTCCTCCGACTTGCCGGAGCCCTGGGTGTGCCAGACGACGCCGGCTTTGCCGTCGCTCGCCGAGGCCGTGCGGACGGCGTCGGCGGCGCGGGTGACCGCGTGGTATTGGTGCGGCTTCGCGATGCGCTTCATCCGCTTGGACGGGACGAAGTTGATGAAGGACTGGATCAGTTCGAGGAAGCGGGACTGGGTGAACAGGCCGTGCAGCGCCAGGTTCTGCCCCGACTCCGAGAACCCGTCGGCGGTCAGCGGGTCGACGCGGGCGCCGAACTCGTCCGTGTTCCAGGGGGCGAAGTGCTCGTACGGCGTGAACGGGGTGCCGTACTTCGCGGTGATGCCGTCGGAGAGCAGGACGACCGCGTTGTAGCGGAAGGCGGTCGGGAACTCCTGCACGTACCGCGCCACCTGGGCGTGGGCCGTCTGGAGCGTCGCGTCCTCGTCGCCGGCGCGCTTCAGCTCGATGGCGGCGAGGGGCAGGCCGTTGACGTAGAGGATGACGTCGAAGCGGCGGTTCCTGTCGCCGTCGATCACGGTGACCTGGTTGAGAGCGCGGTAGGTGTTGGCGTCCGGGTCGGCCAGGTCGAGGAGGCGGATGGTGGGGTTGTGCTCGGCGCCGTGGGAGTCGGTGTAGGTGACGGACCGGATGCCGGTGGTGAGGTGGCGGTGGGCGGCCCGGTTCTCCTCGTAGGTGTCCTGGGAGCCGGGGGTGGCGGCGGTCGCCACGGCCTCGCGGACGGCGTCCGGGGGGAGGTCCGGGTTCAGCCGCTCGATCGCCTCCTGGAGGTCCGGGTAGAGGATCAGGTCGTCCCAGGACTTCCGGTGGTCGGAACCGGGCGCGAACGCGTTACCGGAGGCCGGCTGCCAGGCCAACTCGGCCAGCTCGTCGAGGGCGAGCAGCTCCCAGTCGGCTTCGGTGGGGCGGCGGTGGGTTCTGTCGGCGGGCTCGTTTCCGCCGTGGGGCGCTGCTGTCATGTGGCGTCCTCGACAATCTTCTCGGCGTCCTTGACGCGGATGCGGCCGGACATGAGTTGGGGGAGGAGGGTGTCGCGGAGGGCGGCGAGGGCGTGATTTTCTTTGGCGGCGTGGGCAGCAGCAGCATGGAGTGGCCCGACCTTCTGGGAAAACGCCGCCACCTCCGTCGCGTGTGGCAATCGGATTCGCATGGCCTTGAAGTTCTTCCGGCTGAGCTCCAGGAAGGTGGAGCCGTTGGACAGACTGACCATCTCGTCCACGCGGGAACGCATCTCGTGCAAGAGCCACCAGCGCATCTCGTCGGTCGGAGGCAGCACCACAATGAACCCCTGGTTCACGGCAGCAGGTACCTGCGGCAGTGCGAAAGCGCCGATAGTAGCGCGCGAAGTCATAAAGATCGATTGCGCGGGGTAGAGCTGGGACGCACAATTTTCGAGACCAATCTCCGTGATCTTTCGGCTCGTCTCGAAGAGATACGGGGACGCAAGGGCCGTCACGTCAGAGGGTGTAGTCCAACAAACGTCCCCGCCCCAGTACTCGTCCACCTTCGTGCTCGGAGTTCCCCCGCCAACGACCGTAGCGACAGAGCCGAAGGTTTCCTCACCGAACTGAAGACCATTAACCGCCCGGAGGAACTGCGTATCAGCCAGGCCGATAGCAGTAGCCGCGATGCGCTCGTTGACGGCGATCTTGTCATCCAGCACACCGAGCACTGTGGCGATCCTAGCCTGTTCCCGAAGAGGCGGAATGCGGCATTCTACGTCTTCGATACGCCCCGGAGATGTGTGGAGAATCTTAGTTCCCGACGCTGTACTGAAGAGCTGGCGGTTGACCTCAGCAGTCAAGAATAGGTAGTAGGCAAATCTCTTGTGAAGGCGGTCTGCGACAACCTCGACGCGACCGATTCGCTGATTATGCAGATATGTCATCCCATCATTCGGGATGATTCCAGGAATGCCAAGAATTTCCCCTCCCGATGTCTGACAGGTCATGACAACCAAAAGATCACCCGGCGTGAGATTAAACTCTTTGGGGTACTCTCCGCGAAATTCACGCACACGCGTGGACTCAAAACGAAACCCACCCGTATAGTTGAAGTTTCCAATGCTGACGACAATGGGGCGACCACTCAGATCGTCGGTCATTCCATCACCAGAGAAGGCGAAGCCGTGGTGCACCTTCAAGACATCGCCGAGTTTGATGCTCACCCATTCACGCACTGAGGCTCCCAAGTTGCTCACGCACCGTCTTCTCCAGCTCCGCCGACTTGTCGAACAGCTCGTACAACTCCTCCGTCAGCTTGATGATCCGCTCGGCGACAGCCTCCGCGTCCTCCTCCTCCGCCTCGACCGCTCCCACATACCGCCCCGGCGTCAGCACGTACCCGTGCTCCCGGACCTTCTCCAGGTCCGCCGAATAGCAGAAGCCCGGTACGTCCTCGTAGGTCAGCCCTGACTCACGCGCTGACTTCGTACCGCGCCACGCGTGGTAGGTGTCGGCGATCTTCTTGAGGTCGACATCCGAGAAGACTCGCTCCGTGCGATCGACCATCTCACCCATCGCGCGGGCGTCGATGAAGAGGATCTCTCCCCGCCGGTCGTCCAACCGCCGTACACCCTGCGGGGACTTGTCCCTGGACAGGAACCACAGGCAGGCCGGGATCTGGGTCGTGCGGAAGAGCTGCGAGGGCAGCGCCACCATGCACGCCACCAGGTCGGCCTCGATCAGGGCCTGCCTGATCTCGCCCTCTCCGCTGGACTGCGAGCTCATCGAGCCGTTGGCCAGGACGATGCCAGCCGTGCCCTTCTCCCCCAGCTTGGAGATCATGTGCTGAAGCCACGCATAGTTGGCGTTGTTCTTCGGCGGAACCCCGTACTTCCACCTCGGGTCCGTCTCGTCCCTCGCCCAGTCCTTGATGTTGAAGGGCGGGTTGGCCATGACGAAGTCGGCTTTGAGGTCCGGGTGCTTGTCGTCGGCGAAGGTGTCGCCCCAGCGGGAGGCGAGGTTGCCGTCGATGCCGTGGATGGCGAGGTTCATCTTGGCCAGGCGCCAGGTGCGCTCGTTGAGCTCCTGGCCGTAGACGGAGATGTCGGTCTTGTGGCCGCGTCCCCGGTGCGCCTCGATGAACTTGGCGGCCTGCACGAACATGCCGCCCGAGCCGCACGCCGGGTCGTACACCCGCCCCTCGTACGGCTCCAGGATCTCCACGATCAGTCGGACGACGGAGCTCGGCGTGTAGAACTCGCCGCCCCGCTTACCCTCCGCCCGCGCGAAGTTGCCGAGGAAGTACTCGTACACCTCACCCAGCAGATCCTGCGCCGGCTTGTCCCCACTGCCACCGAAGCGGGCGTCGCTGATGAGGTCGACGAGTTCAGCAAGGCGCTTCTGATCGACGCGGTCCTGGTTGAAGATCTTGGGGAGGACACCGGTGAGGGAAGCGTTCTCCCGCATGATGGCGTCCATCGCCTCGTCCAGGAGCTTGCCGACGCCCTGGGCCTTGGCGTTCGCGGCGATCCAGGACCAGCGGGCGGTCTCCGGGACCCAGAAGACGTGCGCGCCGGTGTACTCGTCGCGGTCCTCCAGGAAGTCGCCGATCTGGTCTTCGGAGATGCCGTCCTCGGCGAGTTCCTTGGCCAGCTCGGTGCGGCGCTCCTCGAAGGCGTCCGACACGTACTTCAGGAAGATCAGGCCGAGCACGAACTCCTTGTACTGGGCGGCGTCGATGGAGCCGCGGAGCTTGTCGGCCGCCTTCCAGAGGATGTCCTGGATCTCCTTGGCGGTGGAGGCGCTGAACAGCTCCGCCTGATCGGCGGGCTTTCCTTTACTTGCAGCCATCGGGTGGGCCGTCTCCTTCAGTGGGCATCGGTTTGCGGGAGTGCCTGGATGGTGAGCGTGCCGTCGGTCATGCCGGCCGCCATCACGCGGGTCAGGTCGTCGAGCGCGGCCGTCTGCTCGCGCAGTAACGCCGCCCGGCTCTCGATCTCGGCGAGGACGGCCTCGTACAGGTCGGCCTCGGCGCTGCTCAGGTCGGGGACGACCAGGTCCTCGATGCGGCGGGAGGCGCGCACCGCGCCGCTGGTGCGGGCGTGCTCCCCCGCCGCCGCCCGTAGCAGCGCCGCCAGCACCCGGGGCCGTACCGGAGGATCAGCGTCGGGATGCACGCGCAGGATGCGGGCCGGCGCCGCGACCAGCGAGACGCCTTCCACGTCGACGTACACGCCGAAGTGCGGGTGGGCGGTGACGACCAGGTCCCCGGGTTCGGTGAACTGGGCGTGCTCGTACGCCGTGAGCAGGATGCCCCGGTCCATGCGACGGCCGCCGATGCGGGCGGTGCCGAGGATTTCCTCGGGGGTGAGGACCGTGTAGTGGCCCTCGGGGGTGAGGTGTTCGGGGGCGAAGCGGTGGCCGGGGCGGCGGCGCAGGCGACGGGCGCGCAGGAGGCGGCCGACGGACGTACGGCGTACCGGCTGGTTCTCGGGACGCAGTTCCGCCTGGGCGTGCAGCCGGAGTTCACCGGCACGCGAACGTTCGTGGAGCTCCCCCAGGCGACGCTCCAGGTCCGCGATGACCGCCGGGCGTTCCACCACCGTCCGCAGGTGTCGGGACGCGGGCGTGCGGTGCTGCGGGGTGAACGCGGCGCCGGGGCTGCCGTCCAGGTCGGTGCCGTGGACGATGGCGGCGTGGCGCGGTTCGTGGCGCGGGTCGGGGGTCCAGCCGGAAGCGCGCCAGATGGCGAGGTCCTCGGCGAGGGCCTCGAGGACCGGCTCGGTGAGCGGCCGGGCGGAGTAGTCGGCGAGGAGGACGCGGCCGGTGCGCTGCTCCTCGGGGACGCGGGCGAGGATCCAGACCGCCGTGCGGTAGCCGGGGCGGTAGGCGTAGGCGCCGTCGGGGAGGCTGATCGCCGCCTTGAGTAAACCGGGCTTCAGGAAGGAGCGGCGCAGGCGGTCGGCGTCGCCGTGCCGGGCGAGGGGGCCGGTGAGGACGTCGGCGGGACCGAGGACGACGGCGGTGGCTCCGGTGTCGAGGTAGTCGGTGAGGGCGGCCACCTGGTCCAGGACCGCCTTCGCGTCGCGGGTCTCGGCGGCCTCGTAGGGCAGGGCGCAGACGAGGAGGTGCGGGGAGCCCCACTCGTCCTCTTCGGCGGTCAGTTCCTCGCCCTCGACGACGTCGAGCCGGAACTCGTACACCCCGCGCACCAGCATCCGCCGGCGGACCAGGCGCACGCGGGCCGGGTCGGGGTCGGCGGCGAGGTAGACGTGGCCGGAGTCCTCGGCGGCGCGGTCGTGCAGGGCGGCCGGAAGGTCACCGGAGCAGGCGTGCGGGACGGCGATCACCGCGCCCTCGTCGAGGGTGTCGATCCCGGAGAACGCGGCGAGGGCGCGGACCACGGCCGGGGTGGGCCCGTCGGCGGCCGGGTCGTGGGAGCCGAGGCGGTGGCGGGCCTGGAGGATCCAGTCGAAGGCCTCGGCGGGGTTGTAGGCGGCGTCGATCAGTTCGTCGGCGAGGTGGGCGAGGGCCGGGCCGGTGCGGTCGGGGTCGGGCAGGGCCCGCAGTTCGGAGAGGAGGAAGCGGTCGTCGGGGTCGAGGTCGGCGGCCCGTTCCAGGAGCGTGTGCCAGGGGCGGCCGTCGGCGACGGGGGCGTCGAGCTGCTGGTGCAGGCAGACCAGGGAGGTCAGCGCGCCGAGCAGGACGGACGCGGGCAGGGCCGGGGTGCGCCAGGCGGCCAGGGTGTGCAGGGCGAGCTCGGCGCGGAGCCGGCGGGGTTCGGTGTTGCCGCGGCCGGTGGAGGCGAGCCAGTCGACGACGGCGCGGGCGTCGAACAGGGGGCGTCCGTCCTCGTGGGCGACGGGCGCGGGGAAGTCGGGGTGGCGGCGGGCCCAGGTGGTGGGGACCGGGCGCTTGACCTGGGCGAGGGCGGCGATCTCGGCGTAGGTGATCCGCCAGGCCGGGGTTTCGGGCAGTATGGCGGAGGGCGTCCGCGCGGTCGTGTGCGTCGTCATCGGACGTGTCCCCCCTCTCCCCCGGGTCACCGAGGCCGGCTTCCTCGCCTCGTGGTCCACCCCTCTTCGGTGGGCGGACGTCAGCAATCTACAGCGAGGCCGGAACTCGGAGGGAAATCCATCTGATAATACGGGTTATCAATGATCTTCTCACCGCACCACCGGAACGGCGGGCACCTTGTGATCAGCAAGCGCCACGACGCCGAACCGGAGGACCACCGCGATGAGCCACCCGCCCTCGACCCCGCCCAGCACCCCGGGGCCCGCCGACTCCGGGAACGCACCGAGCTGGGGCGCCGTACCGCCGATGCCGGTCCCGCCGGCCGGTGCCGGGCAGCCTCCGGCGGGCATGCCGACGGGGTCGAAGCCGTCGCGCCGCAAGGCCTGGCTGACCCACGGCGCGACCGCGCTCGTCGCCCTCGTGATCGGCGCCGGCATCGGCGGCGACGGGGAGTCCGGCGGCAAGGACGACTCCGCCGCTCCCGCCCCGGCCGTCACCGTCACCGAGACCGCGGCCGCGGCCGCGCCCGCCGAGGCCGCCGAACCGGAGCCGGCCGCCACGGTCACCGAGAAGGTCACCGTCACGCCGAAGCCCGCCAAGAAGCCCGGAGCGGCCACCACGGTCGAGGGCGACGGCCAGTACCTCGTCGGCGACGACATGCAGGCCGGCACCTACAAGACCGCCGGGCCCGAGAAGGGCAGCATCATCGAGAACTGCTACTGGGCGCGCACCAAGGACGCCTCCGGGGAGTTCGGGGCGATCATCGCCAACGACAACCTCCAGGGCCAGGGCCGGGTGACGGTCAACAAGGGCGAGTACTTCGAGACCAACGGCTGCCAGGAGTGGACCAAGGTCGGCTGACCGGCCGCCGCACACGCCGCCGCGCTCGTGGGGGGACGCGGCGGACGCGGGGCGGGCGGCCCGCCGAGAACGGACCGCCCGCCCCTCCCTCCCCCTCCGCCACCCGCCCGACGTGAACAGGAAGGGTCCGCCGATGGGCCGCCGTTCCCCGCTCGCCCACGCACCCCGTCCCACCTTCAAGGGCCGTCCGCACGTGCACTTCGACGGCACGGTCAAGGCCGTCGCCCGGACGCCGATCGTCCTCGCCACGGACGCCTCCGTCACCGGTGACAAGGTCGGCACCGGCTACCTCGCCACCACCGGCGAGACCGGACTGCGCGCCCACGCCTACCCGCAGTACCTCACCACACCCCGTTTCCGTGTCGTCGTCACCGAACTCCGAGCCGTGTACTGGGGACTGCGGCGGATCTTCGCCGCGCACCCCGGACGGCCGGTCGAGGTGCGCGTCGACAACCTCGACGCCCTGGACCTCCTGCACGAGTGGCAGCGCGGCGGCTACCGGATGCCGGACGGCTACGAGACCCGGCTGCGTTCGCAGGGCCGCACGCCCAGCCTCGTCAAGCTGCAGATGTACGCCGAGTACACGCCCAATCTGACCTTCGTCCACGAGAAGGCCCACGCCGGCAACCCGCTCAACGAGGCCGCCGACTCCCTGGCCAAGCTCGGCCTGCGCTCCGTGCGCGGCCGGGTCCCGGCGGCCGAGATACCCCGGCTGGTCCCGCTCTGGGCGAGCGGGGCGCTGGCCGAGTACCGGCGGGGCCGGGGCTGAGCCCCCGTATCCGCTCGCCGCGCCCTCCTCCCGTCACACCTTCCCTCACACCTCCGCGCCCTCGTGCCGAAAGGAAGTCCCGCGATGTCCTCCCCCGAGCAGCAGCCGCACACCCCTCCCCCGGCCGAGGCCCCCGAAACGGACCGGGCCGCAGCCGAGGAACCGGCCCCCGCGCCCACCGAGCCGCTCCCCGCCCCGCCCGACCACCCGCCGGCCGCGTCCGCCTCCCACTGGTCGCGGCTGTCCCGCGGCGCCGTCCTCGCGATCGGCGCCGGTCTGGGGGCCGCCGTGGTGGGCGCCTGCTGGGCGGGGATGTCACTGGCCGGTGGCAGCGAGACCGACGCGACCGCAGCCGGTGCGTCCGCTTCACCCTCCGCGAACGCTGAGCTGACCGAGGACGTGAAGGGGCCTTTCAGCACCGACGGGACGCTCACCGTCGCCGGGATCGGCGCGGGTCTGGACCCCGAGGAGCTGTGCTCCGGGACGGGTGGCTACTCCGACATCGACTTCGGCGCCCAGGTCAACGTCACCGACGCCGCCGGAACCCTCGTCGCCGTGGGGAGCCTCGGCTTCGGCGAGAAGACGGAGCTGGGCTGCGAGTTCCCCTTCACGGTCGACGACATCACGCCGGGCTCGAAGTTCTACACGGTCGAGGTCTCCCACCGCGGCGGTCTCACCCAGACCGAGGACGAACTGCGCACGGGCGGCCTCGCGTTCACCCTCGGCGACTGAACGGCCAACCGGCTCGGGACGACTGTTCCGCATCTTTCCCGCGCATCCCCACCTTTCAGAACTTGCCACTGAACGATGTACTTCACCCATGTGTCAGCTGGTAGGACACAGCGGGCCCAGCGATCACAGGCGAAAGGGAACCTCAATGAGCACGCACGCCGACCCACTCGTCGACGGCGCACCCCCGATGAGCGAGTACGAGAGGCAGGTGTGGGACGCGCTCAACGAGCACTGGCAGCGCCGCAACGACCGCCGTGGGCTGCCGAACTGGGCGAGCACCGCGCTCAGTCGCACCGGTGAGGTCGCGGGGAACGCCGCGAGACGGGCCAAGGACGCCGTGCCGGACGCGGTCGCGGAACCGATCCGTCGCGCGGGCGACGCGGTCGCCGACACGGCCCTGCGGCCGGCGCTCGCAGGCGCGGCGGCGTTGCTCGAGCTGGTCAACGACAAGGCCATGGATCTCAACGACCCGAAGAGCGTCGAGGAGCTCGCCCGCAAGCAGGGCCTCGACATCGACAGTTTCACCGAACTGCGGCAGCAGGACCTCAAGGTCTGCGACCGGCTGCTGACCCGCAACACCCTCAAGTGGCGGACCACCGGAGCGGTCGAAGGCGGCGCCATGGGTCTGCTGGCCATGGTCCCCGTCGCCGGTACCCTCACCGCGCTGACGGCGGACATCCTGGTCGTCCAGGTCCTGAGCACGTCGATAGCGGCGCGCATCGCGTACTCCTACGGCTACGACGCCAAGGACCCCAAGGAGCAGGAGTTCATCCAGCACCTGGTACAGCGGTCCTTCATGGCACAGGCGGCCAAAGCCAAGCCGCTGCGTGACACCGCACGGGCGGCGAGCGCGGTCAAGGGACGCGTGAACTGGTCGCAGAAGCTCCGCAACGACCACCGTCTCCTGGCAGCTCTCGAGAAGTTGATGAAGCAGCTGGGTCCGGCCGGCTCCAGGGTGCCCGTCAAGAACGTCGCCAAGGTCGTGCCGGTCGTGGGTGTCCTCATCGGTGCCGGCATGAACTCCGCGGTCCTCGGCAGAGTGGCCACCGAGGCCCAGCGGTACTGCCAGACCCGGTTCCTGTGCGACAAGTACGGACTACCGCTGCCGGCCGCGCTGGCGGCCGGCTGGGACGACGACCCTCAGGCCGACGCCACGTAAGTGAGCCGCGGTCGCCGTTACCCGGGGGAGCCGGCAGGGACCCGTACCGTCTCCACCCAGCCCGGGGGCTGCGGCGCGCCGTCGCCGATCAGGGCCGCGATCAGGCGGCAGGACGGGACCTCGTCCGGCCAGGGGGTGAGTCCGTCGGTGAGGACGATGACGATCGAGGGGCGGTCGCGGGCCGCGAGGGCGGCGTCGATGCCGACGCGCATGTCCGTGCCGCCCCCGCCGCCGAGGGTGACCTGCTCGGTGGCCGTCACCCGGGACACGGCGTGCACGTCGGCGTCGCAGGCGAGGACGGTGACGCGGTTGCCGCGCACGCCGACCTCGCGCAGCACGCCCGTGACCTCGCCCAGGGCGGCGGCGAGTTCCGCGTCGCCCATCGAGCCCGAGGTGTCGACGACGACGGCCACCCGGGGCAGCGGGCGGCGCAGGCTGGGCAGGACGACGCCGCGCAGCGCCGGGGTGCGGCGCGACGGGCGGCGGTAGGTGTAGTCGACGGCCCCGGCGGCCCACGCGGCGGCTTCCCGGACCGCGCCGGAGAGCGCCTGCCGCCAGTCCACCGTGGGTTCCAGGAGCTCCTCGGCCCAGCGCTGCCAGCCCTCGGGCAGGGTGCCGCGGGAACGGTGGTGGGCGCGCATCGCCTCGGCGGTGAGCCGGCGCAGCGCCTGGGCCTCGACGTCACCGAGCGCGGCGGGGCCGGCGGATCCGGGGAGGTCCCAGGGCGCGGGGCGGCCGTGGGCGCCCGATCCGCAGTCGTGTTCCCGTACGTGCTCGGGTAGTTGCGGCAGGTACGCCTCGAACAGCTGCCCCTCGGGCAGGCCGAAGAGGCGGGGCTCGACGCGTCCGGCCGGCAGGCGCAGGCCGTCGGTGAGGAGGTCGTCGTTGATCTCGCAGTCCTGGGCGACGTTGACGCGGTACCGGTCGCGCTGGTCGGCGGCGGGGAGCCGGCCGGCGCGGCCGTGGTGGTCGCGCAGCAGGTGCGCCACCTCGTGGATCCAGACGCCCGCGAGTTCCTCCACGGGGGTCGCGTCGACGAAGGCGGGTGACACGTAGCAGCGCCAGTGGCGGTCCACGCCCATCGTCGGCACGTCGGGGCTCGGCACGACGGTGAGGGCGTACAGGGCCGACGCCAGGTAGGGGCGGTCGTTCGCCGCGCGGTAGCGGGCGGCGAGCAGTTTGGTGGTGTCCAGGCGGCTGCGGGGGTCCGTCATGCCCGTGGGCCTCAACGGCTGCCGGGCAGGGCCCCGGACATCCGCAGCAGGTCCAGGAACCCGTCGATGCCGGGGGGTACGGGCCAGTCGAGCCGGCGCATCGACGCGAGGTCGGTGGCGGCCCGGGCGGCCACGTCCGGCACGCCCGCGTCCACGGCCTTGGCCAGGACCGCCCAGCCGGCCTCCCATCGGGGCCGGGTGAGGTCGCTCTGGATGGCGGCGACGACCGCGATGAGGAAGGCCAGTTGGCGGTCGCCGCGCTCGGGCAGGGCGAACGCGTCGGGGTCGGCGAGGACCCGCTCGGGGTCGGGCAGGTCGAGGTGTTCCAGGTACGACAGCAGTTCGATGCCCGCGCCGTCCCCGACGGCGCCGGTGAGCGCGGCGGCCGTCGCCTCGCGGCCGGCGCCGGTCGCGTACCCCGTGGCGAGCAGCCGCAGCGCCATCTCCCAGGTGCGCGGGGACGGCCAGGAGCGGCCCCGGCTCTCGGCGTCGGCGGGGATGTGGTGGACCAGGCCGGGGCGGGCCGTGAGGAAACCGGAGACGGCGCCGCGGGCCCGCGCGACGGCGCCGGGCACCTTGGCCGGATCGACCGCGGGAACGGCCACCTCCGGCCAGGTGCCGGCCATGCCGCGGGCGACCGTGGCCGGGTCGTGGGTCCAGTCGAGGTGGACGAAGCGGTTGGCGAGCGGCGGGCTGAGGTGCCAGCCGTCGGCGGCGCTGGAGGGCGGGTTGGCGGCGGCGACGATGCGCACCGCGTCGGGCAGGACGAGGCTGCCGACCCGGCGTTCGAGGACGACCCGCAGCAGCGCCGCCTGCACGGCCGGGGGCGCGGAGGACAGTTCGTCGAAGAAGAGTAGGCCCTGTCCGGCGCGGGTGAGCCGGACCGCCCAGTCGGGCGGGGCCATCGGCACGCCGGTGGCGGCCGGGTCGTCGCCGACGATCGGCAGTCCCGCGAAGTCCGACGGCTCGTGCACGCTGGCGATGACCGTCTCCAGCGGGAGGCCGAGTCCGGCGGCGAGCTGTTCCAGGCCGGCGGACTTGCCGATGCCCGGCTCGCCCCACAGCAGGACCGGCTGGTTGGCCGTCACGGCCAGGGCGAGCGCCTCCAGTTGCGGGTTGGCGGCGGGTTCGGTGCGGTGCGTGCGCAGCCTGGCGACGAGGTCGTCGGCGGCGGCCAGCGGGGCCGGTCCGGTGCGGGGGGCGGGGTCGGTGCTCAAAACGGCGGTTCCTTGCTGTACGCGTCGAGTCCGGGTCCGGGTCCGTCGGGCTCGGGCTCGACAGGCTCGTGGTCGTCCGCTTCCTCCTCCTCGTTGCGGTCCATGTACTCGTCCCACCAGTCGGCCCCGAGGCCCGGGTGTTCCTCCTGGACGCGCTTCCGGAGGAAGGCCAGGTCGGAACGCTTGTAGCGGCGGACGACCTGGGCCAGCGACAGCTCCATCTGGTCCTCCACGTCGATCCGGGCGCCGACGGCGAGGAGTGCCTCCACGAGGGCCCTGGAACCGCCGTCGTTGACCGCCACGAACAGCGGTGTGCGGTCCCGCTGGTCCCGGGCCTCCAGGTCGAGCCCCGCCGCGAGCAGCCGGGGCAGGAGCGGCTCGTGGTCGAGGAGGTGCAGTACGTGGAGCAGCGAGCGTCCGGAGGCGTCGCGGGCCCGGGGGTCCACGCCCGCGTCCAGGAGTTCGAGCACGCCGTGGGTGTCGCCGTGCTGGGCGCGCAGGAACAGGTCCTGGCGCTGGGCGCGCAGTGCCTTCGGCAGCCGGCCGTCGCCGGACGCCCAGGTCTGCTCGACGGCGAAACACCCGGCGACGGCGCCGCCGAACGCGCGCAGGGCCCGCTCGCGCTGCTGCTCCTCGTCGCTGTGCGGCATGCGGAGCAGACCGCCCGGACGGAAGCCCACCTCGTGCCATTCGCCCCGGCATCGCACCCGGACGGGTGCGGGGAGGTCCGGGCCCGGCGGGCCGCCGGTCCCGTCGGCGACCCGGAGGTCGGGGAACAGCGCCTCGCGGACCAGCGGATGCAGGTGTTCCGGCTCGACCCCGCCGACGCGCAGCAGGTCGAGGTCGGGGAGCCTGCGCCAGAGCGCTTCGGCCAGGAAAGGCACGTTCTTGGCGTCCTCGCGGCCGGCGGCCCTCGCATCGAGACCGGTGGCCGTCGGCTCCAGCAGGATGCGTGTGCGCCAGTCGCCGACGACGAGGAAGCGGTCACCGACGCCCTCGTCCTTCAGCCGGCGGACCTCCCGCTCCAGGCGGGTGTGGTCGAGCGCGAGCCTGCCGAGGAGCTCCTCCGGATCGGCCCGGTACCAGCCGGGGCCGACCGGGGGCGTCAGGTCGAGTTCGATCCCGGCGGCGGCGAAGGCCGCCTTGACCTCGCCCTTCTGGTGCAGCAAGGTGACCCACTCGGCCCGGGCCGCCGCGTCGGCGGGGCCGGGATCGGCCGTGGGCAGTTCGTCCGTACGGCGCGGTCGGCCGTCGGCGTGGAAGAAGGGGGGCCGGTCGGTGCCGCCGCACCGCTCGCGCAGTCCGGCGGTGTGCCGCGCGTCCCACAGGTACCGGGCGTACCGCCAGTCCTCGGTCGGACTCCCGAAGACGCCGGCGGTCTTCTCGTTCATGACCGTGCGGAACCGCAGGGTGACCCGCTGCGGGCCCTCCTGCATCGCGGGCGTGGTGAGGTGCAGGTACGGCGTGGAGCGGGGGCCTTCGTCCGCCCGCACCGGCCGGTAGCGGGCGAGGACGACGGTGCGGTCGGTGTCGAGGGTGGTCCGTCCGCCCAGCACCCGGGGCAGGTGCCAGCGCACCAGGTCCGGGACCAGGTGGCGCAGGTCGTCCGCCAGCGCCGCGGCGACGTCGTCGCCGCAGTGCTCGGCGACCTCCGGCAGGTCGATGTCGACGTCCACGCCGGCCGCCGCGCACGCCCCCCGCCAGTCACCGGCCGTACGGCGTTCGGTCGCACGCTCGATCATCCTCCGGGGCACGGCGTAGCGGCGGATGCGTCGCCAACTCGCCGCCTCCTCCGGTGGGAAGCACGGTGGTTCGGGGCGGCGGTTCACCGGTAGACACTTCCTATCGCGCGCAGGTCGGGGTGGGCCCCGGCCGTGGGCCGCAGGCGCTGGGTGAAGGACCGCTTCACCTTCCGGGGCAGTCCCGGCCCCAGACCGACGTACTCCAGCGGTGAGTCGTCCGGCACCGCCGCCAGCAGGGACTTCGCGCCGCGCCCGGTGAGTCCGGTGTGGCACAGCTCCAGCCTGCGCAGCGGGCTGCCCGCGAGCGCGTCGGCCAGGGCACGGGCGCCTTCGTCGCCGGTGGCGTTGGCGGGGGCGCCGAGGCTCCGCTCGGACATCGGCCGTCCCAGGTCGAGCGCCTCGATGGCGCCCAGGGCGTCGGCGAGGGCGCGCGCGCCGGCGGGGCCGATGCCGTTGCCGCCCAGGCCCAGGCGCACCGGTCCCCCGGAGTCGGCGGCGGCCGCCGCGAGGACGGCGGCGCCCTCGTCGCCGAGGTGGTTGGCGGGCAGGTACAGCCCGCGCACGCCCGCCTCCCGGATCAGCGCCGCCAGCAGGCCGGCGGCGTCGGCGGTCAGACCGTTCCCGCCGAGGAAGAGGCGTTCCACCGGGCGCGGGCGGCCGGTGAGGGCGTCGAGCAGCGCGCGCAGACTCCCGGTGGTGACACCGGTGTTGACCAGGTCGAGGGTGCGCAGCGTGGTGTTGCGGCGGAGCATCGCGGCGAGCGCCGCCACGCCGTCGTCGCCCACCGGGTTGCGCTTGAGCCACAGGGCGCGGACGGTGTCGTCCGCGGAGAGCGTGTCCGCGAGCGCGCCGGCGCCTTCCGGGCCGATGCGGTTGCAGCCGAGGTAGAGGGTGTGCAGGCCGTGGCCGGCGGCGAGCGCGCGGGCGACCGTCGACGCCCCTTCGTCGCCGATGGCGTTGGTGCCGAGCAGGACGTGCCGGGCGTGCGGCGAGGCGGCGGCGACGGGCATCAGCCGGGCGGCACCGGCCGCTCCGAGGCCCTGCTTGCACAGGTCGACGCGGCCGTCCGCGCGCACGGTGCCGAGCGGGAACGTCTCGTCGCTCTCCACCACCCGGGCCGACCTCAGCCGGGCCAGCAGCGGGTCCAGGCCGACAGGGTCACCGATCGGGATGTCCGGGTGCTCGATCGCCGGGCAGCGCACGGGTGTCGGCTGCGTCATCACCACTCCACCGGTCCATCGCCGGTGCCCGGCCCGCCGAGGGCGGCACCGCCCCCCGCCCGCCCAGGACGGACCGACGCCACTCGACGTTCCTCCACGACAAGGGCGGCAAGGCCGGTCGGATTCGAACCGACGTCCTCCAGCTTGATGCTAGGGCGCGACGACCTCTGCGCTACAGCCTTGCCGTGGAAGATCATAGCGGGATCGGCCACGTTGTCGATCATTTGTTTGAATGAAATCTCCTGCGCGCCGCCCGCGCACGGGGCGCCGCCGGTCCCTCAGCCGCCCACGAGGGCGACGAGCCTGATGAAGACGAGGTCCGGGTCGACCGTGAGATCCACGACCTCGTCGAGGTCCTCCGTCTGTCGGTCGCCGACCAGCACGAAGAACCCGTTGGTCAGGAAGGCGCGCTCGGCGATCTCGGCCTGGCGCTCCCAGTCGATGCGGCGCGGCTCGCGGAGCCGGTAGCCGTTCAGTTCGGTCTCGGCGTCGTCGGGGCGGACGAGGCCGTTGAAGTGGTCGCTCGGGCGGCTGTCGTACCGGGTGACCTCCTCGCGGACCCGGAGTCCGATCAGCTCCCGTACGGTCATCCGTTCCGGCAGCCCGGCGACCTCCCACTCGGTGACCGGTCTGCCCGTCGCGGTCTCGTCCCGGAATGTCACGGTGGCCATCAGGCACCTCTCCTCATCTGTACGAGGATGGACTCGTCGGTGATCTTGGTGTCGGCGGCGAGCAGGAGCGCCTTGCTGAGGATCAGGGAGAGCCGTTCGTCCTCGAACGGCAGGAAGACCTTCCCGCCGCCCTTGCCGCGTGATGGGACGATGCACAGATAGGCATCGTGCGGTTCCATCAGGATGTTGGCCGAGCCCAGGTGGATCTTGTACGTGCCCAGGTCCCCGCGGACGATCAGGAAACGGCCGTCGAGCGTGCACCGGCCGGCGATCCTCAGCCGCGGCACGATCCGCTCCAGCGCCTCCCGGCGGATCTCCGCGCTCGCCGTCAACGCACCGAACGTGGCCGTCCGCCGGTATCCGGTGTAGCGGTCCTCGCCCCGGTCGGTCCAGTCGGGATCGGCGGCGATCGAGGTCACGCCGACGAAGAGGTCGACGTCCCGCATCGCCTCGCTGAACACCAGCGGGGGCACCTCGGCCAGTGGAGCCTCCCGCCAGCGCCGGCCGTCCCGGCGTTCGAAGCGGACCTGGTCCGTGGCCGCGTGTTCGGGCGCGTAACCACCGTCGTCGGTGGCGGGCTCGTGGTGGAAGCAGGCCCGCCACGCGCCGTCGCCGAACTCGGCCCGTGCCTCACCGTCGTAGCCGCCTTCGTGCCGGCCGAGGAAGTTGGCCTGCCAGCCGCGTTCCTTGAACAGCGCGTAGAGCTGCCGGTAGTGGACGATGTGGGCGGCGAACCGGTTGGAGTAGCCGCCGGTCTCCTCCTCCGCCGGGGTGAGCAGGTAGATCTCCCGGAAGGCCTGTTTGAACGGCTGCCGCAGCCGCTCGGTGACGAGCCGCTCCCGCCACGCCCTGATGTCGTGCGTCGATGCCCGGATCGGATGCCACAGCCGCACGCGTTCGGGCTCGCCGGGCGGCTCGGCCGTCGGTGCCACCGCACGCCACTCGCCGTCCGCGTCCCGGAACTCCCAGATCAGGCCGCGGGCGAGAGTTCCGGTGACCGGATGGTCGCGGTAATAGCGGCACCACTCGTCGTACGGCCACTCGCGCCCGGCCGACATCAGCGCCTCGATTCGGGCCCGCTCACCCGACAGCGTCCCCCGCACCTCCCTGGCCAGGGCCTTCAACTCCTTGAGAGCGTCCGGGAAGCCGTCCTTCACGGCCGCCGGTGCCGTGCGGGACGTCCCCCCGTCGGGGCGTGTGAAGGTGAGCCGCACGGTCGTCGCGTCCTCGATCGCCACCCGTACCCGGTGTCCGCCCCACTCCCGTTCCAGCGAACCGTCCGGCGCCAGGCCGTGGTCCGGCACGCTGCGCTCGATGAGCTGTTCCGCCGTGATGCCCTGCTTCCCCGCCGCCGTCACCAGCGCGGTGTCGAGCTGCTTGCGCAGCGCCCGGTGCCTGATCCGGGACCGCAGCCGCCACAGGGTCTCCAGAGAGGCCGGATCGCCGGTCTCGGCCAGCGCGTTGATCGCCGCGCCCGCCAGCTTGAGGTCCGTCACCACGCCGGTCCCGGGACCGCCGGTCCGCAGCGCGAGCGCGCCGAGATGCCGCACCACGGCCGGGCCGCCCGTCAGCGCGGCCGCCCAGAGGACGCCGCGCGCCAGGTCCCCGTCGTTCTGGTGGACGACGTAGTGGTAGTGGTGATCGCCGTGGATCCAGCCGGCGTGCGCACCGTTTCCCCCGCTGCACAGCGGATCGTCCTCGGCCAGGGCCCGTAGGACGTCGGCCACGAGGTCCCGCGCCGACGCCGCGTCCGCGAGTCCGAGGCACGTCCGCCGCCACTTCTGCGTGGGACGCGGCCCCGACAGGTCGGCCAAGTGCCGTACGAAGCAGGCCAGTTCAGGCGTCGGTGCGGTCCTCGCCCGGTCGCCCAGCGGGGCTGCCCAGGGAGCGTCGGCGGGGATCAGCCCTTCGGGGATGTGCGCCTGGTCCACGCTCGCGAGCAGTGCTCGCAGGCGCTGGGCGAGCGACGCGCGCAGGCTCGCCTCGACCGTGGTGTCCACGAGCTCCCGGTGTGCGTGCCGCAGCCAGGGCATGACCGCGCGGCGGCCGTCGGCGTCGAGCCGGTCGGCGGCGTCCAGCGCCGACCCCAGCGAATCGGCGAACCAGAAGCCCATGTCGTGCTCGGTGGCGCGGAGCAGCATCACCGCGACCTCGTCGGACGTCCAGCCCCGCACCCGCGCGGTCAGGGACCCGATCTCGGCGTCGTACTGCCACAAGCTCGCGTCGTCGAAGCAGGCGGCCAGCATCAGGCACAGGACCGCGGCCCTGCCCTCCTCGTCCGCGCAGGCCGCGAGCCGCCCGTCGATCTCGGCCCGGGTCGCCGCGCCCGCCGCCTCGAATCGCTTGTACTCGCGTCCCATGGACAGCCGGAACTCGGTCCGCTGACGCTCCAGGAGGTCGACGAGCCAGCGGACGCGGCCGAGCGCGGCGGACCTCACGTCGTCGAGCGAGTCGTTCCTACGGGATTCGGCCACCAAGGCGTCGTACAGCATGTCGGGATGATGGCAGGGGGGACTGACAACGCGATCGACTCAAGGACCTCGCTCCCTGGAACGACGCCCTCCCGAACGCGCTCGTGATACTGGTCCCATGGCCGGCCATCAGCTGCTCGGCCTCGGTACTGCGCCGCGGGTCCTTCACGCCTCTGCCCGGTCAGCCCCGAGAAGCCGTCCGGCTCACAGACCGTGTTCGTCCAGCAGGCGCATCAGGTTCCGCTTGCGTCTCTGGGCGGTGCGCAAGGCGGTGACGTGAGCGGCGAACTCGTCTTCCGTGCCCAGGCGGCGGTGGCAGTCGCGGATGCCCAGCAGCAGGCCGACGAGCCGCTCGTAGACCGTGTTGCCGGTCTCCTTGGTCAGCGGCTCCGCCAGGCGCAGGTAGACGCCGAGTGCGTCGGCGGGACGGACGGCCCGCGCCTGGTCGGCGAGAGTGAGCCACTGCCGGTCGTGGGCGCCGGTCCGGTCAGCGGCCTGCCAGGCGGCGTCGACGTCCTTGTCGTCGAGCAGGGCGTCGACCAGGACGGGGCCGTCGTGCCGGCTCTGCCGAGGTCGCTCCGCGTCGGCGCGCAGCAGGGCGAGGGCTGCCTCGCGCTCGGCCGGCCAGCTGTCCGCGGCCCGCGCGGCGGCGCGCAGCTGCTGGTACGCGAGCAGTGAGCGGCGGGCGCCGAAGTGGTCGCGGCGCACGGCGACGGCGTCGGCGATCCGGCCCGCCTGCGCATAGCGGTCGCAGAGGTGATCGACGAGGGCGGTGTCCACGGCGGAGAGGTCCCGGGCGTCCCGGACACCGCGTTCCGCCCACTCCAGGGCCTCGTCGAAACGCCGGGCGGCCTCCAGCTCGCGGGCGATGACCAGGTGGGTGTGGCCGTTCGGTGCGAGATCGGCCGCGTGCACGGCGATCACCGCGTCGACGTTTCCCCCGGCCTTAGCCAGACGCTCCATCAGGTACTTCTCCGCCCAGCCGCGGCGGTTGCGCCGCCACGCCTCGACGGCCAGCTCTCGCAGGACGGCCATGCCCTCTTCCCCGAGGACATCGCCGTAATCGAGCGGATCGATGTCGGTCAGGCCGTCGTCGGCGTCGCCGAGCGCATGACCGACCAGCCAGCGCGCGAGCTCCTCGGGGTCGGGGCGTGCCGCGCGGCACGCGTCGAGGTGGGCGTCGGCGAGGTCCGCGCCGATCCGTCCGAGCCGGCCGTCGGAGTCGTCGACGCTCTCCACCGCCTCGGCCAGCAGCCGCATCGCCTCCCGCGCCAGGGCGACCGCGTCGGCGGCCCGGCCCGAGCCGGTCAGCGCGCCGATCGCGGACACCGCCTGCCCGGCCTGGTCGGCGTAGGCGCGGGCATCGGCGTACTCGACGTAGCCGTACTGCGCGAAGGGACCGATGTCGAGCAGATCGCGGATACGGGACCGGACCGTGGCGAGGTCCCCGCGGGCGCTCGCGGCCCGCAGTTCCAGGCGCCGCCGCAACTGCCGGTCCTCGTCGACCTGTTCCCGCAGCAGGGCGAGCAACTCGCCCTTGGACAGGGCGGACAGCCACCTGTCGAGGTCCTGCGCGCGCTCCCGGGCCGCCTTCCGCTGCCGCGGCAGGCTCTCCGGCCGGGCGAGCACGGTCAGACCGAGGGCGACCAGGTGCTTGCAGAAGTTGCCCTCGAGACCGTACGGGCAGTCGCACGCACCGGACAGCCCGCGGGGCCCGTCCAGGGTCAGCTCCGCCTCGTACCGCTCCGTCCCGTGGACACTCGCGGTGATCCAGCCGTCGCCCACCTCGACCCCGGACACCGCATCGAGATACCCGCGGGCGCGTTCGAAGGAACGGCCGCCGGCCAGCTTCTTGAGGTTCGCCTCGGTGAGGCCGCGCATGATCCTCTTCCGTCCTGCCGTGAGGGTGCTGCCGATGCCCCAGCCTAGGGAAGCCGAGGTCGCGAGCCGGCGGCTTCGCCGGATCCGGCCTCGCCTCGTCCGGCATCACGGGGTGTTCGGCCGGTCACGCGCTCCCTCCGGGTCCCGTGGCGTTCACCGTCCTGACGGCCGCCCCGAGGACGGTGGCCGCCCCGGGGCCCTGGCTGTCGCAGCCTCAGGGCCCGAACCTGCGGCCGGTGCGTCCGCCGCACCCGGTCACCGGCCGTGCCGGTGCACGGCGACCGGTCACACCCGTGTTCTCCCCGCCCCTCGAACCCGTCGGCGCCCCGTGACCGCCCGGTCAGCCCGGCGTGACGGGCAGCACGTCGGGCGACAGTGCCGCCGCGCGGGCCGTCGCGGCCGTCATGCGGCGGCGGTGGTGACGGCGGCACAGGACCTCGTAGCCGACCTCGTCCGGGGAGCCGGTGACGTCGCCGACGACCACCTGGGCGCCCTCGACGACCATGACCCCGCCGACCGTGCGGGCGTTGTGCGTGGCGCGGGCGCCGCACCAGCACAGGGCCTCCACCTGGAGCACCTCGACCCGGTCGGCCAGTTCCACCAGCCGCTGGGAGCCGGGGAACAGCTTGGAGCGGAAGTCCGTCGTGATGCCGAAGGCGTAGACGTCGAGTTCCAGGTCGTCCACGACCCGCGCGAGCTGGTCGATCTGCTCCGGGGCCAGGAACTGCGCCTCGTCCGCGATCACGTAGTCCGCGCGCCGGCCCTGCGAGAGGTGGTCGACGAGGTGCGCGTACAGGTCCGCGCCGTCGCCGACCTCGACCGCGTCCGTGACCAGGCCCAGGCGGGAGGAGAGCTTGCCCTCGCCGGCCCGGTCGTTGCGGGTGAAGATCATGCCGGTCAGGCCGCGTGCCGAACGGTTGTGCTCGATCTGGAGAGCCAGCGTCGACTTCCCGCAGTCCATCGTTCCGGAGAAGAACACCAGCTCGGGCATGGGAGGTCGGGCACCTTTCGGCAGGGGTTGCGGGTGGATCGTCAGGAGTTCAGGAGCGTACTTCGAGCAGGGGGACCAACTGCTCGGCAGGGGTCATCGAGCCGTGGTTGCCGACCATCGCCGACTCCCTGGGCTCCCGCTCGGAGGCGATCAGCAGGACGTCGTCCCGCGCGGCGGCGACCACGTCACCGATCCGGTGGTACACGCGTTCGTCGACCGCGGGCCCGAACCAGCCCGCCTCGATCGCCTCGTCGCGCGAGGCCACCCAGAACTGCTCGCCGAGCACCTCGCGCCAGCAGGTCAGCACGTCGTTCGCGGCGCCCGGTACGGCGTAGACGTGCCGGGCGCGGCCCTCGCCGCCGAGCAGGGCGACGCCCGCCTTCAGCTCCCAGTCCTCGTCGAAGTCGATGCGGTGGTCCTCGTCGAAGGGGACGTCGATCATGCCGTGGTCGGCGGTGACGTAGAGCGCGCTGCGCGGGGGGAGCTGTTCGGCCAGGCGCTGGACCAGGCGGTCGACGTACATGAGCTGGCCGCGCCAGGTGTCGGAGTCGACGCCGAAGCGGTGGCCCGCGCCGTCGACCTCGGCGTAGTACGTGTAGACCAGGGAACGGTCGGCGGCGGCCAGCTGCTCGGCCGCGACGTCCATGCGCTCCTCGCCGGACAGCCGCCCGTGGAAGCTGCCGCCGCTGAGCGCGATCTTGGTCAGCGGGGTGTTCGCGAAGGCCGGGGAGGTGACCTGCGCGGCGTGCACGCCCGCGCGGTGGGCCAGCTCGAAGACGGTGGGGTACGGCTGCCAGGGGCCGGGCGGGGTCCAGGGCTGCCAGCGCAGCTGGTTCATCAGCTCGCCGGTGTCCGGGTTGCGCACGGTGTAGCCGGGCAGGCCGTGCGCGCCCGGCGGCAGGCCGGTGCCGACGGAGGCCAGGGAGGTGGCGGTCGTGGCCGGGTACCCGGCGGTGATCGGGCGTCCGGTGCCGCCTCGCGAGGAGGCCAGCAGGGACGTCATGAAGGGGGCCTCGTCCGGGTGCGCCTTCAGCTGCTCCCAGCCCAGCCCGTCGATCAGGAACACGCAGTTCCGGTCGGCGGGGGTCAGCTCGGGGATCGCGGCGGTCGTACCGGGGACGGCCATGCCGGCGGCGAGCGTGGGCAGCAGGTCGGCGAGCGAACCGGTGCCGTACGCGGGCAGGGGTGCGGAGCCGGGGGCCAGGGGCCGCGGGTGCGCGTCGTCCCAGGTGGTGGGGTGCGGGGGCGGTGCGGGCCGGACGGGGGGTGCGGGCCGGACGGGGGGCGTCGGCCGCGCCGTGGAGCTGGACTGCGGAATGCGGGCGGGCGGCGCGGGGCGGGGGGCCCTCGGGCGGGGCGCGGGCTGGGCACCGGACGCGGGCTGCGCGTCGGATACGGGCCGCGCACCGGGGGCGGGCTGCGCGCCGGGCGCGGGCTGGGCGCCCGGCGCGCGTCGTGCGCCGGGTGTGGGCTGGGTCATCAGCGCGTCTGGTCCGCGGTCGCCTCGGACAGGGCCTGCGCGAAGGTGAGCGCCTGGCGCACCGTCTCCGGTCCGTCACCGGCCTCGCTGACGCGCAGGCTCAGGTCGTCGGCCGTGGAGCTGCCCGTGTAGCCGTGGTCGGCCTCGCAGTTGGGGTCGCCGCAGGCGGCCGGCTCCAGGTCGATGCGGGAGACGGCGCCCCAGCCGATGGTGAGCACGATCTCACGCGGCAGCGTGCCCGGCTTGTACGACTCCGGGTTGGCGACCACCCGGCTGACCACGATCGACGAGATCCGGCCGAGCTTGACCGACTCCGTGGACGTGGTGGCGTACGGCGTCGGGGAGGTGTCGTCCGCGGCCTGCTCGTCGGTGTGGCTGACGATGAAGCGGTTGCCGGTGAGGACGAGCACGGTGACGTGCCGCCGCACCTCGTTCGAGTCGAACGTCGTCTCCTGGTGGACCAGGTACGACCGGATGGGCTCGCCGCCCACGGCGGCCTCCACCGCCTCGGCCACGAGGGCCGGGTAGTAGCCGCTGCGCTCGATCGCCGCACGCAGCCCCTGGGTCGTCGTACTGGTCTTGGCCATGGGCCCCATCCTACGGGGGACCACTGACTGCGAGGCACCGCTCACCGCGCTCCGCTCACCGGCGTCGGTCAGTACGCGGGGAGGGTCCGCGGGCCGAGGTCGTCGCGGGCGGGCGGCGGGGCGAGGCGTACGGAGGCGCCGAGGACGCTCACGCCGTGCGGGGCGACGACGACCGGCTCCAGGGTGACCGCGACGACCTCCGGATGGTCGTGGACCAGCCGCGACACCCTCAGCATCAGCTCCTCCAGCGCCGGGGTGTCGACCGGTGCCGAGCCGCGCCAGCCGAACAGGAGCGGGGCGGTCCGGATCGATCGCACCAGTGAGGTCGCGTCCCGGTCGGTGACCGGGATCAGCCGGTGCGCCATGTCCCCGAGCAGCTGCGAGGGGGGCCCGGCCAGCCCGAAGGAGAGGACGGCTCCGGCGGCGGGGTCGATGACCGCGCGTACGACGGTGTCGACACCGCGCGGGGCCATCCGCTGCACCACGGGGCGCAGCTCCTCCGGGGCGCCGAACAGCTCCGTCAACTCGGTGTACGCCCGGCGCAGTTGTTCCTCGTCGGCCAGGTCCAGGCGGACGCCGCCCAGGTCGGCGCGGTGCCTCAGATGGGGGGCGGTCGCCTTGAGGGCCACCGGGTGGCCGAGGGTGCGCGCGGCCTCGGCGGCGGTGTCGGGGTCCGGGGCGGGGAGGGCGCGGTGGACGTGGATGCCGTAGGTGCCGAGCAGGTCGCAGGTCTCGGCGGTGCCGAGGGCGAGGCCCTGGCCGCGCGCGAGCAGCCCGTCGATGAGCGCGGCGGCGCCCCGCTCGTCGATGTCGTCGTACTCGGGCACCTTGCCGGGCTCGGCGGCGTCCCGCCGCCACTGCGCGTACGCGACGGCTTGGGCGAGCGCCCGGACGGCACGCTCGGAGGCGGGGTAGGCGGGGATGAGGTGGGCGCCCTCGGGGAGCGGCGGGGCCGTCGCGGAGGCGGTGTCCGCCCGGGACTGCGGCGCCGGGGCCTGCGGGGCCGTCGCGGAGGCGGTGTCCGCCCGGGACTGCGGCGCCGGGGCCTGCGGGGCCGTCGCGGAGGCGGTGTCCGCCCCGGGCCGTGGCGCCGGGGCCACCGGTGTCGGGGCCGCCGGTGTCGGGATCGTCGGCGTCGGGGCCGCCGGTGTCGGCGTCGGGGCCTGCGGGGCCGTGCTGGTGGCGGCCGACAGGGCCGCCGCGAGGCCGCCGAGTTCCACGTGGACCACCAGGACCGGCTTGGACGGGGTCGCGGCGGCGGCCGAGCGCAGGGCCTGGGCCAGGGCCGCGTCGCCGACCGAGCCCTCCCCCACCGCCGGGATCGCCGTCACGACGACCGCGTCGCTCGTGTCGTCGGCCAGCGCGCGGGAGAGCGCCGCGTGGAAGTCCGCCGCCGAGGCCGCGGTGGTGAGGTCCAGCGGGGGATGCGGACGCAGGCCCTCGGCGAGGCAGGCGTCGTAGGTGAGCAGGCCCAGGGACTCGGAGTTGCCGAGGATCGCCACCCGGGGCCCGGCCGGCAGGGGCTGGCGGGCGAGCAGCAGGCCCGCGTCGACCAGTTCGGTGATGGTGTCCACGCGGATCACCCCGGCCTGCCGCAGCAGTGCGGACACCGTCGCGTGGGGCAGCCGGGTCGCCCGTACGGCGTGTCCCCGGGGGCCCGCTCCGTGGCGTGCGCCCTGGACCACGACCAGCGGCTTCGCCGCCGCGGTCCGGCGGGCGAGGCGGGTGAACTTGCGGGGGTTGCCGATGGACTCCAGGTACATCAGGACGACGTCGGTGTCGGGGTCCTCGTACCAGTACTGCAGGACGTCGTTGCCGGAGACGTCGGCCCGGTTGCCGGACGAGACGAAGGTGGACACGCCGGTGACGCCGGTGACGCCGCCGCCGCGCCGGTGCAGGCGGGACAGCAGGGCGACGCCGATGGCGCCGGACTGGGCGAACAGTCCGATCCGGCCCGGGCGGGGCGTCTCCGGGGCGAGCGAGGCGTTCAGCCGGACGTCCGGGGAGGTGTTGATGACGCCGAAGGCGTTCGGGCCGATGATCCGCATGCCGTACGCGCGCGCGTGCCGTACGAGGGCGCGCTGGCGTTCGCGGCCGTCGGGGCCGGACTCGGCGTAGCCGGCGGAGACGACGACGAGCCCCTGCACGCCGTGCTCGCCGCACTCGGTGACGATCTCCGGGACCCGTTCGGCGGGCACCGCGACGACCGCGAGGTCGACGGGCCCGCCGATGTCCCGCACCGAGCGGAACGCGGCCACCCCGCCGATCTCCTTCTCCCCGTCCCCCAGGGCCTTGTTCACGGCGTACAGCCGGCCGGTGAACCCGGTGTCCCGGAGGTTGTCGAGGACGCTGCGGCCCACCCCGCCGGGGGTGCGGCCGGCGCCGACGACGGCCACCGAGCCGGGGGCGAGCAGCCGCTGCACCGAACGCGCCTCGGCGCGCTGTTCGCGCGCGTACTGCACGGCCATGGAGCGGTCGGTGGGTTCGAGGTCGAACTCCAGGCGGACGACACCGTCCTCGAAGCTGCGCTTCTGGGTGTACCCGGCGTCGGTGAACACCTTGATCATCTTGGTGTTGGCGGGCAGCACCTCGGCCGCGAACCGGCGGATGCCGCGCTCCCGCGCGACGGCGCCGATGTGTTCGAGGAGGGCGGAGGCGACGCCCCGGCCCTGGTGGGCGTCCTGGACGAGGAAGGCGACCTCGGCCTCGTCGGCCGGAGCCGAGGCGGGCGTGCCGTCGGCACCGATCCGGTCGTAGCGTACGGTGGCGATGAACTCGCCGCCGATGGTGGCCGCGAGTCCCACCCGGTCCACGAAGTCGTGGTGCGTGAAGCGGTGGACGTCCTTGGCGGACAGGCGAGGGTAGGGCGCGAAGAAGCGGTAGTACTTCGACTCGTCCGACACCTGCTCGTAGAAGCTGACCAGGCGCTCGGCGTCATCGACGGTGATGGGGCGGACGCGCGCGGTGCCGCCGTCGCGCAGCACCACGTCGGCCTCCCAGTGGGCGGGATACTCGTGCCGGTCCGACGCGATCTGCATGGGCCCCAGAGTACGGCTCGCGTACGACAACGGCGCGGGGCAGTCTGTGGTGGACGACAGCCGGGCCGAGGCCGCGGTCCGGCTGTCTCCGGGAGCGGGAGCGGAGGTCGCTCCGGGCCCGCTCCGGGCATGCTTCACGATGTGGGAAACTGGTCTAGACAACCCTGAACACCGAAGGGCAGCAACACATGGCTGAGCGCCGCGTCAACGTCGGCTGGGCCGAGGGCCTCCACGCCCGCCCCGCCTCCATCTTCGTCCGAGCCGCCACGGCCACAGGCGTCCCGGTGACGATCGCCAAGGCCGGGGGCGACCCCGTCAACGCGGCCTCCATGCTGGCTGTCCTGAGCCTGGGCGCCCAGGGCGGCGAGGAGATCGTCCTCGCGTCCGACGCCGAGGGCGCGGACGCCGCCCTGGACCGGCTGGCGAAGCTGGTCTCCGAGGGTCTCGAGGAACTCCCCGAGACCGTCTGAGCACGCAAGGGGTGCGGGAACGTCTCTTCACCGAAACGCACCGCACTTAAAAGGCCCGCCCGGACCACCGCGCGGGCCTTTTCCTTTCCCTTCCCCCTTTTCCCGGGCAGCAGAAATAACCCCCGGGAAATGCACCCTCTTTGTATACGGCACCCGTGTTAATGCCGGAGACTCGGCATGTTTACGGGATGTTGCGGGTTCCTCACACGGTCCGCGCGGCCGGCGCCGGAGCCGAAGCGCAGGCGGTGCCCGGCGCTCGCGCGCTCGGTGTGCAGCGCCGTGACGGACCGCGCGCGGTCGCCGTCGCCGCGCGCCACGGCGTCCACGATCGCGCCGTGCTCCGCCCAGCACTCGACCGGGTCGGACGGTCCCTCGGTGGCGTACATCCAGGCGATCTTGTGCCGCAGCTGGGTCAGCGTCGAGGTCAGTGCCGGGCTGCCGGTGGCCTGGGCGAGCGTCTCGTGGAACCAGTCGCTCAGGGAGCGCAGGTCGTCGCTGTTGCCCTGGCGGGCGCGTTCCTGCCCCAGCCGGACCAGGCCCCGCAGCACCTTCAGATGGGCCTCGGTGCGGCGCTGCGCCGCGCGGGAGGCGCCGAGCGGCTCGAGGAGCACACGCATCTCCAGCAGGTCGGCGGCCTCCTGCTCGGTGGGTTCCGCGACGCAGGCGCCCGCGTGCCGCCGGGTCACCACGAACCCCTCGGCCTCCAGCGTGCGCAGCGCCTCCCGGACGGGGACGCGGGAGACGCCGTAACGGCGGGCGAGGACTTCCTCGGTGAGCCGGCCGCCGCGCTCGTGGACACCCGCGACGATGTCGTCCCGGATCGCCGTGCACACCGAGTGCGCGGGAATACGCATGACGAACCTCCGGCTTAATCCCCGTGAAACGTCGACGATTGACGTGTGTTCCGTGACTCTATTGCAATCAGCGGGAATTCACGACGCCGGACCGGAATCCATGCTTATTTTTTGGACAGGCGCCGCCCGGAAACACCGGTGCCCCGGCTCGGGGAGCCGGGGCACCGGGAAGCGGTCGGGTCTAGAGGTTCACGCCGTGCGCGCGGAGGTAGGCGACGGGATCGAGGTCGGAGCCGTACTCGGCGGTCGTACGGGCCTCGAAGTGCAGGTGCGCGCCCGTGACGTTGCCGGTGGCGCCGGAGAGGCCGATCTGCTGCCCGGCGGCGACCTGCTGGCCCACCGAGACGCCGATGGACGACAGGTGCCCGTACTGGGTGTACGTGCCGTCGTGCATCTTGATGACGACCTGGTTGCCGTACGAGCCGCCCCAGCCGGCCTCGACGACGGTGCCGACGCCGACCGACTGGACGGGGGTGCCGCTCGCGGCGTGGAAGTCGACACCGGTGTGGCTGCCGGAGGACCACAGCGAGCTGCCGGCCTGGTAACTGGTCGAGACGTACGAGCCGGGGATCGGGGAGACGAAGGTGTTGAGGCGCTCGCGCTCGGCCTCCCGCGCGGCGCGCTCCTTCTCCGCCCGGGCCTCCTCGGCCTCCTTGGCGGCCTTCTCCCGCGCGGCCTCCTCGGCGGCCTTCCGCGCGGCGGCCTCGGCCGCCTCCCGGGCGGCCTCGTGCTGGGCGGCCGCCTGGGCGTCGATCCGGTCGGCGACCGTGTCGCCCAGGGTGACGACGGGCGTGAGGCCGGTCTGTGCGGCGGCGGGCTCGGCGGCGAGCGCGGGAGCCGCGAGGGAGCCGACGACGCCGGTGGTGGTGAGCGCCGCGACGCCCGCCGCGCGGGCGGTGCCGCGCTGGGTCCGGCTGGGACGACGGTGCTTGCCCGGGGCGCGGGTGAACGCCATGTACAGGCTGGTCCTTTCCTTCCCTCTCGCCTACCGGGTTAGCTGACGGGTTCGGAGCAGGAAGGTCTCCTACGGACCCCCTCGCGACACGCGCGGGCGCCCGATTCACCCCAGGGACTCATGCGGGTCCCCGGCTCCCCTGGCTCGCGCCGTACGGGGACTCGGCGATGGCTGTCCGGTGCCGCGGATGCGGCGCACTGCCCGACGAACAGCCCGGACGACGCTAAGGGGACCGTCTCCCCCTCCTCAAACGAATCCCGGGTTTTGTAGCGCATCCCACAGGGCAGACAGGCAACTTCCCCCCCGATTCGGGCACAAGCGGGCCCCGGTGACTTCCGTGTCACCGGGGCCCGGTGCGCGCATGCGCCTCCGCGGCTCGCTACTCGGCCGTCACGACGGTGACTTCACCGATCCCGAGGGCCTCGACGGGCGCCTTGATCTGCGCCGCGTCGCCGACGAGGACGGTCACCAGACGGTCCACCGGGAACGCGTTCACGACGGCCGCGGTGGCCTCCACGGTGCCGGTGGCCGCCAACTGCCGGTACAGGTCGGCCTGGTAGTGGTCGGGCAGGTGCTGCTCGACCTGGTCGGCCAGGGTGCTCGCGACGGCCGCGGCGGTCTCGTACTTGAGCGGCGCCACACCCACCAGGTTCTGCACGGCGACGTCGCGCTCGTCGTCGGTGAGCCCCTCCGCGGCGAGCGTGCGCAGCACGGTCCACAGGTCGTCGAGGGCGGGGCCGGTGTTCGGGGTGTCCACGGAGCCGCTGATGGCCAGCATCGCCGCACCCGTGCCGTCCGGGGCGGACCGCAGGACCTGTCCGAACGCCCGCACGCCGTAGGTGTAGCCCTTCTCCTCGCGCAGCACGCGGTCCAGGCGGGAGGTGAGGGTGCCGCCGAGGCAGTACGTGCCGAGCACCTGCGCGGGCCACACGCGGTCGTGCCGGTCGGGGCCGATGCGGCCGATCAGCAGCTGCGTCTGCACGGCGCCGGGGCGGTCCACGATCACGACCCGGCCGGTGTCGTCGGCGACCACCGCCGGAACGGGCCGCGGCTGCGCCGGGGAGCCGGTCCAGGAGCCGAGCGTGTCGCCGAGCAGCGCGTCCAGGTCGACGCCGGCGAGGTCGCCGACGACCACGGCGGTGGCCGTGGCGGGGCGGACGTGCTTCTCGTAGAAGGCGCGTACGGCCGCGGAGTCGATGCCCTCGACCGTCTCCTCGGTGCCCTGGCGCGGACGCGACATGCGCGAACTCGCCGGGAACAGCTCCTTGGAGAGCTCCTTGGCGGCACGGCGGGAGGGGTTGGCCAGCTCGTGCGGGATCTCGTCGAGGCGGTTGCGGACCAGCCGCTCGACCTCGCTGTCGGCGAACGCGGGCGCCCGGAGCGCGTCGGCGAGCAGCCCGAGTCCCTTGGTGAGCCGCGAGGCCGGGACCTCCAGGCTGAGGCGGACGCCGGGGTGGTCGGCGTGCGCGTCCAGGGTGGCGCCGCAGCGTTCCAGCTCGGCGGCGAACTCCTCGGCGGAGTGCTTGTCGGTGCCCTCGGAGAAGGCCCGCGCCATGATCGTGGCGACACCGTCGAGACCGGCCGGCTCGGCCTCCAGGGGTGCGTCGAGGAGCACCTCGACGGCGACGACCTGCTGGCCGGGGCGGTGGCAGCGCAGCACGGTCAGGCCGTTGTCGAGCGTGCCGCGCTCGGGGGCCGGGAAGGCCCAGGGCTTGGCCTCGCCGGCCTGCGGCTGCGGGTGGAAGTCCATCGTGGCGAGCTCGGTCACTTCGCCGCCTCCTCGTTCTCGTCGGTGCCGGCGGCTGCGGCGGCTTCCTCGGTGTCCTGGGCTCCCGGGGCGACGGGCTCGTAGACGAGCACCGCGCGGTTGTCGGGGCGCAGGCGGGCCTTGGCGACCTCCTGCACCTCCTCCGCCGTCACCTCCAGGACGCGCTGCACGGCGGTCAGGGCGAGCTGCGGGTCGCCGAACAGCACGGCGTACCGGCACAGTTCGTCGGCGCGGCCCGCGACCGTACCGAGCCGGTCGAGCCACTCGCGCTCCAGCTGGGCCTGCGCGCGTTCCATCTCCTCGGCCGTGGGGCCCTGCTCGGCGAACCGGGCGAGCTCCTCGTCGATGGCGGCCTCGATGACCGGCACCTCCACGTCGCCGGACGTCTTCACGTCCAGCCAGCCCAGGGAGGGGGCCCCGGCCAGCCGCAGCAGGCCGAAGCCGGCGGCCACGGCCGTGCGGTCGCGCCGTACCAGCCGGTTGTAGAGCCGCGAGGACTCGCCGCCGCCGAGGACGGTGAGCGCCAGGTCGGCGGCGTCGCACGCGCGCGTGCCGTCCTCGGGCAGCCGGTAGGCGGCCATCAGCGCACGCGCGGGGACCTCCTCCTCCACGACCTCGCGCAGCTGCCCGCCGATGACGTCGGGCAGCGAGCCGTCGCGGGGCGCGGGCTTGCCGTCGTGGCCCGGGATGGAGCCGAAGTACTTCTCGATCCAGGCGAGCGTCCGCTCCGGGTCGATGTCGCCGACGACGGAGAGCACGGCGTTGTTCGGCGCGTAGTACGTGCGGAAGAACTGGCGGGCGTCCTCCAGGGTGGCCGCGTCCAGGTCCGCCATCGAGCCGATGGGCGTGTGGTGGTACGGGTGGCCCTCCGGGTAGGCGAGGGCGGTCAGCTTCTCGAAGGCGGTGCCGTAGGGGACGTTGTCGTAGCGCTGGCGCCGCTCGTTCTTGACGACGTCCCGCTGGTTCTCCATGGACTCGTCGTCCAGGGCGGTCAGCAGGGAGCCCATGCGGTCGGCCTCCAGCCAGAGGGCGAGCTCCAGCTGGTGGGCGGGCATGGTCTCGAAGTAGTTGGTGCGCTCGAAGCTGGTGGTGCCGTTGAGGGAGCCGCCGGCGCCCTGGACCAGCTCGAAGTGACCGTTGCCCTTCACCTGGGCGGAGCCCTGGAACATGAGGTGCTCGAAGAGGTGAGCCAGACCCGTACGGCCCTTGACTTCGTGACGCGAGCCCACGTCGTACCAGAGGCACACCGCGGCGACCGGGGTCAGGTGGTCCTCGGAGAGCACCACGCGCAGGCCGTTGGCCAGGCGGTGCTCGGTCGCTGTCAGGCCGCCGGAGCCTGCCTGGGCTGTGGCCGTGTGACCCATGGGCATGTACGTCCCTTCGATCGCGGAGGCGGTCGTCGAAACCGCCGTTTCTGCCGGTCCTGCCACTGTATGCAAGCGCGCGGACCCCCGACGAAGTTCCCGCCCGGGGCGGGCTACGCCGAGAGCGAGAATGCGGGGGCCGTCGTGCCCCCGTACCCGCGGGCAGCCGCGGCCGCAGGACGGCACAGGTGGGCGCCGGGGGCACCCCCTCCGGGGAGGCACCGCGCAGGCGCCGGGCTGCGCAACCCGCCCCCGACCGGTTCACGCTGGGCCGCGTACCCTGCTCGCACCCCCCACACCTCACCCCCGCCAACCGCCCGGACCCGGGACCCTGGTCCCGTCTGTCAGTGCGACGGTCCACAATGGTCCGCGTCAGATCCCGTCCACAACGCTTCAGCAAGGAGCCGGCAGCGATGGCCCGCCGCAGCACGAAGACCCCGCCGCCCGACGAGTCGTACGAGGAGAAGATCCTCGACATCGACGTCGTCGACGAGATGCAGGGCTCCTTCCTCGAGTACGCGTACTCGGTCATCTACTCCCGCGCCCTGCCGGACGCGCGCGACGGTCTCAAGCCGGTGCACCGCCGCATCGTCTACCAGATGAACGAGATGGGCCTGCGGCCCGAGCGCGGCTACGTGAAGTGCGCCCGCGTCGTCGGCGAGGTCATGGGCAAGCTGCACCCCCACGGCGACGCGTCGATCTACGACGCCCTGGTCCGCATGGCCCAGCCGTTCTCGATGCGCGTCCCCCTGGTCGACGGCCACGGCAACTTCGGCTCGCTGGGCAACGACGACCCGCCCGCCGCCATGCGGTACACCGAGTGCCGGATGGCCGAGGCCACCAGTCTGATGACCGAGTCCATCGACGAGGACACGGTCGACTTCGCGCCCAACTACGACGGCCAGGAGCAGGAGCCGGTGGCGCTGCCCGCCGCGTTCCCGAACCTCCTGGTGAACGGCGCGTCGGGCATCGCCGTCGGCATGGCCACCAACATGCCGCCGCACAACCTGCGCGAGGTCGTCGCGGCCGCGCGGCACCTGATCAGGTATCCGAACGCCGATCTCGACGCCCTGATGAAGCACGTCCCGGGCCCCGACCTGCCCACCGGCGGCCGGATCGTCGGCCTGTCCGGCGTCCGGGACGCGTACGAGACGGGCCGCGGCACGTTCAAGATCCGCGCCACGGTCACCGTGGAGGACGTGACGGCCCGCCGCAAGGGCCTCGTCGTCACCGAGCTGCCCTTCACGGTCGGTCCGGAGAAGGTCATCGGCAAGATCAAGGACCTGGTCGGGTCGAAGAAGCTCCAGGGCATCGCCGACGTCAAGGACCTCACCGACCGCGAGCACGGTCTGCGGCTGGTCATCGAGATCAAGAACGGCTTCGTGCCGGAAGCGGTCCTGGAGCAGCTGTACAAGCTGACGCCGATGGAGGAGTCCTTCGGCATCAACAACGTGGCGCTGGTGGACGGCCAGCCGCTCACCCTGGGCCTCAAGGAACTCCTCGAGGTCTACCTCGACCACCGCTTCAACGTCGTGCGCCGGCGTTCGGAGTTCCGCCGGGGCAAGCGGCGCGACCGCCTCCACCTGGTCGAGGGCCTGCTCACGGCCCTGGTGGACATCGACGAGGTCATCCGCCTCATCCGCTCCAGCGAGAACTCCGCGCAGGCCAGGCAGCGCCTGATGGAGCGGTTCTCCCTCAGCGACATCCAGACCCAGTACATCCTGGACACGCCGCTGCGTCGCCTCACCAAGTACGACCGGATCGAGCTGGAGGCCGAGAAGGACCGGCTGAACGCGGAGATCGAGGAGCTGACCCGGATCCTGGACTCGGACGCGGAGCTGCGCAAGCTGGTCTCCACCGAACTGGCCGCGGTGGCGAAGAAGTTCGGCAACGACCGCCGTACGCTGCTGCTGGAGTCGGCCGGCACCCCGGCCGCCGCCGTACCGCTGCAGGTGGCGGACGACCCGTGCCGCGTGCTGCTGTCCTCCACGGGCCTGCTCGCCCGTACGGCGGACGACGCGCCGCTCGCCGACGACGGCAAGCGGGTCAAGCACGACGTGATCGTCTCGGCGGTGCCGGCGACGGCCCGCGGTGAGATCGGCGTCGTCACCTCGTCCGGCCGGCTGCTCCGGCTGAACGTCGTCGACCTGCCGCAGCTCCCGGGAACGATGCCGACGCCGAACCTCTCGGGCGGGGCGCCCCTGGCCGAGTTCGTGTCCCTGGAGGACGACGAGCAGGTGGTGTGCCTGACCACGCTCGACGAGTCGTCGCCGGGCCTGGCGCTCGGCACGGAACAGGGAGTCGTCAAGCGCGTGGTGCCCGACTACCCCTCCAGCAAGGAGGAGCTGGAGGTCATCACCCTCAAGGAGGGCGACCGGATCGTCGGCGCGATCGAGCTGCGCACGGGCGAGGAGGACCTGGTCTTCATCAGCGACGACGCGCAGCTGCTGCGCTACCCGGCCGCGCAGGTCCGGCCGCAGGGCCGTCCCGCGGGCGGCATGGCGGGCATCAAGCTCACCGAGGGGGCGAAGGTCATCTCCTTCACGGCGGTCGACCCGGCCGCGGACGCGGTGGTGTTCACGGTCGCGGGTTCGCGGGGCACGCTGGACGACTCGGTCCAGACGACGGCCAAGCTGACTCCGTTCGACCAGTACCCGCGCAAGGGCCGGGCCACCGGCGGTGTGCGCTGCCAGCGGTTCCTGAAGGGCGAGGACTGCCTGGCCCTGGCCTGGGCGGGCCCGCTCCCGGCCCGTGCCGCGCAGAAGAACGGCGCCACGGTGGCCCTCCCGGAGCCCGACCCGCGCCGTGACGGCTCGGGTGTGTCCCTGCCGAAGACGGTGTCGGTGGTGGCGGGCCCGGTCTAGGCGGCCGGGTCCTCGGCCGCTCCCTGCACATAGCGCAGAACGCCCCACATGCCCTGTTCGTCGGCGTGTGGGGCGTCGCCGCTCACGCACGCCGCCAGTTCCTCGTGGAGGGCTGCGGCGTCGATGCCGGTCCCGATGAGCACCAGCTGCGTGAGCCGTTCCTCGCCGGCGGGCCAGGGCTCGGGGTAGAAGCGCAGGAACCGTCCCACGGCATGTACGGCGTACCGGTTGCGGGTGTCGTACGACCCGAAGTCGACGTAGCCCTTGATCCGGTACAGCCCCTCGGGCCGGCTGTCCAGGAAGCGGATCAGCCGGCGCGGGTCCAGCGGGCGCTCGGCGGCGAAGGAGACGCTGTCGTAAGCGGCGTGCAGATGCCCGGCGTGGTCGTCGTGATGCAGATCGTCGAACGACAGCTGTCCGACGCGCTCCTCGCTCGGCCTGCAGTCGAAGAGGAACTCGGGGTCGACCCGGCCGTGCGTGGCGGGCACCACGGCCGCACGGTCGACGAGGGACCGGACCAGGGTCAGTACGCGCGAGGCGTCCGGGGCCCGGTCCACCTTGTTGACGACCACGAGATCCGCGAGGGCGAGGTGCCGGTCGATCTCCGGGTGCCTGGCCCGGGTGTCGTCGAACTCGGCGGCGTCCACGACCTCGACGAGTCCGCCGTACACGATGCCCGGATGCTCGCTGGCGAGCACCATCCGCACGAGTTCCTGCGGTTCGGCGAGGCCGCTGGCCTCGATGACGATGACGTCGATCCCGGCGGAGGGGCGGGCGAGCCGTTCGAGGTACACGTCGAGTTCGCTGCCGTCCACGGCACAGCACAGACACCCGTTGCCCAGCGACACGGTCGAGTCCCCGAGCGCCCCGGCGACGGCCATGGCGTCGATCTCGATGGCTCCGAAGTCGTTGACGACGGCACCGATGCGGCTGCCGCCGCTGCGGTGGAGGAGGTGGTTGAGCAGGGTGGTCTTCCCCGAGCCCAGAAATCCGGCCAGTACGACCACCGGAATCTGCCGCCCGCTGCTCCGCTCCGACACGCGACCCCTCTCCCACCTGTGCGCACACCGGCTCGCTCCCGGCGTGCGCTCCGAAACCGACTGACGCCCCAGGATACGAGTGGCGAGAACGACGGCGAAGCGAACGATCGTGAGCGGCGTCCGCGGGGCAGGCGTCGGGCAAGGCGCCGGTTCACGCGGCCCTCGTCTCCCTCCGCGCGCCGCCCGGCCGCAGGTGCCCTTGCCGCCATGACGGACGCGCAACGCGTGCGGCGTTCCTGTCACTCGAGGCGTGAGAGCACCTCCACTCCGGGGAATCCTCCGTAAGAGTGACAAGTAACCGAAGAAACGATGATCAGCACCGTTCAGGGCAATTGTCACCACCCAGCGCGCACTCCACGGCGCCAACGGGTCGACTCGGCACCACCGGGCAAGTCAGGTTAGGCTCACCTTTGTGAGTAGCACGTGCTCGAACGTCTCCCGCGAGCTCGACGAGCCGGTCGCGGGAACCGCCGCCACCGCGCGGACCTGGCTGCTGCTGGAGCAGCCCGGCCCCTGGGGTGCCGAGGCGCTCACCTCCAGCCACCTCGACCCCGCGCTGGGCCGCGCCCTGGAGGCCGCCGCGAAGGGCAGCGGAGTGCGGATCGCGCTCATCCGGCGGCCCGGGCGGCACGCGGACCGCCGGACGCCCGCCACGCGCCGGGTGTACGCGGCCCACACCGTTCCCGGAAACGTGTGGCTGCACGCCGCCACGACCGCGAACCTCGAGCGCCTGCTCGACCTCGACTTCGCCGCACTCGGCAGGGGTGAGCCGGAGTCCTTCGCGACCGCGCTCGGCGGGCGGCCCCACGAGGGCGGCCCCCTCTCCCTCGTCTGCACCAACGGCAGACGCGACCGCTGCTGCGCCCTCCTCGGACGGCCCCTGGCGGCCGAACTCGCCGCATCCGGGGTGGAGGGCGTCTGGGAGGTCACCCACCTGGGCGGTCACCGTTTCTCCCCCACGATCCTCTGTCTGCCGTACGGCTACGCGTACGGGCGGGCCGAGGCCCACACCGTCAAGGAGGTGCTGCACGGCATGGCGGAGGGCCGGATCGTCGTCGAGGGGTGCCGGGGCTGCTCCGCCTGGGAGCGGCCCGGTCAGGCGGCCGAGCTGGCCGTCCGGCGCGCGGTGGGCGAGTACGCCGCCGAGGCCCTGAGCGTCGTACGGACGGACGGTGCCGCGCCCCGCTGGGAGGTGACCGTCGCCCACGCGGACGGGCGCCGGTGGCTGGTGGAGGTCGCCCGGGGCGCGTCCCTGCCGCCCCGTCCGGAGAGCTGCGGGTCGGTGCTCGGCTCGCCCGCGCGGATGGACGTCGTGGGCGTCCGCGAGGTGGCCCTGGCAGCGCTGGCGAGCTGACCGCCCCCGCTCACGGGAACACGGGCCCGGGAGATCCCCGCCACACCCCTGCGGCACCCCGCGCCCACCCACGTACCGTCATGGGTATGAGCTCCACTCCCCCCGCACGCCGCCTGCGCCTCGGCCTGCCGCGGCGGGTGTTCTCGCAGGTCCTGCTGATGCAGCTGGCGATCGCCGCGGGAGTCGCGGTGCTGGCCACCGGGCTGTTCCTCGCGCCGCTCGGCGACCAGCTGGACGACCAGGCGATGCGCCGCGCGCTCGCGATCGCACAGACCACCGCCCAGCAGCCGCAGCTGGCGCGGGACCTGCGCGGGACGGAACCGTCCGCGGACGGGCCGGTGCAGCGGGAGACCGAACGGATCCGGAAGGCCACCGGGGCCGAGTACGTCGTGGTGCTGGACGTGCGGGGCGTGCGCTGGTCGCACACCGATCCGCAGCGGATCGGCGGCCTGGTGTCGACCGACCCCGGGGAGGCGCTGGCCGGACACGACGTCATGGAGATCGACGAGGGCACCCTGGGGCGCTCCGCGCGGGGCAAGGTGCCACTGCGGGACGACGACGGCGAGATCGTCGGGGCGGTCTCGGTCGGCATCGCCTACGACAGCGTCCGGGCCCGGCTGATCCACGCCATCCCGGGACTGTTCGCGTACGCCGGCGGCGCCCTGGCCGTGGGCGCGCTCGCGGCCTGGCTGATCTCCCGGCGGGTGCAGCGGCAGACCCGCGACCTGGCCTTCTCGGACATCGCGGCGCTGCTCGCGGAGCGTGAGGCGATGCTGCACGGCATCCGGGAGGGCGTCGTCGCCCTGGACCGCACCGGCCGTATCCGCCTGCTGAACGACGAGGCGCAGCGCCTGCTGGGGATCGGCGAGGAGGCCGTCGGCCACTCCCCCGACCTGGCGCTCGGCGAAGGACGCACCGCCGATGTGCTGGCCGGACGGGTGACCGGCACGGACCTGCTCACCGTCCGCGGCCGACGGGTCCTGGTCGCCAACCGGATGCCGACGGACGACGGCGGCGCCGTGGCCACCCTGCGCGACCGCACGGAGCTGGACCGGCTCGGCCGGGAGCTGGACTCCACGCGCGGGCTCATCGACGCGCTGCGCGCCCAGGACCACGAGCACGCCAACCGCATGCACACCCTGCTGGGGCTGCTGGAGCTGGAGATGTACGACGACGCGGTGGAGTTCGTCGGCGAGGTCGTCGGCGATCACCGGGCCACGTCGGAGCAGGTCACCGAGAAGATCCGGGACCCGCTGCTCGCGGCGCTGCTGGTGGGCAAGGCGACGGTCGCGGCCGAGCGCGGGGTGGCGCTGTGGGTGTCGGACGGGACCCGGCTGCCGGACCGGCTGATCGACCCCCGGGGGATCGTCACCGTCGTCGGCAATCTGGTGGACAACGCCCTGGACGCCGTCGCCGGTACGCCGCAGGCACGCGTGGAGGTCGAACTGCGCGCCGAGGGACGTACGGCGGTGCTGGTGGTGCGCGACACCGGGCCCGGAATTCCGCCGGAGCACCGCGAGTTGATCTTCACCGAGGGCTGGTCCACCAAGGAGCCGCCGGCCCACCGCGAGCGGGGCATCGGGCTGCCGCTGGTGCGCCGGCTCGCCGAGCGCCAGGGGGGCAGCGCGAACGTGGGCGAGGCGAGCGGCGGGGGCGCGGAGTTCACCGTCGTCCTGCCCGAGGCCCTGGCCGAGCCGGGCGCGGAACCCGCCCTCACCGGGGCGTCCGCCCCGGGGGCCGCCGAGGAGGAGTCACGATGATCGAGGTCCTGGTCGTGGACGACGACGTCCGGGTCGCGCGGGTCAACGCCGCGTACGTCGAGAAGGTGCCCGGTTTCCATGTCGCCGGTCAGGCGCACAGCGCGGCCGAGGCGCTCGGCCGGCTGGAGGCGCTGCCCCGGCTGGACCTCGTTCTCCTGGACCACTACCTGCCCGACGAGACGGGGCTCGAGGTGGTGCAGGAGATGCGCCGGCGCGGGCACCAGACCGACGTGATCATGGTGACGGCGGCCCGGGACGTGTCCACGGTGCAGGCGGCGATGCGCCAGGGCGCCCTGCAGTACCTGGTCAAGCCGTTCGCCTTCGCCGGGCTGCGCACCAAGCTGGAGGCGTACGCGGAACTGCGCCGCACCCTCGACGGCGGTGGTGAGGCGGAGCAGGCGGAGGTGGACCGCATCTTCGGCGCGCTGTCGGCGTCGTCCGAGCCACAGCTGCCCAAGGGGCACTCCCCCACCACCGCCGAACTCGTACGGCAGTCCCTGATGAACGCCGACGGCCCGCTGTCGGCCCAGGAGATCGCCGAGCGCACGGGGGTGAGCCGCCAGACCGCCCAGCGCTACCTGAAGCTCCTGGAGCGCACGGGACGGGCCGTGCTGACCCTGAAGTACGGCGACGCGGGCCGCCCGGAACACCGTTACGTGTGGGCAACCCGCGCCTGAGGACACGGCCCAGGGGGCGGGGGAACTCCTGCGCCCGGCGGCGCCGTCCGTCTCCGCCGGACGCCCTACACCGCCCCCGCGCCGGTCAGTGAGCGCACCTCGGTCTCCGCGTGCTTGGCCTCGTCGGGGAGCTCGCGCGAGGTGAGCGTGCCGAGCCAGCCCGCGAGGAAGCCCAGCGGGACGGAGACCAGACCGGGATTCTGCAGCGGGAAGAGCTGGAAGTCGGCGTCCGGGAAGAGGGACGCGGGGCCGCCCGACACCACGGGGGACAGCAGCACCAGCACCACGGCCGGGATCAGCCCCCCGTACACGGCCCACACGGCACCGCGTGTGGTGAAGCCGTGCCAGAACAGGGAGTAGAGCAGCACGGGCAGGTTCGCGGACGCGGCCACGGCGAAGGCGAGGCCCACCAGGAACGCGACGTTGAGGTCGCGGGCCAGCAGACCGAGGGCGATCGCGAGCAGACCGATGCCGACCGCGGCGAGGCGGGCCACCGCCACCTCGCCGCGCGGCTTCCCGCGCCGGCGTCGCAGGGAGGCGTACAGGTCGTGCGCGACGGACGCCGAGGAGGCGAGCGTGATCCCGGCGACCACGGCGAGGATCGTGGCGAAGGCGACCGCGGCGACGATCGCGAACAGGATCGTTCCGCCGGTGGAACCGGAGCCGCCGCCCAGGTCGAGCGCCAGCAGCGGCACCGCCGTGTTCCCGGACGCGCTCGAGGCGCGCACGACGTCCGGTCCGACGAGGGCGGCGGCACCGAAGCCGAGCACGATCGTCATCAGGTAGAAGCCGCCGATGAGCCCGATCGCCCAGACGACCGACCGCCGGGCCGCCCGCGCGGTGGGGACGGTGTGGAAGCGGGACAGGATGTGCGGCAGCCCCGCCGTGCCGAGCACCAGCGCGAGGCCCAGGCTGATGAAGTCGAACCGCGCGGTCCAGTCACCGCCGTAGGCGAGCCCGGGAGCCAGGAACGCCTCACCGTGACCGCTGCGTTCGGCCGCGGTGAGGAGCAGCCGGTTGACGTCGCCGTGGAACCGCAGCAGGACGAGGACGGTCAGCGTGACGGTGCCGCCGAGCAGCAGGACCGCTTTCACGATCTGGATCCACGTGGTGGCCCGCATCCCTCCCCACGACACATGCATCACCATGAGCACGCCGACGCCGACGACGGTCCAGGCCCGGACCGCCTCGCCCGTGCCGCCGAGCAGCAGCGCGACCAGGCTGCCCGCGCCCACCATCTGCGCCACCAGGTAGAGAACGGACACGGTGACCGACGAGGTTCCCGCCGCGATCCGCACCGGCCGCTCCCGCATGCGCGCGGCGACCACGTCGGCGAGCGTGAACCGGCCGCAGTTGCGCACCAGTTCCGCGACCAGGAGCAGGACCACCAGCCAGGCCACCAGGAAGCCGACCGAGTAGAGCATCCCGTCGTAGCCGACGAGCGCGATGAGTCCGGAGATGCCGAGGAAGGACGCGGCCGACAGGTAGTCGCCCGCGATGGCGAAACCGTTCTCCATCGGGGAGAAGAGCCGGCCGCCCGCGTAGAACTCCTCCGCCGATCCCTGCCGGCGGCGGCTCACCCAGGTCGTGATGACCAGGGTCACCGCGACGAACGCGCCGAACAGCAGCAGTGCCGGCATCCGGTGATCACCCGTCATGCCGCGCCGCCTCTCCCGCGCGCCAGTTCCTGGGCGTCCCAGCGCAGTTCCAGCGCCGCCCGGTCCCGGCGCAGCCGCGCATGACGGACGTAGGCCCAGGTGAGCAGGAAGGTGGTCAGGAACTGGCCGAGCCCGGCGAGCATGCCCAGGTTCACGGCGCCCGCGACGGGCCGTGCCATCAGCCCCGGCGCGGTCGTGGCGGTCACGACGTACGCCACGTACCAGACGAGGAAGGCGGCGACCGCCGGCACCACGAACCGCCGGTACCGGCTGCGCACCTCCTGGAAGGCCGCGCTGCGCTGTACTTCGAGGTAGACGTCGGTCCCGTCCGCACGGCGGGCCGGCGCCGCCGCCTCCGCCGGGCCGGCCGACTCGCCCCAGCCCGAGGCGAGGGCGTCGTACCAGGGGTCGTCGTACCTCACGTCCCCCGAGTTGCTTCGCTGCATGCCCAAGGATGGGCAGAACGGGAAGATCCCCGGCTCTTCTTCCCGTTCTGCTTCACCCCATCAGGTGACCGGGCCGGGCGCGCCCGGCGCGCCCGCTAGGCGTCGATGCGCGAGCGGTCCAGGGTCGCCGCGGAGCTGGAGATGAACTCCTTGCGCGGGGCGACGTCGTTGCCCATGAGGAGGTCGAAGACCTGCTCGGCGGCCTCCAGGTCGGTGAGGTTGATCCGGCGCAGGGTGCGGTGACGCGGGTCCATGGTGGTCTCGGCCAGCTGGTCGGCGTCCATCTCACCGAGGCCCTTGTAGCGCTGGATCGAGTCCTTGTAGCGGATGTTCTTGCTCTGGAACTCCATGAGCCTGTCGCGCAGCTCCCGGTCCGAGTACGTGTAGACGTACTTGTCCTGGCCCTTCTTGGGCTGGATCAGCTCGATGCGGTGCAGCGGCGGCACCGCGGCGAACACCCGGCCGGCCTCGACCATGGGCCGCATGTAGCGGTGGAACAGGGTCAGCAGCAGGGTGCGGATGTGGGAGCCGTCGACATCGGCGTCGGTCATCATGATGATCTTGCCGTAGCGGGCCGTGTCGATGTCGAAGGTCCGCCCCGACCCCGCCCCTATGACCTGGATGATCGCGCCGCACTCGGCGTTCTTGAGCATGTCCGTCACGGACGACTTCTGGACGTTGAGGATCTTGCCGCGGATCGGCAGCAGCGCCTGGAACTCGGAGTTCCGGGCGAGCTTGGCCGTGCCGAGCGCGGAGTCGCCCTCGACGATGAACAGCTCGCTGCGGTCGACGTCGTCGCTGCGGCAGTCGGCGAGCTTGGCGGGCAGCGAGGAGGACTCCAGGGCCGTCTTGCGGCGCTGCGCGTCCTTGTGCTGGCGGGCCGCGATGCGGGTCCGGGCCGCGGCGACGGCCTTCTCCATGACGACGCGGGCCTGCTGGGCGTCGTCGCGCTTGGTGGAGGTCAGGAACGCCTTGAGTTCCCTGGAGATCACGTTGTTCACGATGCGGCGGGCCGCCGAGGTGCCGAGGACCTCCTTGGTCTGGCCCTCGAACTGCGGCTCGGCCAGGCGGACCGTGACCACCGCGGTGAGGCCCTCGAGGGCGTCGTCCTTGACGATGTCGTCCTCGGCCACGCGCAGCATCTTCTTGGCGCGCAGCACCTCGTTCAGCGTCTTGGCGACGGCCTGCTCGAAGCCGGCGACATGGGTGCCGCCCTTGGGGGTGGCGATGATGTTGACGAACGACCTGAGCGTGGTGTCGTAGCCGGTGCCCCAGCGCATCGCGACGTCGACGCCGAGCTCGCGGGTGACCTCGGTGGGCGTCATCTGGCCGTGCTCGTCGAGGACCGGGACGGTCTCCTTGAAGGTGCCCTGTCCGGTGAAGCGGAGGGTGTCGCAGATGGGCCGGTCGGAGGCCAGGAACTCGCAGAACTCGCTGATGCCGCCGTCGAAGCGGAAGGACTCCTCACCCTTGCTGCCGCCCTCGCCGAGCCCGTACTCGTCGCGGACGACGATGGTCAGGCCGGGCACCAGGAACGCGGTCTGGCGGGCGCGCTGGTGCAGCGTCTCCAGGGCGAGCTTGGCGTCCTTGAGGAAGATCTGGCGGTCGGCCCAGTAGCGCACGCGCGTGCCGCTGCGGGTCTTCGGGATCTTCTTGGCCCTGCGCAGCCCGCTCCCGGCCTCGAACTTCGCGTCCGGCCCCAGGGCGGCGAAGGCACCGGGGACACCGCGCCGGAAGCTGATCGCATGGGTGTGCCCGCCCCGGTCCACCTCGACGTCCAGCCGCGCGGAGAGCGCGTTGACGACGGAGGCGCCGACGCCGTGCAGACCGCCGGAGGCGGCGTACGAGCCGCCGCCGAACTTGCCGCCGGCGTGCAGCTTGGTCATGACGACCTCGACGCCGGAGAGGCCGGTCTTGGGCTCGACGTCGACCGGGATGCCCCGGCCGTTGTCCCGGACCTCCACCGAGCCGTCGTCGTGGAGGACCACGTCGATGTGGTCGCAGTAGCCTCCGAGGGCCTCGTCGACGGAGTTGTCGATGATCTCCCAGAGGCAGTGCATCAGACCACGGCTGTCGGTGGATCCGATGTACATACCGGGGCGCTTCCGCACGGCCTCGAGCCCCTCGAGGACGAGCAGGTGCCGCGCGGTGTAGTTGGAACCGTCCCGGTCTGCTCCTGCCAGCAGCGCTGTGGACGGCACGGACGTCTCGGCGGTCACGCGGTTCGCTCCTCGCTGAATTTCAGATGCGGCCCTCATGGGTAAGGGCGCGGCTTCAGTCACCGCTGAGAGGGTACCGAGGCCTGGTAGAGCCGTTGTAACGCCACCCTCGCTTCAGCCCACCCTAGTCGAGAGTCGCATGCTTGTTCGATCCCTCGATGGAGTGAAGCACACATCACGTTCCCTTCGAGGCATGAACCATTTAGGCTCCGGGCACGTCCTCATGAACAACCGGCAAGCCAGCCGGGAGGGCCGACCACCGATACGAACGCGAATCCGTACGACACATCAGACACGCACTACGGCACATTCGCCGCCAACCGGCAACAGCCACCCACCTCGGAAAATTTTTCCGAGGAGAAGCCACGAGCGGGAACGTTTTGGGGCTGGTTGGATGTTGACCCTGGTACGACAGCTCGTCGAGCTAGAGAAGAGGCGACGTGACTACTGTTCTGACCCCCGCGAGCCCGCTGACGGCCGCCGATCGCTGCGACCGCTGCGGCGCCCAGGCATACCTGCGCGTCGTCCTGCTGAGCGGCGGAGAACTGCTCTTCTGCGCCCACCACGGCCGCAAGTTCGAGCCGGAACTCAAGAAGATCGCCGCTGAGATACAGGACGAGACGGAGCGGCTGACCGCCCCTCCGGCGACCGCTCCCGACGAAGAGCGCTGACACCTCGCATCCGACGACGAGCAGCCCGGCACAGGCCGGTGAGCGGGCGGCTGCCTCCACCCGGGAGACAGCCGCCCGACTCATGCCCGCACCCGCCAGGGACCGCCCAGCGGCCCGCCGGTGCCCTTCAGCCCGCTCTCAGTCCTGCGGCCACCCAAAGGTCCGCAGGATCTCGGAGACGCGTGTGTACACCCCGGGACTGCCCGCCCGACCGCACCCCGTTCCCCAGGACACGAGGCCTATCAGCCGCCCCCGGGCCACCAGCGGCCCTCCGCTGTCCCCCTGACAGGCGTCCTGGCCCCCGCTCACCTCTCCCGCGCACAGCATCGTCTCGGCCCGGTAGGTGCCCTCGGAGCCGCCCGGATACGCCCTCTCGCACAGCGCGTCGGGCTGCACCCGCACGCGTGCCGCGCGCAGGCTGCCGGCATAGGCCCCGGACCCCGTGGTGTCCCCCCACCCGTAGACGGTAGCCGGGGTGCCCGCCCGGTACGCGGGATCATCGGTCCCGGCCATGGCTATCACCGAGCCCGAAGGCAGCGGCTCGGCCAGTCTGAGCACGGCGTAGTCGCCGGAGTTGGTGACGCCGTCATAGCCCGGGTTCACCCAGGTGCCGCGTACGGCGATCTCCTGACCGCGGTCCGAGAGCAGTTCCGTACGCCCCGTGATCACCTTGAGGTCGCCCACGCGCTCCGGGGACGTCCCCAGCACCTCCTCGTCCATGCAGTGGGCCGCGGTGAGCACGGTGGTCCGGCCGACTGCCACACCCCCGCAGAACTGTCCCGCTCGTTCACCTCCGAACCGGTCACGGCTGGACAGCGCCACCGTCCACGGCCCCTCCGAGACGTCGACGGGAAAGCCACCGACGACGACGCTGTCGGCGACCGCCGGAACGGCCGAGGCCAGCGGTATGAGGGACGCGGCGGCCGCGAGGGCCAGCGGCCGGGCCAGGGTCCGGACAAGACGACGTCGCATGCACGCTCCTCACACTGGGGTGATCCTGGAACACCCACAGTGACGGACCCCGCCCGAGCCCGCACCCGCGCGGGGACGCGAAGGCCCGGCTCCCGAGGACGGGAACCGGGCCTGACACGGGCCGGCGCGCGGCGGTGCGCCGCGGCGGGCGAACTAGTCGAGGTAGTCGCGCAGCACCTGGGAGCGCGACGGGTGGCGCAGCTTCGACATGGTCTTGGACTCGATCTGGCGGATGCGCTCGCGCGTGACGCCGTACACCTTGCCGATCTCGTCGAGGGTCTTCGGCTGACCGTCGGTGAGACCGAAGCGCATGGAGACGACGCCCGCCTCGCGCTCGGACAGGGTGTCCAGGACGGAGTGCAGCTGCTCCTGCAGCAGCGTGAAGCTGACCGCGTCGGCCGGGACGACCGCCTCGGAGTCCTCGATGAGGTCACCGAACTCGCTGTCGCCGTCCTCGCCCAGCGGGGTGTGCAGGGAGATGGGCTCACGGCCGTACTTCTGGACCTCGATGACCTTCTCCGGGGTCATGTCGAGTTCCTTGGCCAACTCCTCCGGAGTGGGCTCGCGGCCCAGGTCCTGGAGCATCTGGCGCTGCACGCGCGCGAGCTTGTTGATGACCTCGACCATGTGCACCGGGATACGGATGGTGCGCGCCTGGTCGGCCATCGCGCGGGTGATCGCCTGGCGGATCCACCAGGTGGCGTACGTGGAGAACTTGTAGCCCTTGGTGTAGTCGAACTTCTCCACCGCGCGGATCAGACCGAGGTTGCCCTCCTGGATGAGGTCCAGGAAGAGCATGCCGCGGCCGGTGTAGCGCTTGGCCAGGGAGACCACCAGGCGGAGGTTGGCCTCCAGCAGGTGGTTCTTGGCGCGGCGGCCGTCCTCGGCGATGATCTCCAGCTCGCGTTTGAGCTTGGGGGCGAGCTTGTCGGCGTTGGCCAGCTTGTCCTCGGCGAACAGACCGGCCTCGATGCGCTTGGCGAGTTCGACCTCCTGCTCGGCGTTGAGCAGGGGGACCTTGCCGATCTGCTTGAGGTAGTCCTTGACCGGGTCGGCGGTGGCGCCGGCCGCGGCGACCTGCTGGGCCGGGGCGTCGTCCTCGTCCTCGTCGGAGAGGACGAAGCCGGCGTTCTCGGTACCCTCGGGCTCCTCCGCGACCTTGGTGTCCTCGAGGACCTCCTCGTCGCCCAGCTCGGCGTCGTCCTTCTTGGCCGTGGTCTTCTTGGCGGCCGTCTTCTTCACGGTCGCCTTCTTGACGGCCGTCTTCTTCGCGGTCGTCTTCTTGGCAGCCGCCTTCTTGGCGGGTGCCTCCTCCTCGGCGGCGGGGTCGGCGGCGGGCGCCGCCGGAGTCGCGGTGGCGGTGGCCTTCCGTGCGGTCACCGTCTTGGCGGCGACCGTCTTGGTGGCGGTGCGCTTGGCGGGACTCTTCGCTGCGACGCTCTTGCGGGTGCGCTTGGGCTCTGCGGCACTGACCATCAGCGTCACACCCTCTTCCTCGAGGATCTGATTGAGGCTGCGCAGTACGTTCTTCCACTGAGTGGCCGGAATCTGGTCAGCTTCGAAGGCCCGACGCACGTCATCGCCGGCGATCTGCCCCTCAGCCTTTCCCCGCTCGATGAGCGCCATGACAGAGACGGACTCGGCGATCTCCGGCGGGAGCGTACGGGATGTGCTGGCCGACACGAACAACCTCTCGGAACGTTGGAAAACGGCTTCCGGCCCCGTCCACAGTGGACAGGAGCCGACCGCCGGCTTGGGGATGGGCCGACGGTGCGGGCGAGGACCGGGGAGGATGCACAGCGCCATGAACGGCGTCCGTATTCCCTCCGCGGCTGTTACCTCTTAGGTCATCGCGTTCTTCCCAGGAGCGTTACGTCCAATCCGCGTGGCCCGAGTCACACCCCATAAGCGCACGGAATCGGTCAAACAATCACGAAAGCGTTCACTCGGGGGCGAGGAGGTCACCCCTCCGAGTGTGCCACGCCGTTCTGGGCATCGGACCCCGCGGGATCGTCGATGATCCCGCGGGGTCCGACGGGGGACGGCTCATCGGTGGGGCGCTGCCACAGGAGGGGGATGGCATGCCGGACCGCGCCGTCCGCGGAACGCGGTCAGTGCTCGCGGGGGGCGGGCACCACGCGTTCCACCTCTGGGTGGACCGTGAGCAGTTGGCGCATGGCCGCTTCGGCCGCCGCGCCGTCGCCGTCGGCGAGGGCGTCGACGATCCGGCCGTGCTGCGCCAGGGACGTCTCGTTCGGCCGCTCACAGCCCGTGACCGGGCCGCCCGAGACCTGCAACGCGGCGGAGACGATCCCGGAGAGGTGCTCCAGCATCCGGTTGCCGGCGATCTGGATGAGCAGGGAGTGGAACTCCGCGTCGGCGCGGGCGAACGTCAGGGCGTCGCCCTGCCCCATGGCGTGACCCATGATCTCGACCATGTCGGTCAGCCGCTGCTGGACGTCCTCCCGCCCGTGGCCGGCCGCCAGGCAGGCGGCGAGCGGCTCGATCGTCCAGCGGAGCTCACTGAGCTCACGGCGCTGGTCGTCGCGCTGCGGCCCGAAGGCCCGCCACTCGATGATGTCCGGGTCGAGGAGGTTCCAGTCGCTGACGGGACGTACGCGTGTGCCGACGTTCGGTCGGGCACTGACCAGGCCCTTGGCCTCCAGGACGCGGAGCGACTCGCGGACGACGGTGCGGGAGACCTCGAAGCGCTGGCCGATCTCCTCCGGAACCAGCGGGCGGTCGGCACCCAGGTCCCCGGAAACGATCATCTGACCCAACTGCTGGACGAGTTGGCCGTGCAGCCCGCGGCCGCGGCTGCCCGCGGCCCGCCGGCCCACACGACCCAGCTCCGGATCCGCGCCGTCCCAGGCGGGGCCCCCCACGCGGTCGACGGCGGGCGCCTCGGCGTAGGGGTAGCGGTCGAGTTCGCCCGGGCTCCCGAGGCCGGAGTCTGCGGAGCGGGCGGCGGTCATCATGGTGTGCGCAAGGGTACTCACGCATCCTTTGTCGGCTCCGCTTCCAACTCCCTTAAGGTCTTTGGTGAAAAGCACACGAAAGGGTGATCGCTCACCCCATCGCAATTGACGCCTTATCGGAAAGGAATGGGCTTTTTACGGTGAGTTGCGGGCAGGAGTGGTCCGATGTGCCCGTGGACGGTCGTTATCGGACTCTGCTCCGCAGGCCGGTGAACACGTACGCGCACAGCAGCGCCGCCAGCGACAACGTCAGCGCACCACCGACGGGTTGGGCGATCAGGTGCAGGACCGCGTCCAGATGACGTTCGCCCCCGAAGGGCCACCGGAGCGGCACACCGTCCCGCAGCCGTGCCGCGAGCGGGACCGGGGTGCGCACCGCCGGCCCCTCCGTCACCTTGTGCACGAGCGGCACGACGAGAAGGGGTACGGCGACGACGACGGCGAGACCGGCGGTGGTGGACCGGAACACACCGGCGGCCAGCACGCCGGCGCAGGCGCACCCGATCACGAGGCCGAGCCAGCCCGCACTCAGCGGCAGCCAGTCGGCGGGGACCTCGACGACCTCCCGTCCGTAGACGAGGTGGAGCAGCTCTGCATCGCACCCGACGGTCAGGACGGCCAGCACCGCCGCGGAGGCCGAGGCCACGAGGAGTTTGGCGGTCAGCAGCCCCAGCCGCCGGGGCACGGTGCCGCGGTCCGCCGCCAGCGCGGGGTGGCGGAACTCGTCGCCGAAGGCCAGCGCGCCGAGCAGGCCCGCGCCGAGCGCCGCGGGCGGCAGCGGCAGTTCTCTCGGCCACGCGGCCAGCAGGCGCGACTGCGGGGTGTGCCCGGCCCGCGCCAGCAGTACGGCGGTGAGCGCCGACACGACGAGCACGGCCGCCCCGACGAGGAACCCCGTGCCGACACCCGTGGCACGGCGGATCTCGTAGCGCAGGGGGCGAAGGGGCCGGGGGGCGGGACGGACGGAGACGGAAGGGGGAAGCCCGGCGCCGGTGTCTCGCGTGCGGGCGGTCCGGCGCGAGCGGACTCCGGGAGCCGGGTGGGCGCCCTCGGCCACGGATGCGTCCGGTGCCTTCTGCGGCGGGGACGCGGATGCGGGGGAGTCTTCGCCGGCCGGGGTGCCGGGGCGGTGGTCCGGATCGCGTGCCGTGTCGTCCGCGGGCGGGGGCGCGCCGGGTCCCGGCCGCGCGGGTTCCCCGGCGGCACCGGCCGGGGGCACCTGCTGGTCCGGTGCCGGTTCGCCCGCTCCGGCGCCGGGACCCATGTCTCCGACCTCGTCCGCCAGTTGGTGGACGACGATGCCGTGCCGGAACGCGATCTCACCGACGTCCGCGCAGGTACTGCCGTAGACGCAGAGGCGGTTGCCGCCCTCGTGCACGGCCTCCACGGACCGCCGGGTGGCGCGGGCCTCCTGTGCGAGCAGGGCGGAGAGGCGGGCGGCGTGCGGGCTGCGGACCGCGACGCGGGGGCGCAGCCGGGTCCGCGAGAAGTCCGCCGCCGTCTGGTCGGCGACGAGTCTTCCCCGTTCCAGGGTGACCACGTGGTCCGCGATCCGTGCGGCCTCCTTCGGGTCGGCCGTCGTGCACAGCACCGTGCCGCCCCGGGCCGCGTACGCCCGGAGTGTGCCGTACAGCCAGCGGTTCTCAGCGGCGGACAGCCCTCGCGCGGGCTCGTCGAGCACGAGTGTGTGCGGGTCCGGCAGCAGCGCGCAGGCCAGTCCCAGGCGGCGGTCCATGCCGCGCGACAGGGTGCCCAGGCGTTCGTCGCGCAGGCTCACCAGCCCTGTCGCCTCGAGGACTTCGTCGGCCCGGCGGGCCGGGACGCCCGTGGCGGCGCACAGCATGCGGAGGTGCCCGCGGACGGTGCGGGCGGGGTGGCCCGGCACATCGCCGAGCAGCACGCCGACTTCGCGGGAGGGATGGGGGATGCGGTGCAGCGGGCGACCTCTGAAGTAGGTGATGCCACGGCCGCGTTGGAGTTCGAGCATGAGCCGGAGCGCCGTCGTCTTGCCGGCGCCCGGCGCTCCGAGCAATGCGGTGACGCGGCCCGCGTGCGCCTCGAAGGAGACGTCGTCGACGGCGGGCGGAAGCTCTTTGCGAGGGCTGCTGGTCAGTCCGGTGGCCTGGATCACCCGATGCAAGATAGCGCGCCATATCGGGTTTTTCGGGCATCTCGCGGCCCGTCGGCAGGAGGGAGGGTAACCGCTCCGCCGGGCCCGCCGACCGGGTCCGGTCGTCCCGCATTAGACCTCGGGGCGCAGCATCGGGGGGTTGAGCAGGGTGGCGCCGCCGGCCCGGAAGAGCTGGGCGGGACGACCGCCCTGCCGGGTGGTCGTGCCACCGGTGGGGACCAGGAAGCCTGGTGTGCCCGTCACCTTGCGGTGGAAGTTGCGCGGGTCGAGCGCCACGCCCCAGACCGCCTCGTAGACCCGGCGCAGCTCACCGACGGTGAACTCGGGCGGGCAGAAGGCCGTCGCCAGCGACGAGTACTCGATCTTGGAGCGGGCGCGCTCCACCCCGTCCGACAGGATCTGGGCGTGGTCGAAGGCGAGCGGTGCCACCGGCTCGCCGTCCCGGCCGTAGCCACCCTGCTGCAGCAACTCCTCGACGGGCGCCCACCGCGCGTTGCTGGCGTCACCGCCGGCCCGGGGCGCGGGCAGGTCGGGAGCGAGGGCGAGGTGGGCGACGCTGACGACCCGCATCCGGGGGTCGCGCTTGGGGTCGCCGTACGTGGCGAGCTGTTCCAGGTGAGCGCCGTTGTCCTGGGCGGGGACGGCGGGGTCGTGCACCCGCAGCCCCGTCTCCTCGGCCAGTTCCCGGGCCGCCGCCTGCGCCAGGTCCTCGTCGGCCCGCACGAAGCCGCCGGGGAGCGCCCATCGCCCCTGGAACGGCGCCTCGCCCCGGCGTACCGCCAGCGCACACAGGGCATGTCGGCGCACGGTCAGCACGACCAGGTCCACGGTGACGGCGAAGGGCGGAAAGGCTGACGGGTCGTAGGGCATGCGGCGATCATAGTCGTCTGCCTGACGATAAACACTCCCTTCGCCGCCCCCGACGCCAACTGATCCGCTTCGGTCCGGCGGGTCCGTCCTCCTGCTCTCCCTGCCGCCCGGCGAAGACGCGTCCCGCCGGGTCAGACTCCCAGCCGGAGGCCGTCGGCCGCTTCCTCGACCATGGCGAGACCGAGCCGGCTGATCCGTACGGCGAAGGGGGCGCCCGCCACGCGCAGTCCCGTCAGCACCGTCTCGCCCAGTGGGGCGCCGCGCACCGGTCGCAGCGTGACCGTGCGGGCCGGGACGTCGGGGCGGACTCCCGCGAGCGTGGTCAGCAGCAAGACCCCGGCGGCCGCCGCCGTGGCCGCCGGGCGGCAGGCCGCCGGGTGCGGGAGCGGAACGCTCCCCTCGGTCCGCTGCTCCCCCGCGTACATCTCGGGCAGCCGGTGGCCGAACGCCTCCGCCGCCCCGAGGACGCCCCGCAGCAGGGACGTCGCCTCCTTCTCGTAGCCGGCGGCTGCGAGTCCCGCGACGGCGAGCGCCGTCTCGCGGACCCGCACGGCGCCGGAGCGGTGTCCGAACGGGTTGTGACCCGCTTCCTTCACGCCCATTCCGCGCAGGCCCCAGCCCGAGTCCAGGTCGGGACCGCCCAGCAGCCGCGCCAGCCGCTCGGTCCGCACCGTGTCGAGGAGGCCGGGCGCGAGTTCGCCCCCGCCCAGCAGCCCGGTGTCGAGGAGGTGCGCGACCGGTGCGCCCAGGTGCGGGACGAGACGGCCGTCCGGGGCACGGGCCGCCGCCGGCCGGTCGCCGCGCGGGCCGTCGATCCAGAAGTCGTCGTGGAAGGCCCCGCGCAAGGTCCGCGCCCACTGCCGCAGTCCGGTGCCACCCGGTCTGCCGTACGCGTCGAGCAGGTCGGCGCCGAGCAGGGCCGCCCGGTGGGCCTGGGCCTGTGTCTCGCAGCGGACGGGTCCGCCGGGCTGCGGGTCGGGCAGGTAGGCGCCGTCGCCCACCGTGTTCCGCAGCCAGGTCAGACAGCGTTCGGCGGCCGGAAGCAGTTCCTCGGTCTCGTGGTCGGGGAGTCCCCAGCGGCGGGCCTCGGCCAGGAGCACCGGGAAGAGCAGCGTGGCCTCCGTCCCCGTGCAGCCGGGAGGCAGATGGGGCCCGGCGTCGCGGCGCGGACCGGGGATCATGCCGGTCTTCGGCCCCGGTCCGGGGAGTTGGGTGCGGGCGAGGGTGCGCAGGGTGCCCGCGGTGAGCCCGGTGCCCAGCGGCAGGGCCATCCGGGCGGCGGCGAGGGCCTCGGCCGGGGCGAGCCCGCAGCGCCAGGGGGCGCCGGCCGCGAGGTGGAGGTCGGCGGGGTGCGCCGGGTCGCGCAGCAGGAGGGCCCGGAGGTCGTCGACGCTCGTCCGCAGCAGGGCGGGGACCCTCGGGTCGTCTCCCGTTGCACGCGCCGGGGCGAGAGGACTTGTGGCCGTGCGGCCCGCGGAGCGAAGAGGCGCCGCTCCGTCCTGCCGTACGCGCAACTCGATGCTCGCGCTGCCGCCCGGGGGCAGGTCGAACTCCCAGCGCAGCAGTCCGGCGGAGGCCAGCGCCTCGGCGGGCGGCGGTTCGGCCGTGACCGACGCGCTCGCCCCGGCACGGGACCAGCGCAGGCCACCGGCGTGGACATCGGCCGGCAGTTCGGGGCCCGCGCGGCCGGCGGCGATCGCCCCGAGGTCGGCGAGATCCGTGCCGAGGGCCACCTCGACGGGCAGGCGCAACGGACGCGGGGCCGCGCTGCGCAGCATGATCCGTTCCGTGCCGTCCGCGCAGCGTGTCCGCTCCACGACCACATCCGGGTCCGGGCCGCCGTCTCGCGGGGACACACGCAACGTCCCCACGAAACGGGCCCGGTCGGCGGCCACCATCCGCGCTTGGACCGCGAGCGGCTCCCGCCCGGCCACGCGGACCTGGCACCGGGAGAGGAGACGGCGTCCCGCACGGTAGAACCCTTCCAGTCCGCTGCCGGTCTGCTGCCCCTGTTCCGTCGAGACGGCAAGGCCGGGCAGGGCGACGCAGATCAGGGCGGTGTGCGCGGGCGGCAGCTCGGCGAGCCACCGACGGGCGGGGTGGTGGTCCCGCTGCCGTGGGAGGGGCGTCCGCGTGCCGGCCGGGGCTCCGGCACGGTCGGCGAAGGGGGCGGGCGGAGCCGGCTGGTGCATGGGAAGGCTTTCTCTGTGCTCGGTGTGCCTCGGGCGGGCCCGTCGCCGACAGGCTTCGGTCAGGCCGGTGGAACACGACGTCACGCCCCGCCCAGGCGCTCCGCCACTCAGGTGAACGGAACCGCCCCGCTCCGGGTCACGCCCACGGTGAGACCCCGACGGTGACGACCGTCCGGGGCGGGCGGGGCGGCACGGACAACACCCCTGCCACCTGCCCGCCACACCTCCGCGCAGGCCGACTCCGGCCCGACGGGCGCGGCTCCGCCGCTCACTCACTTCTCCCCTTCGCCGCCCTGGCGACCGGCCTGCGCGCCCGGCTGCGAGGTACCGCGGCGACGTCCCGCCCCGGGACCCGCCGCGCCGGGACGGGTCCCGCTCTCGTCCGCGCCGCCCGGACACGTCCCACCGTCCGCCGTGGGGCGCGCGCCCGCCGCCGACGTACGCGGACACGGAACCCGCTGTCCCGGGCGGCCGCCCTCCGTGCGGGCCCGGCGAGGGAGAGCGCCGCCGGTGCCGGACGCTCGGGTGCGACGTCGGCGGGGCAAGGGAGCCGCTTCGGGGCCCGGAGCCGCGGGTCCGGCAGCCGACGGCTCGCAGCCACCCTGCTGCCGCGGCTCCGTGGCCACGGCCGACGGCCGCGGCTCCGTGGCTACGGCCGACGGCCACGGCTCCGTGGCTACGGCCGACGGCCCGTCCGACGTCGCCCGCCCACGGCCCTCGCGTTCGGACCGCAGGCAGCGGCGGATCGACTCCGGGTCGAGCCCTTCGTTGCACGCCTGGTGCAGAAGCCGGGCGAAGAGGTAGTCGGGGTCGGCGCCCAGGGCCATGGCGAGTGCTTCCCGGGCTTCCAGTTCGTCACCGGTGGACCAGGCGACCCACCCGGCGAGGGTGAGGGGTGCCGCGGCGTGTTCGCCGTATGCTCCGACGCAGCGGCGGGCCAGGGCACGCCACAGGCGGAGGGCCGGGCCCGCCTCGTCGTCCTCCATCCACTCGGCCGCGCGGTCGCGGGTCGTGCGGTCCTGCAGGCCGAGGATCAGCGCCGCGGCCTCGTCGCACCCGAGCAGTTCGTCGTCCCGCAGGTCCGCCGGGAGCACGCCGGGCACGGGCGGGGCGTCGGCGAGGCGGCCCAGGATCCGCCCGGCCAGCTCCAGCGTCTCCTCGGCGACCTCGTGTCGGCCCTCCGCGTCGAGGATCCTGGGGATCAGCGCCAAGCCGGCGGCGTCCAGGGCGGCTTCCTGCTCCCGGGCGGCGGAATGCTCCCACGGCTGGAGCCTGGCGCGCAGTTCGCGCAGGGTGCCACGGACCTGGAGCCCGGCGTAGGTGGCGGCGGCGGCCAGCACCGAGGTGCCGGGCAGGCCCATCGGTGTCCCCTCGGACGGGCAGCAGCCCTCGTCGTCGCAGCAGTACGACCAGAAGCGGCCGTCCGAGACGCACAGGGCCTCCACCACCGGGATGTCCAGGGCACCGCACTCCAGGCGCAGGGTGTGGGCGAGCGGCCCCAGCCGCTCCTTGACCTGCCGGCCCGATTCGCCCCGCCCCGGTTCGTGGCAGAGGAAGACGACCATCTGCTCGGGCCGGGCACCCCGGCGCTCGCTGCCCGTCACCAGGCCGTGGACCAGCTGCCGTGCCGCGGAGGGCCAGTCGTCGGGGTTGGCGGGGACGCCGAGCCGGGCACGGCCGCCGAACCGGCCCCGTCCGTCCTTGTCGTGCAGGGCGACCAGCACGATGCTGTCCTCAGGGCGGTAACCGAGCAGGTAGGGCAGGGCGTCGGCGAGCTCGGCCGGGGAGCGCAGGGTGACCTGCTGTCCGTCGCCATGACTGTCGTACGCGGTGCAGGTGATGTCCTGCGGACGCGGTGCGCAGGCTTCGTCTCCTCCGGATGTCCGGGGACCGGTGTCGCGCCCGCGGATGTCGCCGTTTTCGGGGGATCCAGTGGTTTCGCCGTGGTTCGTCATGCGAGGACGATCTCGCGGATTGCAGACTTCCGGTTTTCCCTGTGGATAAGTCCGGCCAGGGACATGCCACCGGCTTCGGGGCCGCGGGGACCGCTCCCGCGCACCCGCCCGCATGTCAGTGGCGTCCTGTTGGATGGACCCATGGAGCACACGAGCAACGCGGATCTCCGCACGGCCGCCGACGCGGTTCTCGCCCGCCTCGTCGGGGACACCTCGGGCGAGGCCCGGCTGCGCGAGGACCAGTGGCGGGCGATCGAGGCGCTGGTCGCCGACAAGCGCCGGGCCCTGGTCGTGCAGCGCACGGGGTGGGGCAAGTCCGCGGTCTACTTCGTGGCCACCTCGCTGCTGCGGGCCCGGGGCAGCGGCCCCACCGTGATCGTCTCCCCGCTGCTGGCGCTCATGCGCAACCAGGTGGAGGCCGCGGCCAGAGCCGGAATCCGCGCCCGGACCATCAACTCCTCCAACAGCGAGGAATGGGAATCCGTGCAGACGGAGATCGCCGCGGGCGACGTCGACGTGTTGCTGGTGAGTCCGGAGCGGCTGAACAACCCGGACTTCCGCGACCAGGTGCTGCCCAGGCTCTCCGCGGCGACCGGGCTCCTGGTGGTCGACGAGGCGCACTGCATCTCCGACTGGGGGCACGACTTCCGCCCGGACTACCGCCGGCTGCGCACCATGCTCGCCGACCTCCCGGACGGCGTGCCCGTCCTCGCCACCACCGCCACCGCCAACGCCCGTGTCACCGCCGACGTCGCGGAACAGCTGGGGACGGGAGGTTCGTCGGACGCGCTGGTGCTGCGGGGCCCGCTGGACCGGGAGAGCCTGAGCCTGGGCGTGCTGCGCCTGCCGGACGCCGCGCACCGGATGGCCTGGCTCGCCGACCACCTGGACGAACTCCCGGGCTCGGGGATCGTCTACACGCTCACCGTGGCCGCCGCCGAGGAGGTCACCGCCTTCCTGCGGCAGCGCGGGCACACCGTCGCCCCGTACACCGGCAGGACGGAGAACGCCGACCGGCAGCAGGCCGAGGAGGACCTGCTCGCCAACAAGGTGAAGGCCCTGGTCGCCACCTCCGCGCTCGGCATGGGCTTCGACAAGCCCGATCTGGGCTTCGTGGTGCATCTCGGCTCGCCGTCCTCCCCCATTTCCTACTACCAGCAGGTCGGCCGCGCCGGGCGCGGTGTCCGGCATGCCGAGGTGCTGCTGCTGCCGGGGAAGGAGGACGAGGCGATCTGGGAGTACTTCGCGTCGCTCGCCTTCCCCTCCGAGGACCTGGTGCGCCGTACGCTCGACGTCCTCGCGCGCTCCGACCGGCCCGTGTCGCTGCCGGCCCTCGAGCCGCTGGTGGAACTGCGCCGCTCCCGGCTGGAGACCATGCTCAAGGTGCTCGACGTGGACGGGGCGGTGCGGCGGGTCAAGGGCGGCTGGATCGCGACCGGGCGGCCGTGGACGTACGACGCCGAGCGGTACGCGTGGGTGGCGCGCCAGCGCAAGGCCGAACAACAGGCGATGCGCGCGTACGCGGCGAGCACGGACTGCCGGATGGAGTTCCTGCAGCGCCAGCTGGACGACGAGGGCGCCAAGCCCTGCGGACGCTGCGACAACTGCGCGGGCGCGCGGTACACCCCCGAGGCCTCCTCGACCGCCCTCGAGGCGGCCCGCGTGGATCTCGGCCGGGCGGGTGTCGAGGTGGAGCCCCGGCGGATGTGGCCCACCGGGCTTCCGGCGATCGGCATGGACCTCAAGGGGCGTATTCCGGCAGGGGAACAGGCCGATCGGGGCATGGCGCTGGGGCGTCTGTCGGACATCGGCTGGGGCAACCGGCTGCGTCCGATGTTCGCGCCGCAGGCGCCGGACGGGCCGGTGCCGGACGATGTCGCCCGGGCCGTGGTGGGCGTGCTGGCCGACTGGGCCAAGGGGCCCGGCGGTTGGGCTCCGGGGGCGGCGGACCCCCGGCCCCGGCCGGTGGGGGTGGTCACCCTCGCCTCCCGCAGCCGGCCCCGGCTGATCCACTCGCTCGGGGCGCGCATCGCGGAGATCGGACGGCTGCCGCTGCTGGGATCGGTGGCCTACACGGGCGAGGCCCGCTCCGTCTCCCGGAGCAACAGCGCCCAGCGCCTCAAGGCCCTCGACGGGGCGCTGACCGTACCCGCCGACCTCGCCGCCGCGCTGGCCGAGGCGAGGGGCCCGGTCCTTCTCGTGGACGACTACACGGAGACGGGCTGGACCCTCGCGGTCACGGCGCGCCTGCTCCGGCGGGCCGGTGCACAGGGCGTGCTGCCGCTGGTGCTGGCCGTACAGGGCTGATGGTTCGGCCCGCCCAACAGGTGGGGATATAAGCCGTGGAACACCCGATACCGGTCCGCTGCCTCAATTGCTCGTTGCCGCATCCAAGTTCGACAGGAAGAATTGAAGGACGCACCCGCACGGCTCGCCCGCCGATCAGGTAGGGCTCCGTTGCGTGCGCGCTCCCCCGAATCCGACCCTGCCCGCAGTCCGGGCGTAGCCGAAGGGAGGACCGTGACCTTCGGATTCGCTCCGTCCTCGGCGGCATCGCTGTCGACGTCCGCCGCTTCCGCCAACCGTGTGCTCGAGCCCGCGGAGTGGGCCGCCGCGGGAATCCCGCTGCTGGGCAGCCCGCGGGAGGTCGTCAGCGGGCTGCACGCCCGGCACCGCCCCGGTCCGGCGACCGCGGTCGTCGCCGTGCTCGATCCGGACGAACGTGTGCGGGCGAGCGCGTCGTTCACCCGGCGCACCGCCTCCGCGGACGGCTGGCTGCTCCGCAATGTACTGCTGGACCAGTTGCGCCGGGTGATCCCTCACGACCTGCGCCGCCGCACCCCGGTGCGCACCGCCGTGCTGCTCTACTGCCGTGACGGCGACGCGCGCTGGACGGAGGAGGACGGTGCGTGGATGTGGGGACTGCGCGACGCCTGCACCCTGCACGGGCTGCGCTGCGGGGCGTACATCACGCTGACCCGTGACGGGTGGCAGGTCCTCGGCGAGGGGCGTGGCGGCCGCCACCCCAGCGCCGGCTCGGCGCCGGAACCGTTCGCCACGACCACGGCACCTCCCCGCATACCGCGCACGGGTGGTGCCGCGTCGGAGATTCTGCGCCGCGCGGCGGCACGCTGACGTCGTGGAGACGCCGCCGGGCATCCGGGCGACGCACGGCGGCGCGGGGCGGGCCGCACGACGCCTGCCCCGGCCCGGTGGCGAGGCGGCTGAGACGCAGGAGCATCGCCCCCTCCGGTCCCGGGCAGGCCGAATCCCCGATCGTGCGGACGCCGAGGTCGCGGCGTCCGCGTCCGGCCGGACGCCGAGGTGTCGGCTCAGACGCCCGCGCCCAGCACCGAGTTGATGCGCTGCGGGTCGCCGCAGACGATCAGCAGGGCGCCGGCCCGGGCATGCGCCACCGACAGAGCGGAGGTGGCCGCGGATTCCGGACCTCCGTTGACGGCGACCACGACGACGGGCCGCGCACCGGCGCGCTCGGCGACCTTGGCGTCCGTGTAGAAGACGTCGTCACCGGCGTCGTGCTGGGCCCAGTAGGAGGCTTCGCCGAAGGACAGTTCGTGGGTGGCCCACGGGTGCGGGTCGCCGGTGGTGATCACCAGCACGTCGCCGGGGGCGCGGCCCGAGTCCAGCAGCAGGTCCACGGCCTCTTCGGCGGCGTCGAGCGCCCCCTGGGCCGAGGCCGGGATCAACTGGAGCTGTGGGGTGGCCGCCGTGGACGCGGGCGGGCCCGGAGGAACGGGCTTGGCCGCGTCGCGCGACGCGCGCTGCACCGGCGGCGCGGGCCGCGGCGGGCCGGGACGACCGGGACGCGACGGAGCCGCGGGGCGGGGGCCGGGTACGGGGCGGGGGGTCGGCGCGGTGCGGGGACCCTGGGCACTCTCGTGAATCTGAGGCTCCTCGGGAATGAGAGGCATGGGTTGATTTTTATCAAACATTGGCACGGCTCGCGCCGCCGGGTGGCACATCAGTGCGAGCGGTCCGTCAGAAATCGAAGCCGAGTTGACCCTCGATCTCCGGAACGCGCCCTTCCGTCCAGCTGCGGGCCTTCTTGAGGTGCCGCCACTGGGGCAGCGCATCAAGATACGCCCACGACAACCGGTGGTACGGAGTGGGTCCCCGGACCTCCAGTGCGGCCTTGTGCACGGGCGACGGATACCCGGCGTTGTCCGCAAAACCGAAGTCTGCATGGTCGACGCCCAGTTCGGCCATCATTTTGTCGCGCTGAACCTTGGCGATCACCGAGGCCGCCGCGACGGCCACGCACGACTGGTCGCCCTTGATGACCGTACGGACCTTCCAGGGCGTGCCGAGATAGTCGTGCTTGCCGTCGAGGATCACCGCGTCCGGCCGGACCGGCAGCTCCCCCAGCGCACGCTCCGCCGCCAGCCGCAGCGCGGCCGTCATCCCCAGGGCGTCGATCTCCTCGGGGGAGGCGTGCCCCAGGGCATAGGAGGTCACCCAGCTCCGCAGCGTCTCGGCGAGCTCGGTGCGCCGCCTGACGGCGAGGAGCTTGGAGTCGGTGAGACCCTCCGGGGGCCTGCGCAGTCCGGTGACCGCCGCGCAGACGGTGACGGGGCCGGCCCACGCGCCGCGCCCCACCTCGTCGACACCTGCAACGATCTTCGCCCCGGTCGTGGCGCGCAGGGAGCGCTCGACGGTGTGAGTAGGTGGTTCGTACGGCATGGCGCCCTTAGCGTACGCCGCCCGCGCCGGCCCGCGACACCCCGGTCCCCGAGTGGCGCCGGCCGCTCACGGAAACCGCGGTCAGGAGCCCTCCGGCCGCAGCAGCGGAACCATCAACTGGTCGATCATCTCCTCCAGATCGGCGTTCGACCATTCGCTGCCGCACATCTTCGAGCGATACATCATCATCGCCGGGATGGCGTCGAAGACATACCCGTTCGCCGCGTCGGCACGCACCTCCCCCCGCTCGATCCCGCGCTCGATCACGGCACGCAGCATCTTGATGGTGGGTTCCACGACCCCGTCGAAGATGACGGCGTGGAAGCGCTCGGCCTGAAGCGTGTCACATTCGTGAATGACCGAACGCAGAGCGCATCCCGGCTGGGAGAACATCGCGTCGCGCGCCCGCAGGCACAGGTCCAGCAGGTCCTCGCGCACACCGCCCAGGTCCGGCGCCTCGTCGAACTGCGGCAGCCCGGCCCGCAGCGCGTCGGCGACCAGATCCTCCTTGGACGGCCAGCGCCGGTAGACGGCGGCCTTTCCGGTCTGGGCGCCCGCGGCGACGCCCTCCATCGTCAGGCCGTTCCAGCCGACCGTACTGAGCTGCTCCAGGGCGGCATCGAGGATCGCGCGTTCCAGTACGGCACCGCGGCGGCGGGATGCGGCCGTCCGGTCCTGGGCGGCCACCCAGCTCGAAGAAACCATCTGACTCTCCAGCGAGCAGAAGAAGCGGGCATTCAGGGATGAAGCACGCACCGCGCGGCGACCGAGGGGGACGCACCGAGCGGCAACGCATTAAGTGAACGCTTGCGTTCACTGTCGGGGACTCATACCGTGGGCGCAACAGTGAACGCGAGCGTTCACTGACGCACTCGTGGGGGACCCATAGTGACAACCTCTCCTTTGATCCAGGACCAGAAGCCAGGTGCGGCCCGCCGGGACGGACATCCCGGCATCGCGCTCACCGTCATCGCGGCCTGCCAACTCATGGTGGTCCTCGACTCGACGATCGTGAACATCGCGCTGCCGCACATCCAGAACGCTCTCGAGTTCAGCACCACCGACCTCACCTGGGTGATCAGCGCCTACACCCTGACCTTCGGCGGCCTGCTGCTTCTCGGCGGCCGGGCCGGCGACATCCTCGGCCGGCGCCGTGTCTTCATGACCGGCATCCTGCTGTTCACCCTCGCCTCCCTGCTCGGCGGATTCGCCCAGGAACCGTGGCAGCTACTGGCCGCGCGCGTCCTGCAGGGCGTGGGCGGCGCCATCGCCTCGCCCACCTCGCTGGCGCTCATCACCACCACATTCCCGGAAGGCCCCGAGCGCAATCGCGCCTTCGGCATCTTCGCCGCGGTCTCCGCGGGCGGCGGCGCCATCGGTCTCCTCGCGGGCGGCATGCTCACCGAGTGGCTCGACTGGCGGTGGGTGCTCTTCGTCAATGTGCCGATCGGTCTGCTGATCGTCGTCCTCACACCGATGTACATCAACGAGTCCGAGCGGCACACCGGCCGTTTCGACATCGCGGGTGCGGTGACCTCGACGGCCGGTATGGCCTCTCTCGTCTATGGCTTCATCCGCGCGGCGGAGGAAGGCTGGCGGGACGAGCTGACCATCGGCTCCTTCGCGGCCGCCGTGGTCCTGCTGGTGGCCTTCGCGCTGATCGAGTCCCGGGCCAAGGAGCCCATCACCCCGCTGCGGATGTTCACCGACCGCAACCGCGCGGGCACCTATGTGATCATGCTCAGCCTGGCCGCGGCGATGTTCGGCATGTTCTTCTACATCGTCCTCTTCGTGCAGAACGTCCTCGGATACAGCCCGATCGAGGCCGGCCTCGCCTTCCTTCCGGTGACAGTCGTGATCGCGCTCGGGGCCGGTCTGTCGCAGCGGTTCCTTCCCGTGTTCGGCCCCAAGCCGTTCATGCTCGTGGGGTCGGCGCTCGCTGCGATCGGACTGGCCTGGCAGACGCTGATCAGCTCCGACAGCTCGTACGTCAGCGGCATCCTCGGCCCCATGCTGGTCTTCGGCTTCGGCATGGGACTGAACTTCGTGACGCTGACGCTCACCGCGGTCTCCGGGGTGGCCCAGCACGAGGCCGGCGCCGCGTCCGGACTGCTCAACGCGACCCAGCAGGTGGGCGGGTCGGTGGGACTGGCCCTCCTGACGACGGTGTTCGGCACCGCCAGCAAGGACGAGGCGGAGAAGCAGATGCCGGGCTTCCTCGCCGAAGGGACGGCGGAGCAGAAGGCGGAGTTCGCCCAGACGCACCAACTGCCCGCTCCCTGGGGTCACGAGGTGCTCACCGAGGGCATCTCCACTGCCTTCATCCCGGCTGCCGCGATGGCCGTACTCGCCCTGGCCACCGCATGGTTCGTCATCCGGGTCCGCAAGAGCGACCTGGAAGCGCTGTCCGGCTCGGCCGGACCGGGCATGGGCTGAAAAGGGAAGACCACGGAGCCGGCCCGGCAGCTCACCGGCCGACGTCTTCGGACTCGGCCGGCGAACGCCGGGCCGGCCCGTACCCATCAGGGCGAGCAGGGCCCCGAGCAGCGCTTTCACGATCACCACCACGGTCCCTCCCCCGCACCGCTCCCGCGACGACAGACGCATCTACACGTGTCAGGCCTCATGCCTCACACAGCGGACACTTCGACAACGGGCAGACGGTCACGGAGAGTTCCCGGCACGCACAGAGAGTTCCGAACTCCGTCCTCGGGCGGGGCGGTGTCCAGTCCCCGCCCTCAGACCGCGGTCCGCAACCAGTCCGGCAGGGGCTCGACCCGGTCGGCCCACTCTGCGGGCGGTGCCCCCGCCTTCCCGGCGGCGACCACACCGCCCACGATCGCACAGGTCGTGTCGACGTCGCCGCCCACCTGCGCGGTCGTCCAGAACGCCCGCTCGTAGTCCCCCAGGGCCCGGGCCGCCGACCAGAGCGCGAAGGGCACGGTGTCGTGCGCCGTCGTACGCCGCCCGCAGCCGAGCACGGCCGCGACGGTGGCCGCGTCGCCGTAGTCGAGCATGTCCCGGGCCCTGCGCAGCCCCGCACCGACCGCGCTCCTCGCGGGCACCAGCGCGATGACCCCGTCGAGGAGGGCTTCCGAGCCGGGCGGCCCGCCGGGCGCGGCGACCAGCGCGGCCGCCGCCGCGACGGCCATGGCACCGACCACGGCCTCACGATGCTGATGCGTGGGGTAGGCGGAGATCTCGGCCTGGTGGGTGGCCTGTTCCGGATCGTCCGCGTACCAGGCGCCCAACGGGGCGATCCGCATCGCGGCGCCGTTGCCCCACGACCCCCGCCCGTCGAAGAGCGCGGCGGCGAGTTCCCGCCAGTCGCCGCCCTCGCGGACCAGCCGCAGCAGCCGGTTGACCGCGGGCCCGTAACCCCGGTCGAAGTCGTGGTGCGTGGCGAAGGACAGCGCGAGGGCGTCCTGGTCGATCCGGTGGTGCGTGGCCAGGACGGAGACGACGGAGCACGCCATCTCCGTGTCGTCCGTCCACTGCCAAGGTGCCGGGGGCAGTTCGCGGCGCTTGAGCAGCGGGTAGTTCACCGGCACGAAGAACTGGGAGCCGAGCGCGTCCCCCACGGACACGCCGCGCAGGCTGGCCAGGGCGCGGTCCAGGCGCCCGGCGGGAGAGGAATCAGCGGTCATCGCCCTGCCACTCTATCCGGTGACCCTCTGTCTATCCGGTGATCCCGTAGGGTTCCGGATCCCGCCAGCGCCCGAAGGGCCGGTCGAGGGTGTACTTGCCGTTCTCCCCCAGAACGAGCATCCGCATCTCGGCGTTCCCCGGGTTCGACAGCGACTCGAACTCCGCCACGGTCCAGTGGAACCACCGCATGCAGAACAGCCGCATGGCCAGACCGTGGGTGACGATCAGGACGTTCGGGGGGTGGTCGGGGGCCTCGAAACTGCGGAACAGGCTCTCCAGGAAGCCGCCGACCCGGTCGTAGACGTCGGCTCCGGACTCCCCCTGGGCGAACCGGTAGAAGAAGTGCCCGTAGGCGTCCCGGTAGGCCTTCTGCAGACGCACGTCCTCACGGTCCTGCCAGTTGCCCCAGTCCTGCTCGCGCAGCCTCGGTTCCTCGCGTACGCGTATCCGCCCCGGGTCGAGCCGGAAGGCGCTCAGCGTCTGGTGCGTGCGGCGGTAGGGGGAGACGTAGACGCTGACGCGCTCACGGCCGAAGAGTTCCCGCAACCGCTCACCCGTCTCCTCCGCCTGCCGTCTGCCCCGCCCGGTCAGGGCCAGGGCGTGATCGGGTTCGCGCTCGTAGACGGAGTCATCAACATTGCCCGTTGATTCGCCGTGTCGGACAAGGACGATGCGCCGTGGTCGTGCCATGCCAAGACCCTAGATCGGGTGACGGCCGGACGAGCACTCGCGCGGGCCCCATACGGCGTAGGTCACACACATTCCGCACCCCGCGTCACGCCGGCGTGCACCGTCGCGTGCCCGGACATCACACCGTCCAGGCCGATTCCATCTCCACAATGTCCCCCGCCAGGGCCGCGACGTCGGCCTCCGTCTGCGCCCTCAGCGCGAGGCGCTCCACCCGCTCGGTGCGGTACTTGCCGTGCTCGGCGGCCGACCGCCACATCGACAGCACCAGGAACTCGTGCCCGGGCGCCTCTCCGAACAGCCCCCGGACCATGCCGGGCGATCCGGCCATGGCCGGGTTCCAGACCTTCTCCTGCATCAGCACGAAGTGTTCCGACCGCTCCTCGTGCACGCGGCACAGCGCCACCCTGAGCAGGTCGGCGTCCGTGAAGCGCGGTTCGAAGCCGGTCTTCACGTCGAAGCGGTGGTCGAAGAGCCTGACCTGGGCGTCCTTGAACGTGCCCGACTGGGCCGAGGCGAGCCGGTCGTGGGAGCGGGCCATGAACGAGTCGTAGAAGGCGCGGCTCTCCCAGAAGGAGAAGATGTGCGCCACGTCCGGGCGCCCCCGGCTCCAGCCTCCGCCCTGCCCGCGAAACCCCGGCTCCCCCAGAAGCCCCGCCCACTTCCGCTGCCCCCGCTCGAACCCGCGGCGGTCCACCACGGTGCAGCGAATCCACTTGACCAGCACCGCGCCATCGTAAGGCCAGGGAGCGGGGCGTCGGTCACCCTCGGGGTGACTGCTTACCGGCGTCCGCCACCACGCGCGTGGCAGGATGGACAACCTGTCGGGAGTACCCGGCAGTTGGGGTGAGCGGGCAGGACGGTCGCGGGGAAGGGGAAGACTGGTGAACGGCCTCAACAAGGGGATCCGCAAGGTCGAGATCGCGCTGAGGTGGGACCCGAGTCCGTCGGGGCAGCCCTCCACCGACCTGGATCTCGTCGCCGCGCCCTATCAGGCGGGCGAACCGCACGGTGCTCCCGCCTACGTGGTGCACTTCGACAGTCGGTCCCCCGACGGCACCATCACGCTCAACCGGGACAGCAAGGACGGGAAGGGCTTCGGCTACGACGAGGTCATGACGCTGGAACTGGACCGGCTCGACCAGCGGTACGCGCGCGTGGTGGTCGGCGTCGTCATACAGCAGCACCAGGGACGGCGGACGTTCTCCGGGGTGGGCAACCCCGGTCTGCGCATCCGCGAGGGGTACACCGTGCTGGCCGAGGACGACTTCGGCGGTGTCCTCGGGGCCACGGCGGCGACGGTCGCGGAGTTCGTCCGGGACGGATCGGGGGCCTGGGAGTTCCGCCCCGGTGTCCAGGGGTTCGAGGGCGATCCGGCGGCCTTCACCCGTGTGATGGGGACGTCGCGCCGGGCGTGACGGCGCGGGACCCGGGCGTCACTCGACGGCCCCCGGGCACGGCACAGCGGAACACCGAGGGCGGTGGTGCCGGAACTCCCGCACCACCGCCTGGCTTGTCCACTCGCGTCCGGGCGGCACCCGGACGCGTACGGGTGCGGAGCGCTTGTTCCTGAGGGGCGCTATTCCTCGTCGGCCGGTGCGGGATCACCGAACGCCCGCAGCGCCAAGTCGGATGCCGCCCCGGCGAGCCGGACCATCCCATGGTCGTCAGCTGCCAGGGCGTTCCTTGCCGTCTCGCACCAGTCCTCCTGGTCCAGGAGTGCCAGATAGCCGTCCCGATGGGTCTGCCAACGACGGACGGGTGCGATCGAGGCCTCGTCGCCCTGCTCGCCGAGGTTCCTCGCGAGGAGTGCGGCGATGCAGTACCGGCTGGGGGAAGGCCCCAGCCGCTTCAGGTGACGCAGGTGTGCGGCCAGTACCTCCTCGGCGTGCGGATAGCGTGCCAGGGTCATGCCCATGCCCTGGCAGTAGGTGAGAACGTCGAGGAGCCTGCCTGCGTGGTCCACGATCCCGGCATCCACGGCCGATCCGGCCAGAGCCTGGTGAAGGCCCGCGGCTCGGGCGACCTTGCCGGCGAAGTATCCGTTGAGGAAGTCCCCGTCAACGGCTCTCCGAAGCATCCACTGTCGGACGTCCGCATGACCGTCGACCAGTCGGCAGAGCGCCTCGACCACGTAGACCCGTCCCCAGCCGGTTACTCGATCCGCCAGCCAGAGGAGTGGCCCCGCGCCTTCCGGCAGCCGCTCCAGCGCGTGCGCCGCCAGTGGACCGAAGGTGCAGGAGAGGAGCCCGATGGTCTGGACGTACGGAACATCGTCGACCGTGCCCGCCGCGGCCAACAGGGCCAGACCTACGACGACGTCGTCGGTTTCGGTTCCGTGCCTGACGAGCCGGCGTCCGGCCTCCCTGGCCCGCGCTCCTGCTCGCAGGGCAGCCTCGGTGATGCGTGTGTTGGGATGAATGGGCACGTGGACGTCGCGGAAGCGGCCGACCAGTTGACCGGGCACGGACCGTGGGTCGGTGAAGTACTCATCAAGGATGGCCGCGACCTCGGCCCCGAGCTGATCAGGGTCACGCGGACCGTCCGGTCGCGGCCCACGGCCGTAACGCTCTTCGTCGGGATACGGCTCGCCGTCACGCGGCAGTGGGGTGTCGGGTGTCAGCTCATGCAGCCGGAGGGCGTGCTCGAACAGTGTGGTCCTGGATCCGGGAAGCCCGGTCCCGGGCGTCTCGCTCACCGGCGGACGGAGGACTCGATTCTCTTGATCACGCCTCGAGTCTGCCAGCGCAGCACCTGCGGCGGCAACCGCGATACACGGCGAAGGGGACCGGCCGACGGCCGGTCCCCTTCTTGAGCTGCTGGTCAGCTATGTGCGCGGGTTACGTGGGATGTCGCGTCCCCCGCGATTCCGCCCAGTCTCAGCTGCAGCCGCTCGTCGAGCCGCAGCCCTCGCAGATGTAGCAGGAACCGGCGCGCTGCATCTTCGTACCGCAGGAGAAGCACAGCGGGGCGTCGGCCTGGATGCCCAGCTGCATCTCGACCAGCTCGGCGCTGGTGTGGGCCTGCTTCGGGGCCGGCTTGACCGCCTCGGCCTCGGCCTTCGGCGTGGACACCGCCTTCAGCTCCTGGGCCCGCGGTGCCGACTGGGCCAGGCCCTCGACGTCGACCTCGTCGTCGGACGGCTCGTACGAACCGGTCTCCAGGTGGCGCTGGCGCTCCTCGGCGGAGTGGATGCCGAGCGCGGAGCGCGTCTCGAAGGGCAGGAAGTCCAGCGCCAGGCGGCGGAAGATGTAGTCGACGATCGACTGCGCCATCCGCACGTCCGGGTCGTCCGTCATGCCGGCCGGCTCGAAGCGCATGTTGGTGAACTTCGAGACGTACGTCTCCAGCGGCACGCCGTACTGGAGGCCCACCGAGACGGCGATGGAGAAGGCGTCCATCATGCCCGCGAGCGTCGAACCCTGCTTCGACATCTTCAGGAAGACCTCGCCGAGACCGTCGTCCGGGTAGGAGTTGGCGGTCATGTAGCCCTCGGCGCCGCCGACCGTGAAGGAGGTGGTGATGCCCGGGCGGCCCTTCGGGAGGCGCTTGCGGACCGGGCGGTACTCGACCACCTTCTCGACCGCGGCCCGGATCGTGTCCTCGGCCTTCTCGGTGACCTCGGCCTTCTCCTTCTCCTTGGTCTTCGCGGAGAGCGGCTGGCCGACCTTGCAGTTGTCGCGGTAGATGGCGAGCGCCTTGACGCCCAGCTTCCAGGCCTCGAAGTAGATCTCCTCGACCTCCTCGACGGTCGCCGTCTCCGGCATGTTGACCGTCTTGGAGATGGCGCCGGAGATCCAGGGCTGGATCGCTGCCATCATGCGGACGTGGCCCATCGGGGAGATGGCGCGCTCGCCCATGGCGCAGTCGAACACCTCGTAGTGCTCGTGCTTGAGGCCGGGGGCGTCGATCACATTGCCGTTCTCGGCGATGTGGGCGACGATCGCCTCGATCTGCTCCTCCTGGTAGCCCAGGCGGCGCAGGGCCTGCGGGACGGTGCCGTTGACGATCTGCATCGAGCCGCCGCCGACCAGCTTCTTGAACTTCACCAGCGCCAGGTCGGGCTCGACACCGGTGGTGTCGCAGGACATCGCCAGACCGATGGTGCCGGTCGGGGCGAGCACGGACGCCTGGGCGTTGCGGAAGCCGTTCTTCTCGCCGAGGCGGACCACGTCCTGCCAGGCCTCGGTGGCGGCGGCCCACACCGGGGTGTCCAGGTCGTCCATGCGCACGGCGGTGCCGTTGGCGTCGGCGTGCTGCTTCATGACGCGCTTGTGGGCGTCGGCGTTGCGGGCGTAGCCGTCGTACGGGCCGACGATCGCGGCGAGTTCGGCGGAGCGCCGGTACGCCGTGCCCGTCATCAGGGAGGTGATGGCGCCGGCGAGGGCGCGGCCGCCGTCGGAGTCGTAGGCGTGGCCGGTCGCCATCAGCAGGGCGCCGAGGTTGGCGTAGCCGATGCCGAGCTGGCGGAAGGCGCGGGTGTTCTCGCCGATCTTCTGGGTCGGGAAGTCCGCGAAGCAGATCGAGATGTCCATCGCGGTGATGACCAGCTCGACGACCTTCTGGAAGCGCTCGGTCTCGAAGGACTGGTTGCCCTGGCTGTCGTCCTTGAGGAACTTCATCAGGTTCAGCGAGGCCAGGTTGCAGGACGTGTTGTCCAGGTGCATGTACTCGCTGCACGGGTTCGACGCGGTGATCCGGCCGGACTCGGGGCAGGTGTGCCAGTTGTTGATGACGCCGTCGTACTGGATGCCCGGGTCGGCGCAGGCCCAGGCGGCCTCGGCGAGCTTGCGGAAGAGCGCCTTGGCGTCGACCTCCTCGATGACCTCGCCGGTCATCCGGGCGCGCAGGCCGAACTTGCCGCCCTGCTCGACCGCCTGCATGAACTCGTCGTTGACGCGGACCGAGTTGTTGGCGTTCTGGTACTGGACGGAGGCGATGTCGTCGCCGCCCAGGTCCATGTCGAAGCCCGCGTCGCGCAGGACGCGGATCTTCTCCTCTTCCTTGACCTTGGTCTCGATGAAGTCCTCGATGTCCGGGTGGTCCACGTCGAGGACGACCATCTTGGCCGCGCGGCGGGTGGCGCCGCCGGACTTGATCGTTCCGGCGGAGGCGTCGGCTCCGCGCATGAAGGAGACCGGGCCGGAGGCGTTGCCGCCCGAGGACAGCAGTTCCTTGGAGGAGCGGATCCGGGAGAGGTTCAGGCCGGCGCCGGAACCGCCCTTGAAGATCATGCCCTCTTCCTTGTACCAGTCGAGGATCGACTCCATGGAGTCGTCGACGGACAGGATGAAGCAGGCGGAGACCTGCTGCGGCTGGGGCGTGCCCACGTTGAACCACACGGGGCTGTTGAAGCTGAAGATCTGGTGCAGGAGGGCGTACGCCAGCTCGTGCTCGAAGATCTCGGCGTCGGCGGACGAGGCGAAGTACCCGTGGTCCTCGCCGGCCTTCCGGTACGTCTTCACGATGCGGTCGATCAGCTGCTTGAGGCCGGTCTCGCGCTGCGGGGTGCCCACGGCGCCCCGGAAGTACTTGCTGGTGACGATGTTGACCGCGTTCACCGACCAGAAGTCGGGGAACTCGACGCCGCGCTGCTCGAAGTTGACCGAGCCGTCGCGCCAGTTGGTCATGACGACGTCACGGCGCTCCCAGGCCACCTCGTCGTACGGGTGGACTCCGGGAGTGGTGTGGATGCGCTCGACACGCAGTCCCTTGCCGGCCTTGTTGCCCTTGGCCCGGGAACTCCGTGCCGGACCGCTCGCCGTCTCTGTCATGCCGCCTCCCTGTACGGGCGAAAACGCCCTGAAGTGCCCCGATTGTTCCCGTGGCACGGTGTTCTGTCTGGTGCTGCGGGCACCCACTCGTCTGCCCGCAGCAGGTCTTCTCATCGCCGCCGCCCGGCCGGTCCCCGCATCTGGCGTGCCGGGCCGGCCCGCCGGTCAGCCGGCGGCGGGAGCGGGCGCGGGGACCTGGACGGCCCCGCCGGGCCCGCTGTCGTCTTCCCGGCCCCCCGGGGCGGCTCCCTCGCCGTCCCCGTCGTGCCCGTCGTCCCCGGCGGGCCGCTCCGCCCGCCTGAGTTCCGTGATCGCGGCCTCGAAGTCCTCCAGCGAGTCGAACGCCCGGTAGACGGACGCGAACCGCAGATAGGCGACGAGGTCGAGTTCCTGCAGCGGGCCGAGGATGGCCAGCCCCACGTCGTGGGTGGTCAGCTCGGCGCTTCCGGTGGCCCGCACCGCCTCCTCGACGCGCTGCCCGAGCTGGGCGAGGGCGTCCTCGGTGACGGGCCGCCCCTGGCACGCCTTGCGCACACCGTTGATGACCTTGGTGCGGCTGAAGGGCTCGGTGACTCCGGACCGCTTGACCACCATGAGCGAACACGTCTCCACGGTCGTGAAACGACGGGAGCAGTCCGGACACTGGCGGCGCCTGCGGATCGACGTGCCGTCGTCGGTCGTACGGCTGTCGACGACACGGCTGTCGGGGTGCCTGCAGAAGGGGCAGTGCATGAACTCCCAACCCTCCTCACAGCAGACTCAATGGCCTCGCGGGGCCTCTCGGGCCTCACGAAGCAGCACCAGCATAGGCGATCTCGAAAGGCCCGAAGACCCGGGGGACCACAACTTCTGGGCTGCTGCCGTAATCCAACCACTAGATGTGGTGATTGACTCATACATCCACGACTGCACGCGTGTCGCGCACGTCGGGGCGGGCAGGACACGCCGGACGACGAGGGGGCGCCGCGCCGGAGGCGTGGAGGGGGTGTGCGACTCCCGAAGAGAGCGGGACCGCTTCACGCGCCGCGGAGCACCCGGTGGCAGACTGAGGCCCGCAGCCGCGAGGTCGTCGCCTCAGCGGTGAAGAGTACAACCATCGGCCCGTTCGCCCGACGGGAAGCACGGCGACCGATACACCTTGACGAGAGATGGCGTACGGCGATTCGCGATTTTTCACTCGAACGTGTGTTTGGCGCAACCTTTCGAAAGCAACTACCGTTGTGCTGCAGGGAGACCATCGAGAGGGGCCGACGTGACCACCACCGCAGACAGTGCCGCCATCACTGCCCAGGACCGCCCCCAGGGCCGGATCGAGCCGGTGCACGCGATGAACGAAGCCACGAATCCCGAGGGGCACAAGCGCTCCCTGCCGGGCCGACCTCCCGGCATCCGGGCGGACAGCTCCGGACTCACCGACCGCCAGCGCCGGGTGATCGAGGTCATCAGGGACTCGGTGCAGCGTCGCGGCTACCCGCCGTCGATGCGTGAGATCGGCCAGGCGGTCGGTCTCTCCAGCACGTCCTCCGTGGCCCACCAGCTGATGGCCCTGGAGCGCAAGGGCTTCCTGCGCCGCGACCCGCACCGCCCGCGCGCCTACGAGGTGCGCGGCTCCGACCAGGCCGCCTCCGTGCAGCCCACGGACACCGCCGGCAAGCCGGCCGCGTCCTACGTGCCCCTGGTCGGCCGTATCGCCGCCGGTGGCCCGATCCTCGCCGAGGAGTCCGTCGAGGACGTATTCCCCCTCCCCCGGCAGCTCGTCGGTGACGGTGAGCTGTTCGTGCTGAAGGTCGTGGGCGACTCCATGATCGAGGCCGCGATCTGTGACGGCGACTGGGTGACGGTCCGCCGCCAGCCGGTCGCCGAGAACGGGGACATCGTCGCGGCCATGCTCGACGGCGAGGCGACCGTCAAGCGCTTCAAGCGGGAGGACGGCCATGTCTGGCTGCTCCCGCACAACGCGGCCTACGAGCCGATCCCGGGCGACGACGCGACCATTCTGGGCAAGGTGGTGGCCGTTCTACGGCGCGTCTGAGCACGGCGCGGGGCCGGCCCGGACGGCCGCCCCGCCCCTGACCGGGCCCCGGGACCCCTGCGCCGGTTCCGGGGTCCTGTGCTGTCCGGACGGGCCGACTGCGGCCGCCGGTCCCGGTGGGTGGCGTGGGCTTCCGGTGGGTGGCGTGCCGCGGCACGCCACCTCACTCACTGCGCCGTCGTCCCGGCCTCCGCCCGTTGCGCCGCCGCGTCGATCGCGGCCAGCGACTTCCTGGCCTGGTTGCGGTCCGTGGTGTACCAGAAGTCGGGCAGTGAAGCCTTCAGATAGCTGCCGTACCGGGCAGTGGCCAGCCGCTGGTCCAGTACGGCCACCACGCCCCGGTCGCCCGAGGCACGCACCAGACGGCCGGCGCCCTGTGCCATCAGCAGCGCCGCATGGGTCGCGGCGACCGCCATGAAGCCGTTGCCGCCGGCTTCCTCCACGGCCTTCTGGCGGGCGCTCATCAAGGGGTCGTCCGGGCGCGGGAAGGGGATCTTGTCCATGACCACCAGCTGACAGCTCGGACCCGGTACGTCGACACCCTGCCAGAGCGACAGCGTGCCGAAGAGGCAGGTCTTGGGGTCGGCCGCGAAGTTCTTGATCAGTTCGCCGAGCGTCTCCTCCCCCTGGAGGAGGATCGGGAACTCCGGGATGCGGGAGCGCAGCTCCTCGGCGGCGAGCTGGGCGGCCCGCATCGAGGAGAACAACCCCAGGGTGCGGCCGCCCGCCGCCTGGATCAGCTCGGTGAGCTCGTCCAGCATGTCCCCGCGGTCACCGTCACGGGCCGGGCGCGCCAGATGCTTCGCGACGTAGAGGATGCCCTGCCTGGGGTAGTCGAACGGCGAGCCGACGTCGACGCCCTTCCACCGGGGAAGGTCATCGCCTTCGGCGCCCTCGGGACCGAGCCCCAGGGACGCTCCCACGCCGTTGAAGTCGCCGCCCAGCTTCAGTGTCGCGGAGGTCAGGATCACGGAGCGGTCGGTGAAGAGCTTCTCCCGCAGCAGGCCCGAGACGGACATCGGGGCGACACGCAGGGACGCTCCGAAGCGGTCGTGCCGCTCGTACCAGACGACGTCCCACTCGGAGCCGTGCGTGATCCGCTCCGCCACGTCGTGCACGCTCTCCACGGAGGCCAGCGCCTGTTTGCGGACCGCGTCCTCGTCCTGGACGGACTTGTCGCGGGTGTTGCCGAGGGCGGAGATGACGGTGCGGCAGGCGTCGCGCAGCGCCATGAGCGCGTATCCGAGGTCCTCCGGGATCTCCTCCAGCCGGCCCGGAAGGGCCAGCTCCATCAGCCGTTCGAATCCTTCGGCGGCGGTCTGGAGCTGGTCGGCGGCCTTCTCGTCGACGAGCTTCGCGGCGCGCCGCACCGCGCGGTTGACCTGCCCGGGGGTGAGCTCCCCGGTGGCGACTCCGGTGACCCGGGAGACCAGCTCGTGGGCCTCGTCGACGATCAGCACCTCGTGCGGCGGAAGCACCGGGGCGCCCTCGATGGCGTCGATCGCTAGCAGGGCGTGGTTGGTGACGACCACCTCGGCCAGCTTGGCGCGCTCACGGGCCATCTCGGCGAAGCACTCGGCGCCGTAGGCGCACTTGGTGGCGCCCAGGCATTCCCGTGACGACACCGACACCTGGGACCAGGCCCGGTCGGACACGCCCGGCGTGAGGTCGTCCCGGTCGCCGGTCTCCGTCTCGTCGGACCAGTCGCGCAGGCGCAGCAGGTCCTGGCCCAGTCTGCTGGTGGGCGCGGCCGCCTCGAACTGGTCGAAGAGCCCTTCCTCCTCGTCCTGCGGCACGCCCTCGTGCAGCCGGTGCAGGCACAGGTAGTTGGAGCGGCCCTTGAGCATCGCGAACTCCGGGCGGCGGCGCAGCAGCGGATGCAGTGACTCCACCGTGCGCGGCAGGTCCCGCTCCACCAGCTGGCGCTGCAGGGCCAGGGTGGCCGTCGCCACCACCACCCGCTCCCCCTGCGCGAGCGCGGGCACCAGATAGCCCAGCGACTTTCCGGTGCCGGTGCCGGCCTGGACCAGCAGATGGGCTCCGTCGTCGATCGCCTCGGCGACGGCTTCGGCCATGGCCACCTGGCCGGGGCGCTCCGTGCCGCCGACGGCGGTGACGGCGGCGTGCAGGAGTTCGGGGAGTGAGGGCTTCGTCATAGCGCGACCACCCTACGGCCCGGCACTGACATTCGTGCGATCACTGCGTGGGCTGGGGATGTGATCAAGACGGGGGCTCCTCTGTCGGGTGGGGTGAGGACTGAAGAGTTGCTGGGGCGTGGCACGGACAGCCGTGCCGGGGCAGGTGGCCGGGAAACTGCCGCGGCGCGAGTGGGAACCGCGGCAGCGTGAGCGGTGTACCCATTGCGAGAGCACGGTGACGGATCGCTACATCAGATGACGCAGGGAGCGATCCCGGACCATGAGGGCGGCCCGCTTGGTGGGCAGATCGACCTCGGCCGAGAAACGGAAGCCGGCGTTGAGGAAGGCGGTGACGGAGGGAATGTTGCGCAGGTCGGGTTCCGCGACGACACGCGGCGAGGCGGGCCTCCTGGTGAGGGCGAGGTCGGCGACCGCTCTGAGCAGGACGCTGCCGAGGCCCCGCCCCCGGTCGCCGGCGGCGCCGATGAGGACGTGGAGTCCGGTGTCGTGGGGCCGGGCCGGGTAGTGGCGGGCCAAGGGGTCGAGGTCCGCGCGGTAGATCTCCCAGTAGCTCATCGGCGTACCGTCCAGGACGCCGAGGCATGGAACGCTGCGTCCGTCACCGGCGAGTTGGGCCCGCAGGTGGCCGGCCGTCACGGCCGACGGTCCGGAGAGTTCCCAGTACACGGCGACGGCCGGGTCGTTCATCCACCGCGACAGGAGAGGCAGATCCCGCTCGACCCGGACGGGGACGAGCCGGAACAGGCCCGCGGGAGTGCGGGTCGGGCCCCAGTCGCCGATGTGGTCGGACATCACGGGTGCAGGGGGTTGGCGATGGTGACGTAGACGGACTGGGTGTCGACCGGGCCGACGAGTTCGTCGAGACCGTGCAGCCGGGTCAGCAGGTTCGCTTTGCAGCGCAGGACGGGTGAGTCCAGCAGGTGGGCTGGCAGCGTGCTGCGCGTCCGGGCCGGTCCGGCGGACACGGCGGTGAGGAACCGGCGGAGGGCGGCGAGCAGCAGCCGTTCGTCGGCCAGGCGCTGGGAGCCGAAGGCGCCGATGAGCCCGAGGACGTTGTTGACGCCCAGGTAGTAGGCGAAGCGTTCGTCGGTGACCTCGTCGGAGACGAAGGTGTCGCTGTGCTCACCGATGCCGGGCAGCCGGGCGTCGAGTTCCGCGCGTCGCGACGCGCGGAAGTAGTAACCCTGGTTGTCCCGGTAGCGTCCGCCCGCGGGCCAGCCGTCGGCGTCCAGCAGCAGCAGGGTGTTCTGCTGATGCGCCTCGAGGGCGATGCCGGCCTCTCCGTCCAGCCACAGCACGGGCCGCACCACGTGTTCCAGGTACCGCAGGAACCACTCGGCGGCGACAGCCGCGGACGGCCGCCCCGTGCGACCGGTGAGGCGGGTGACGATCTCGGCCAGCCGGGATCCCGTACGGCCACCGGGGCGGGGCCGCGGCGAGAGCAGTCCGGCGACGCAGGCGACGTCGTCGTGCGGCTGGAACGGGTTGTGCCGGATCACCGCGTCGAGTCCGGGCACGGGGCCACCGGCCGGTGTGTCCACGGCGATCCAGGCCGGGTCCCGGACGATGTCGAAGCCGGGGTGCGCGGCCCGCCACCGCCGGGACAGTCCGGTGCGCAGCAGGCGGTGGACCTCGACCCCCCGGTGGAGTTCCTTGCGGAGGTTCTCGCGGCGGGAGTTGGTGATGCGCAGGCCCAGGGACAGCTTGAGCATGGCCGGGGCGCCGGTCCGGTGGACGGTGCGTACGGAGGAGGTGGGGTGCCACGGGGCGCCGTGGCCACCGAGGTCGCGGAGCAGTCCGGCGTCCAGCAGTGCGGCGGCCTCGGGGCGGTGGCGGACCTGGCTCAGTTGCCAGGGGTGCACGGGGAGAACCGCGTAGCCGTCGGGCAGCGGCAGTCCGGGGCCTGCGAGACGTGCGGTGAGGCGGGCCGCGGGGACGGGGCGTCCGCGCTCGGTCCAGGCGGAGTCGGTGGCGAGCAGGGACGGGGCGACAGCCATCCAGTGCAGCGGGAAGGAGCCCCGTGACTCGGGAGAGTACCGCTGTGCCTCGGCGTCGGAGAGGCCCTCGCGGCTCTTCGGGTCCGGGTGCAGCGGGTGCCCGAGGACGAGTGACTGTTCGGCGGCGAGGAAGAGGTCGGGATGGTCGGTCGTGTTCGCCCGCCGGTCGCTGACGAAGGCGGTGACACGCCGTACGGAGTCGGCGACGCGCGCGACCAGATCAGTGCCGTCGCCCACCGGGGGACGTACCGGTTCCGGGATGCCGGCGTTCTCCCTGCTGAGGAGGGCGGCGAGCAGGACGGCGTCGACCGGTGGGGCGAGGGCCGGGGCATCGGCCAGGCGGGGAGGGCCGAAGCGGTGCCAGCCGGTCGGGGACCAGTGGAGCACGGGGACCAGCAAGGACGTGCCGCTGGCCGGCAGGAGGAGGTGCAGGGTGTCGCCGTCCGGGGCGGAGAGGCCGGTTTCGCGTACCCAGCAGCGCAGGAGGTTCTCCAGGGCCGCCATGTGGGCCGCCCGGCGCGGGTCGGGATGGTCCAGGAGGCCGGTGCCGGTGCTCCCGGGCCGCTCGGTGCCGGGCGGCGTTGTCTCCTGGTGGGGAACCACGGGGTTCGTGCGGTCGGCCGGTGCGGGGGTCGTGTGCAAGGCGGGTCCTCGGAGAGTGGTGCGGTGACGGGAGCGGGGATTCGTGCCGTCAGCCCGTCCGTGCGTGACGGCGGCCGGAGACGCGAGGCGCCCCGTGCGGGTGGTCACGGGCCGCCGCGTGGAGGGCGTCGGCAAGTCGGTCCAGCACCGCGGCCGCCTGTTCCTCCGTGACCGTCAAGGGCGGGAGCAGTCGTACGACGCTCGCGAGGGGGCCGCCGAGGCCGATGATCAGACCGCGTCGCAGGCACTCCCGTCGTACGGCGGCGGCGAGTCCGGGCGCGGCGCGGTCCCGGGGTGTGCCGTCGGGCGGCGCCTCCGGGGCCACCACTTCGACCCCGATCAGCAGCCCCCGCCCTCGTACGTCCCCCACACAGGCGAGCTCACCGGCGAGCGTCCGGAGCCGGCTCAGCATGCGGACGCCCAGGGCGGCCGCGTGTCCGGCGAGACCGTTCTCGCGGACGTGGGCGAGGGTCGCCGTGCCCGCCGCCAGGGCGAGTTGGTTGCCGGTGTGGACGCGGGAGACGGGCAGGGCGAGGTCGTCGCGGTGGACCACGACGGCCAGAGGCAGGCCGCCCCCGATCGCCGTGGACAGCACCATCGCGTCCGGCGTGATGCCGCTGTGCTCCACGGCCCAGAAGGTGCCGGTCCGTCCGACCCCCGTGAGCGTCTCGTCGACGATCAACGGGACGGACCGGTCGGCCGTGAGCCGCCGCAACCAGGCGTCCGGCGCCGGGAGCACCCCGTCGTCGTCCCGCACGGGCTCGACGATCACCCCGGCAGGACGGCGCACACCCGACGCGGTGTCGTCGAGCGCGGGCTCCGGCCGGTGGTCGGCGAGTTCGGCACCGGCCCGTCCGGTCGCCGCCCGTACGAGCCGGAGGGCGGTGGCCACCGCGTCGTCACGGCCCGTTCCGCAGAAGCGCACGCGGGCGCGTTCGGCGAGCCCGGGGGGCAGGGTGCGCGACAGTTCGGTGACGAAGGCGTCCTTCACCGGGGTCGCCAGGCCGGGGGCGTGGAGGGGCGCGCCCGAGTCGATGATGCCGCGGATCGCCTCCAGCACGACGGGGTGGTTGTGCCCGAGCGCGAGGGTCCCCGCACCGGAGAGGCAGTCCAGATAGCGCCGGCCGTCCGCGCCCTCGATGGTCATCTCGCGCGCCCGCACGGGGACGACCGGCAGGACACCGGTCCCTCGCCCCTCGTCCGTGGATTGCGCCACCGTCCTCGGTCCTCCCCTTTTGTTCCCGCCGAACCACGACGTTCCCGCCGAACCACGACACGGGGAATCCGGATGCGGGCAGCGGATCCCCCACCGCTACCAACCGCGGACCACCCACCGGGTTACGGGTCGCTCCGGGATCCCGGCCCCATGGGCCGGCAACTCGGGGGCCACCGGCCTCAAATCAGCGCATCTCCGGAAGATCGGCCAGGTCAGGCGGCTTGTAGCCGAACCGTTGCCGTTCCGTCCGACGTCCCCCACAGCGAGCGCATAGTGTGTGGTGCCGTTCCCGAAGGCCGTGGGAGCGACCCCGAACTCCGTTCGGACCAGGGGCGGGACCACGGCCGAAGCACCAAGTCCGTTCGTTCCAGGGGGAGTCAGATCATGCGATCCATACGGCCGTCGTCCACCACTCGCCGAGGAGGGCGGGCGCGCCGGACCTCCCCCGTTCTGGCGGCTGTCGCACTCGCCTCGGCGCTCGCCCTCACCGCCACCGCCTGCGAGTCGGGGGACACCGACGCGAGCGCCGGGGCCTCCGCGACCGCCGCCGACGACGGCAAGCTCAAGATCCCGGACGACATCAAGGACCGGCTCAAGGAGCACGGGATCGACCTCGACAAGTGGAGGGACGGCGCCTGGAAGGACTGGAGCAAGGACGACTGGCTGCGCGAGGCGCAGGACTACGTCAACCCGATCATCGAGGACCTGTGGGACCCGGACCGCATGCGGGACGCCGAGGAGCCGGACCAGGGGGTCGACGAGAGCGACATCTCCGGTGACCAGGGCGTGACGGACCCAACTCCGGAGCCGGTGCAGGCGGAGGCCGTCGCGCCATCGTACCACGCCAACGCCCCCACGGCGGGCAAGGTGTTCTTCGACTCGCCCGAGGGCACGATGGTCTGCTCGGCCACGGTGGTGCAGGACCCGGCCAACCCGGGCAAGTCCAACATGGTGTGGACGGCGGGCCACTGCGTGCACGCGGGCAAGAAGGGCGGCTGGTACCGCAACATCGCCTTCGTGCCGTCGTACAACGACTCGGGCAGGTCGGCGAAGGAGTTGGAGACCGCCACGAAGGAGGAGGTCGCCCCGTACGGCGTCTGGTGGGGTGACTGGGCGCAGACCTCGGACCAGTGGATCGAGCAGGGCGGCTCCACGGGCGGTGACGGCGCCTCGTACGACTACGCGGTCATCCATGTGACGCCGGAGAAGGGCAGCGACGGCAAGTCGCTGGAGGAGACGGTCGGTTCTGCGCTGCCGGTGGACTTCGGCGCTCCCGCGGTGCCGGAGGTGGAGGAGATCACGGCGATCGGCTACCCGGCCGCCCCGCCGTACGACGGCCAGACGCTGTACCGCTGCCAGGACGAGCCCGGACGGCTGTCGCTCGGCGCGTCGGACCCGACGATGTACCGCATCGGGTGCAGCATGACCGCCGGTTCGTCCGGTGGCGGCTGGGTCGCGACGGGTTCGGACGGGAAGCCGGCGCTGGTGTCCAACACCTCCATCGGCCCGGTGACGTCGGGCTGGCTGGCCGGCCCGCGACTGGGTGACGAGGCCAAGGGCCTGTACGACGCGGTCAGCGAGAAGTTCGCCGGTCAGTGACCGGCGCGACCGGTCCCGCGTGTCGCCGCGCGCGGGACCGGTCGGGGCGACGGCACCCGGTGCCGTGGCCCGAGGGATCCACGCACGCGCGGCAGGACGTTCATTCACTTCAACGGGGGTGGTCATCGCACCATGCGTTCCACACGTACGTCCGCGCCACTCGGGCGTGGCCGTCGTACCGTCCTCAACGCCGCCGGGCTCGTCGCCGCCCTGGCGCTCACCGCGACCGCCTGCGGCGGTTCCGGGGAGGGTGAGGCGAACGACAAGCCCGACGCCGCCGCCTCCCAGGCCGCCGACAGTGACGGCGGCGAGGTGCGGATCCCGTCCGACATCGCGGACCGGCTCAAGGAGCACGGGATCGACGTCGACAAGTGGAAGGACGGCGCCTGGCAGGACTGGGACAAGGACAAGTGGCTCAGTGAGGCCGAGGACTTCGTCAATCCGGTGATCGAGGGCCTGTGGAAGCCCGACCGGATGCGGTCCGCGAAGGAGGCGGACAAGACCGTCTCGGTCAAGGACGCGTCGGCGGCCCAGGGCGTCAGTGACCCGGAGCCGACCCAGGTCCGGGCGGAGGCCGAGAAGACGCCGTACCACGAGAACGCGGCGCCGGTCGGCAAGGTGTTCTTCGACTCCCCGGAGGGCCCCGCCGTCTGTTCCGGCACGGTCATCAAGGACGTGAACCACCCGGGCAAGTCCAACCTCGTCTGGACGGCCGGGCACTGCGTCCACGCCGGCGGCGACGGTGGCTGGTACCGCAACCTCGTCTTCGTGCCGGCCTACAACGACCTCGGCAAGTCGGAGGCGGACCTGGGCAGCGCGAGCGCCTCCGAGATCGCTCCCTACGGCAACTGGTGGGCGGACTGGGCCTCGACCTCCAACGGCTGGATCCAGGGCGGCTCGGAGTCCGGCGGCGACGGGGCCGCGTACGACTACGCCGTGCTGCACGTGAAGCCGGAGCAGGGGTCGAAGTCCCTGGAGGAGACGGTCGGCGCCGCGCTGGACGTGGACTTCTCCGCGCCGTCCGCGGCGGAGGCGGGTGAGATGGGCGCCTGGGGCTACCCGGCCGCCCCGCCCTACAACGGGCTGCAGATGTTCAAGTGCCTCGACGCCCCGGGACGGTTCTCGCTCAGCGCGGACCTGCCGACGATGTACCGCATCGGCTGCTCCATGACCGGCGGTTCGTCCGGCGGCGGCTGGTTCCGGGTGCTGAACGGCAAGACGGTGCTGGTCTCCAACACCTCGATCGGCCCGATGGACAACACCTGGCTGGCGGGCCCGCAGCTCGGCGAGGACGCCGAGGCGCTGTACCAGAACATGAGCGAGACCTACGGCGGTCGGTGATCCGCACGCAGCGAAGGCCCGCCCCCTGCCGTGAGCGGGGGGCGGGCCTTCGTCCTGCCGTGCGTGGTTCAGCCGGCCGGGGTGGGAACGTACGGCGTGAGTTCCGCCGCCAGCTCCTCGTGCACCCGGACCTTGAGCAGGGTGCCCTCCGGGGTGTGCTCCTCGGAGATCACCTCGCCCTCGTCATGGGCGCGGGCGACCAGCTTGCCGTGGGTGTAGGGCACGAGTGCCTCGATCTCCACGGACGGGCGGGGCAGCTCGTTGTCGATCAGCGCCAGCAGCTCCGCGATGCCCCGGCCGGTGCGGGCCGAGACCGCGATGGAACGCTTCTCCACCCGCAGCAGCCGCTGGAGCGTCAGCGGGTCGGCCGCGTCGGCCTTGTTGATCACGACGATCTCGGGTACGTCGGTGGCGCCGACGTCCCTGATCACCTCGCGCACGGCCGCCAGCTGCTCCTCCGGGACCGGGTGGGAACCGTCCACCACGTGCAGGATCAGGTCGGCGTCGCCGACCTCCTCCATGGTGGAGCGGAACGCCTCGACCAGGTGGTGCGGCAGGTGCCGGACGAAGCCGACCGTGTCGGCCAGCGTGTACAGCCGGCCGCTCGGGGTCTCGGCCCGGCGCACGGTCGGGTCGAGGGTCGCGAACAGGGCGTTCTCGACCAGGACGCCCGCCCCCGTGAGGCGGTTGAGCAGCGAGGACTTGCCCGCGTTGGTGTAGCCCGCGATGGCCACGGACGGCACCTTGTGGCGCTTGCGTTCCTGGCGCTTGATCTCGCGGCCGGTCTTCATCTCCGCGATCTCCCGGCGCATCTTCGCCATCTTCTCGCGGATCCGGCGCCGGTCCGTCTCGATCTTGGTCTCACCGGGACCGCGGGTGGCGAGGCCGCCGCCCTTGCCGCCGCCCATCTGCCGGGACAGCGACTGGCCCCAGCCGCGCAGCCGCGGCAGCATGTACTGCATCTGCGCGAGCGCGACCTGCGCCTTGCCCTCTCGGGACTTGGCGTGCTGGGCGAAGATGTCCAGGATCAGGGCCGTACGGTCGATGACCTTGACCTTGACGACGTCCTCGAGGTGGATCAGCTGGCCGGGGCTGAGCTCACCGTCGCAGATGACGGTGTCCGCGCCCGTGTCGAGCACGATGTCGCGCAGCTCCTCGGCCTTGCCGGAGCCGATGTAGGTGGCGGCGTCGGGCTTGTCGCGGCGCTGGATCACGCCGTCGAGGACGAGGGCGCCGGCCGTCTCCGCGAGGGCGGCGAGCTCGGCCAGGGAGTTCTCCGCGTCCTGCACGGTTCCCGAGGTCCACACCCCGACGAGCACGACCCGCTCCAGGCGGAGCTGCCGGTACTCGACCTCGGTGACGTCCTCGAGCTCGGTGGAGAGGCCCGCGACACGGCGCAGGGCCGCGCGCTCGGAGCGGTCGAACTGGTCGCCGTCCCGCTCTCCGTCGATGTCGAGGCTCCAGGCGACGTCCTCTTCCATCAGGGCATCGGCCCGAAGACCCTCGGGATAGGTGTGCGCGAGGCGCTTGGTGTCCTGGGAAGGGGAAGAAGAGGAGGTCATTGGGTCCTTACGTCGTCGGTAAACCTTCTGCGGCGACGGAGCCGGTCCGTGGGACCCTCCGTCACTGTCCACAACGTCCGGGGCGCCCGGGAGATTCCCGGTCCCGGAGGGGCGCGGACCTGACGATGGTCGCACGGTACGGCCCGTCTCGTCACCGTGTTATTCCCGGTTCCCGCCCGGTCGATGCGCGGGCGGGAGCGGCCGTCGGGCGGGCGTCGCGGCCCGGGTCGCGGACTTCCACTCGGGACGGCCGGGCATCGGCGGGGTCGTGGCCCCGTACAGCCAGGGGTGCAGGAAGCCGGTCAGGTCGCGTCCGGCGACGCGGGACGCGAGCCGGACGAAGTCGGAGGTGGTGGCGGTGCCGTTCCGGTGGCGGGTGACCCAGTCGCGCTCCAGGCGCTCGAAGGCGGCGCGGCCGATCTCCTCGCGCAGGGCGTACAGCACGAGCGCGGCGCCGGAGTAGACGTTCGGCCGGAAGATGCCGGTCTTCCGGCCGGGCTCCGGGGGCTTCGGCGCGGCGGGCGGCCCGCCGGCCGCGCGCCAGCCGTCGGACGCCTCGTAGGCGGCCTTCATGCGTTCGTCCAGGGACCCGCCGCCCCGCTCCTGGGCGTACAGCGCCTCGTACCAGGTGGCGTGGCCCTCGTTGAGCCACAGGTCGGACCAGGTGCGGGGGCTGACGCTGTTACCGAACCACTGGTGGGCCAGCTCGTGCACCATGATCGACTCGACGTACCAGGCGGGGAGGGCGGGATCGGTGAACAGGTCGCGTTCGAAGAGGGAGAGGGTCTGGGTCTCCAGCGCGAAGCCGGTGGACGCCTCGGCGAGGAGCAGGCCGTAGGTCTCGAACGGGTAGCGGCCGACCCGTTCCTCCATCCAGGAGATCTGGGCGGGGGTCTTCGCCAGCCACGGTTCGAGCTCCGCGCGGTGCGCGGTGGGCACGACGTCCCGCAGGGGCAGCCCGTGCGGGCCGGTGCGGTGCGCGACGGTGGAACGGCCGATGGAGACCTGCGCGAGTTCGGTCGCCATGGGGTGCAGGGTCTTGTACGTCCAGGTGGTGGACCCGCGCGTGCGGTCGGCGCCGGCCGACAGGCCGTTCGCGACGACCGTGTGGCCGTCGGGTGCGGTGATCCGGAAGGTGAACACCGCCTTGTCCGAGGGGTGGTCGTTGCACGGGAACACCAGGTGGGCGGCGTCGGCCTGGTTGGCCATGACGAGGCCGTCCGCGGTGCGCACCCAGCCGCCCTCGCGGTCCTCGGCGGCCACGGGGACGCTGGTGTGCCGGACGGTGATCCGGGCCCGCCCGCCCTCGTCCAGGTCGTCCGTGGGTGTGATCACCAGGTCCTCTCCGACACTGGTGAAACCGGCCGGACCGCCGTCGACCTCGACGGAGTGGACCGTGCCGTGGGCGAAGTCGAGGTTGATCCGGTCCAGGTCGGCGGTGAGGCGGGCGTCGATCGTGGTGACGGCCCGGAGCGGCCGGTCGTTGCGGCCGGGGTAGTCGAGGGCGATGTCGTACGACAGCACGTCGTAGCCGGGGTTGCCCAGGTACGGGAAGAGCCGGTCACCGATACCGAGCGGGACGGCGGGGGCGCTCGCGGCGATCAGGCAGACGGAGACGGCGGGGGCGAGCAGCGCCGTGGCCGTCCGGCGGTGCCGTGCGCGACCGGTTCCGGTGCGGAGGGTTCGTCTGTGGGGGGTGCGCAGCATTCCCCACGGCTATCAGGGCGCGTGTGCGTCGCGGTGACGGCGCGCTCCCGACCCACCCGATCGGGTAATCACACCGCCGCTCGGACGCTCCGCGCTCCGGTCAGGCGCCCGGAGCCTGCGGCTGAGCCCGGCTCACGTCGTACACGCCGGCCACATTGCGCATCGCGCGCATGAGAACGGGCAGGTGGGCGGCGTCCGGCAGCTGCACGGTGTAGGTGTGCCGCACCTGCTGCCGGTCCGGGGGTTCGACGGTCGCGGAGACGATCTCGGCGCCTTCGAGGGCCATGGCCTCGGTGAGGTCCGCCAGCAGATGCGGACGGACGAAGGACTCCGCGACCAGCGTGACCCGGCACTCGGCGCCCTCCCCCCAGCGCACGCCGACCTCCGCGCGCCCCGCACTCTTCATGCGCGCCACCGCGGCGCACCCGGTCCGGTGCACGGTGACCGTCCCCCCGCGCACGGCGAAGCCGGTCACCTCGTCGGGCGGTACGGGCGTACAGCAGCCGGCGAGCCGTACGGTCGCGCCGGCCCGGTCGGCCAGGATCTGGGCGGGGGTGGGACGGCCGGGGGCCGGAGCATCCGGAGCCGGTGACGGGGCGGGGTCGTCGGCGAGCGGCCGGGCGGCCTCCTCCGACTCGGTCCCGGGCGCCTCGTCCGGTGCGGGATGGGCGGTCAGCCACCGCTGGATGGCGATCCGCGCGGCGGGGGTGTGGGCGTGCTCCAGCCACTCCCTGGAGGGCTCGGAGGCCGCGTCCTGGCCCATCAGCAACTGAACGGTGTCGCCGTCCTTGAGGACGGTGCTCAGTGTCGCCAGCCGGCCGTTGACCCTGGCCCCGATGCACGCGTGGGCGTCCTCACCGTACTGCGCGTAGGCGGCGTCCACGCAGGTCGCCCCCTCGGGCAGGCCCAGTGAGCCACCGTCGGGGCGGAAGACGGTGATCTCGCGGTCCTGGGCGAGGTCCTCGCGCAGGGTGGACCAGAAGGTGTCGGGGTCGGGCGCGGCCCGCTGCCATTCCAGCAATCGGGAGAGCCAGCCGGGCCGGGTGGGGTCGACACGTTCGCCGTCGCTCGCGGACTGCTCCTCCGGCGGTGCGGCGTAGGGGTTGCCGAGGGCGACGACTCCGGCCTCGGCGACCTTGTGCATCTGGTGGGTGCGGATGAGGACCTCGACGACCTGGCCGTCCGCACCGGCCACCGCGGTGTGCAGCGACTGGTACAGGTTGAACTTCGGTACGGCGATGAAGTCCTTGAACTCCGAGACCACGGGCGTCATGCAGGTGTGCAGCTCGCCCAGGACGCCGTAGCAGTCGGCGTCCTCGTTCACCAGCACCAGCAGACGGCCGAAGTCGGCGCCGCGCAGCGCGCCGCGTCTGCGGGACACGCGGTGCACGGAGACGAAGTGGCGCGGGCGGATGAGGACTTCGGCGGTGATGCCGGCCTCGCGGAGCACCTTGCGCACGTCGTCGGCGACGTCGGCGAGCGGGTCGTCCGCGCGGGCGGCGTTGCGGACGATCAACTCGCGTGTGTGCTCGTACTCCTCGGGGTGGAGGATCGCGAAGACCAGGTCTTCCAGCTCCGTCTTGAGCGCCTGGACGCCGAGCCGTTCGGCGAGGGGGATCAGGACGTCACGTGTCACCTTGGCGATGCGTTCCTGCTTCTCGGGACGCATCACGCCGAGGGTGCGCATGTTGTGCAGCCGGTCGGCGAGTTTGATCGACATCACGCGGACGTCGTTGCCGGTGGAAACGAGCATCTTGCGGAAGGTCTCGGGCTCGGCGGCGGCACCGTAGTCGACCTTCTCCAGCTTGGTGACGCCGTCGACGAGATAGCGGACCTCCTCGCCGAACTGCTCGCCCACCTGGTCCAGCGTCACCTCCGTGTCCTCGACGGTGTCGTGGAGTAGGGAGGCGGTCAAGGTCGTTGTCTCGGCGCCGAGTTCGGCGAGGATCAGGGTCACCGCGAGCGGGTGCGTGATGTACGGCTCACCGCTCTTGCGCATCTGGCCGCGGTGGGAGGACTCGGCCAGGAGGTAGGCGCGGCGCAGGGGTTCGAGGTCGGCGTCGGGGTGGTGGGCGCGGTGGGCGTCGACCACGTGTCCGATGGCGTCGGGGAGCCGGTCGCGGGCGGTGGGGCCGAGCAGCGCGGCGCGGCCCAGTCGGCGCAGGTCGAGCCGGGAACGGGCCTTCCTGCGCGACCCCGTGGGTGTGACGTGACCAGATGTCACAGGGCCTGGGGTCGCAGGGTTCACGGCCTCCGCGTTCATGGGCACCTCCGGCTGCGTGGACCGGCGGACGGCGTGCCCCAGGACGGACTCGGGCTCGGGGGGCGGCGTTCGCCCCCCGTCCGGGCCGGTGCTTGATGCTACCGAGCCGGACCCCCTCGGGCTGACCGCCTCCGGCCGAGCGTGAAACGGATCACCCCTTCGAGCGAAGGCCGGCCGGTAGCCTCTTTCACGCCATCGAGCCCGAAACCCTCCATGATCCTGAAGGCGGTAACCCTTCCGCACCTACGGATGCTCGCATCACTCAGGCCGGAAACTGCGATACCCAGCCGACGCCCCGGTCAGCGCAGGGCGCTCTCCAGCCACTCGGGCTCGATCACGCCCTCGGCGACGATCACCGCCGGGCCGGTCATCTCGATCTCTCCGTCGGGCCGTTCGGTGATCACGAGGGTGCCGCCGGGCACGTCCACGGTGTACGTCGCCGGGGTGCCGGTGACCCCCGGGTCTGCGCCGTCGCGGCGGGCGGTGGCCACGGCGACCGCGCACGCGCCCGTGCCGCAGGAGCGGGTCTCGCCGGATCCGCGCTCGTGCACCCGCAGCGCCACGTGCCGCGGGCCGCGGTCGACGACGAACTCCACGTTCACGCCGTCCGGGTAGGCGGCGGCCGGGCTGAACGGGGGCGGGGTGAGGAGATCGCCCGCGTGGGCGAGGTCGTCCACGAAGGCCACGGCGTGCGGGTTGCCCATGTTCACGTTCCGCGCCGGCCAGCTGCGCCCGCCGACGCTCACGGTGACGTCGCCCTCGGGGAGCAGCGCCCGGCCCATGCCGACGGTGATGTCACCCTCCTTGGCGATGTGCACGGTCTTCACGCCCCCGCGCGTGGCGACCGCGATGTCCCCCTCGGACACGTGTCCGGCGCGCTGGAGGTAGCGCGCGAACACCCGCACTCCGTTGCCGCACATCTCCGCGATCGAGCCGTCGCCGTTGCGGTAGTCCATGAACCACTCGGCCTCCGCCGCCATGGCCCGCGCCTCGGGGTGTGCCGCGGACCGCACCACGTGCAGCAGTCCGTCGCCGCCGATGCCCGCGCGGCGGTCGCACAGGGCGGCGACGGCGGCCGGGGACAGGTCGACGGCGTTCTCGGGGTCCGGGACGATCACGAAGTCGTTCTCCGTGCCGTGTCCCTTGAGGAAGGCGATCCGCGTGCTCATCCCTCGATCGTAAGGGGTGCCGGTGACAGCGCGTCGCCGCCGGTGGACCACCGCACGCGGGGAGACGTCAGCGGAGCCTCGCCACCCGCCAGACCGCCAGGGCCACCACCGCGGCGACCATCACGGCGTAGGCGGCCACGACCCGCCAGTCGGGTCTGCCTCCGGAACCCCGGGGCGGCAGGCCCGGCCAGGTGGAGCCCACCCTGCGGGCGGCCATCATGCCCCAGCCGGCCGCGCAGGAGCAGATCAGCAGCCCCAGCATGGCGATCACGGCGCCGCTGTCGCCGAAGTCGAAGGCGAGCGGGAAGGCGAACATCAGGGAGCCGACAGCGGCCAGCCCGACGATGGGCGCGAGCTGCCAGATGCGCAGCCGGCGCTGCGGGCGCAGCTCGACCTCGACCTCGTCGCCGCCCGCGAACATCTCGTCCGGCTCGGGGCCGTCGTCGGTCACGCCGCCCTGCGTCTCGTCCGGTCCGTCCGGACTGAGGCGGTCGGTCGCCTCCTGCTCCGGTGCACCCCGCCCGGTGGTGAGGTGTTCGGTGCCGTGTGCGGTGTCGCGAGGGCCGGCCTCCATCGCCACGCGCCCTCCCAACTAGGACTCCACTTGGTCGATCGAAGCTCGATGATGGCACGGCGCCACAGGCCCGGATGACGGCCTGGGCGTCCCGATGCCATGACGTGATCAGGCTGTAACCGGTCGTTCGACCAACGACAACGCGAGCTGCGGAAGTTCCGTCAGGTCCGCCGCGGCCCCACTCAACCAGTGCACCCGGGGGTCGCGCCTGAACCACGAATCCTGACGGCGCGCGAAGCGCTTGGTGGCACGAACGGTCTCGGACCGCGCCTCTTCGAGGGTGCACTCCCCGGCGAGCGCCGCGAGCACCTGCTGGTAGCCGAGCGCGCGCGACGCCGTGCGCCCCTGGCGCAACCCCTGCGCCTGAAGTGCGCGCACTTCCTCCACCAGGCCGGCCTCCCACATCCGGTCGACCCGGCGGGCGATCCGCTCGTCCAGCTCGGGGCGGGCCACGTCGACGCCGATCTGGAGGGTGTCGTAGACCGAGTCGTGGCCCGGGAGGTTGGCCGTGAACGGTCTTCCCGTGATCTCGATGACCTCGAGCGCGCGGACGATGCGGCGGCCGTTGCCCGGCAGGATCGCCCGTGCGGCCTCGGGGTCCGCCACGGCGAGGCGGGCGTGCAGCGCCCCCGGGCCGCGCAGCGTGAGCTCCTCCTCCAGGCGGGCCCTGACCTCGGGGTCGGTGCCCGGGAACTCCAGGTTGTCGACGGCACCGCGGACGTAGAGGCCGGAACCGCCGACGAGGACGGGCCAGCGCCCCTCGGCGAGCAGCGCGTCGATCCGCTCCCGGGCCAGCCGCTGGTACTCGGCGACGGACGCGGCGACGGTGACGTCCCAGATGTCGAGCAGGTGGTGCGGGACGCCGCCGCGCTCCCCGGGCGTCAGCTTGGCAGTGCCGATGTCCATCCCCCGGTAGAGCTGCATGGAGTCGGCGTTGACGACTTCGCCGCCGAGTCGCTGGGCCAGGAATACGCCCAGATCGGACTTTCCGGCCGCAGTGGGTCCGACGACGGCGATGACGCGGGGGGCGGGGGGTGCGCTGCTCACCGATCCAGTCTCGCAAACCTCCCGGCCGACTCTCGAACGGGTTACGTGACGCGACAGCCACCGGGTCGTTGCCCGTTGCGAGGTTCCTGCCGCCGGATCGCAGGGGCGGCGGCCCGGGTCACACGAACGGACGCACCGGGCAACGCGGAATTTCGCCCGCACGAGTAACGTATGGAGTGGATATGGGCGTTTTTGCACGGCTTTTTCGGAGGTCGAAGGCCACGGAGGAGACGCGGACCGCGGAGGTCCCGGCCGGCGAAGCCGGGGCCGGCACGGAGAGCGCGGCCGGGGCCGCGCAGCCGGAGGGGTCGGCCGAGGCGCCGGAGACCACCGGGCCGGCGGAGAAGGAGGCCGACGAGGTCACCGGCACCGACACCGTCGAGATCCCCAAGCAGCAGTCCGCCGAGGCGGCCGGCAGCGAGAGCGGTGAGGGCGCCCGCACGTAGACGGCCGTGAGGGAAGGTATGTCATGGGTCTCCTGGACAATCTGAAGGCCAGGCTCGGCCCGGCCAGGGACAAGGTCTCCGACCTCGCGCACCAGCACGAGGACAGGATCCAGCACGGCCTGGACAGGGCCGCGCGGACCGTCGACGAGCGGACCAAGGGCAAGTACAGCGACCGGATCCAGACGGGTACGGGCAAGGCCAAGGATGCCGTGGACCGGCTCGCTCACAAGAAGGACCCCGGCTCGGGCGCGGGCGGCACCACCACGCCGCCGGCCGGGCCGCCGCCCGCTTCCTGAGCGGCACACCGACGGACGACCGCGGAGCACACCGAGCGCTCCCGGCCGTCCGCCGCGTTCTCCCGGCGGACCGCCTACGTCCAGGTGGCCACGAGGTAGCCGACCCCGTAGGGGGCGTCCTCGTAGAGCAGCGCGCCTTCCAGGTCCGGGTTCCCGGCCGCCGCGCCGGCGAGTACCTGCCAGGGGGCCCGGCCGGACACCTTCAGCTCGCGCGCCAGCCCGGTGTCCAGCGCGCGCAGGGCCCCGATGTCGGCCGCGCCCAACGCGCGCGCGAGTTCCGCGTCGAAGGGGGCCGCGCGCTCGTCGAGGTAACCGGGTGCCTTGAGCGTGCGGCAGGCGCTGGCGTCGCCCATCACCAGCAGCACGACCCGTTCCGCCCGGCCGGCAACGGCCTCCCCCGCCTCGGCGCACCGCTCGGCCGTGAGGGACTCCCCCACGGCCAGTCCCTCCACGGGGGCGTCCGCCCATCCGGTGCGGCCCAGCAGCCAGGCGCCCACGGCCAGCCCGTACGGGAGTTCCCGCCGGGCCGGCACTCCCCTGGCCGGCCCCAGCCGTACGTCCAGGCCGACGCCGAAGCCCCGGAAGGATCCCGGGGTGCCCTCCGGGTAGGACTCGGGCCCGGCACCGTCCCCCGGCCCGACGACCACGAGCAGATCGGGCCGGGCGGCGGCGAGCACGCCCAGCGCGTCCGTGCACGCGGTCCGCGCGGTGTCCAGCTCGGGGGCGGCCCCGGTGGCGACCTCCGGCACGAGCAGCGGCGGGCACGGGCAGACTGCGGCGGCGACAAGCATGATCAGCAGCCTACTGCGGCGGCCCGGAACGGTGCCGCCGCCTCACGGGGTCAGTCGACGGCGCAGCCCCCGGTGGCCACCGGCAGCGGTGCGGGCACGCCCACCTTGGGCAGGCCGAGCAGCACGCCCGCGGGCCGCGCCGCCTTCTCGGTGTTCCGCTTCTCCCAGGCGTCCCCCGCGCGGGTGCGGCGCACGCCGAGCACCGCGCCCTCGGCGAGGAGGTGGTGCGGGGCGGCGTACGTGATCTCGACGGTGACCACGTCGCCGGGGCGCACCTCCTGCTCCGGCTTGGTGAAGTGCACCAGGCGGCTGTCGGGGGCGCGGCCGGAGAGGCGGTGGGTGGTGCCGTCCTTGCGGCCCTCGCCCTCGGCGACCATCAGCTCCAGGGTGCGGCCGACCTGCTTCTTGTTCTCCTCCCAGGAGATCTCCTCCTGGAGGGCGACGAGACGCTCGTAGCGCTCCTGGACGACCTTCTTGGGGATCTGGCCGTCCATCTCGGCGGCCGGGGTGCCGGGACGCTTGGAGTACTGGAAGGTGAACGCCTGCGCGAAGCGGGCCTCGCGGACGACGTGCAGGGTCTGCTCGAAGTCCTCCTCGGTCTCGCCGGGGAAGCCCACGATGATGTCGGTGCTGATCGCCGCGTGCGGGATGGCGGCACGGACCTTCTCGATGATCCCGAGGTAGCGCTCCTGCCGGTAGGAGCGGCGCATCGCCTTCAGCACCGGGTCGGAGCCGGACTGCAGGGGCATGTGCAGCTGCGGCATGACGTTCGGCGTCTCGGCCATGGCGGCGATGACGTCGTCGGTGAAGTCGCGCGGGTGCGGCGAGGTGAAGCGGACGCGCTCCAGGCCGTCGATCTTCCCGCAGGCCCGCAGCAGCTTGCTGAACGCCTCGCGGTCGCCGATGTCGGACCCGTACGCGTTGACGTTCTGGCCGAGCAGGGTGATCTCGGAGACGCCCTCGGCGACCAGGGCCTCGATCTCGGCGAGGATGTCGCCGGGGCGGCGGTCCTTCTCCTTGCCCCGCAGCGCGGGGACGATGCAGAAGGTGCAGGTGTTGTTACAGCCGACGGAGATGGACACCCAGGCCGCGTACGCGCTCTCGCGCCGGGTGGGCAGCGTGGAGGGGAACGCCTCCAGCGACTCCGCGATCTCGACCTGCGCCTCCTCCTGCACGCGGGCGCGCTCCAGGAGGACGGGCAGCTTGCCGATGTTGTGCGTGCCGAAGACGACGTCGACCCAGGGCGCCCGCTTCACGATGGTGTCGCGGTCCTTCTGCGCGAGGCAGCCGCCGACCGCGATCTGCATGCCGGGGCGGCTCGCCTTCTTCGGGGCGAGGTGACCGAGATTGCCGTACAGCTTGTTGTCGGCGTTCTCACGGACGGCGCAGGTGTTGAAGACGACGACGTCCGCGTCGCCGTCGGAACCCTCGGGGGCGCGGACGTAGCCCGCGTCCTCCAGCAGCCCGGACAATCGCTCGGAGTCGTGGACGTTCATCTGGCACCCGTAGGTGCGTACTTCATAGGTGCGCGTGCCGCCCGCTGACTGGCTCCGGTCGATGCTGCTCATGCCCCTAAGGGTAGGCGGTGCCGCGGACCGCCTACCGCCGCGGCGGCCCGTCGGCCCCGCACGGCCGGGTGGCGTGCCCGGACCCGTGGCACCACCGCGTACCCCGGACCCACCACGAGCCGCGCGCTCTCCCCCCTCGGACCCACCACGAGCCGCACGCCCTCGCCCCCGGACCGGCCGCAGCCGGTCCGAGACCGACGACCGCCGCACCGGTCGGCGGCGCGGCCGGGCGCATCCGCTCAGGACTCCCCGCGCGGCACCCACCCCTGCCGCCGCAGCACCGCCGACACGTCCGGGGCCGCGTAGTGGTCGCCCTTGAGGACCTTGCCGTCGGGGCGGCGGCTGACCTGGCCGTCGGGGCCCAGCTTGCTCATGTTGGAGCGGTGGATCTCGGCGATCACCGCGTCGAGGTCGATGCCGTGGACCAGCGCGGTGCCGTACGCGACGTAGACGACGTCGGCCAGCTCGTGCGCGAGCCGGTCGAGCGGGCCCGTCACCGACACCTCGGCGACCTCCTGGGCCTCCTCGGCGAGCAGCTCGCCGCGGTGCGCGGCGAGTTCCGGCGAGACCTCGGACGGTACGTCGCGGGCGTCCAGCCCGAAGGCACGGTGGAAGTCGCGGACCAGGTCGGCGGGCGAAGAACTCATGCCGCGACTGTAGCGGCCGCCCGTGACAGCCCCCTGCTGTGAGCTCCGCCCTGGTCAGCGGGCACCCGGGCTGGCAGGATCGCGCGCATGTCCCACACGCTGTCCCGGATCGGCAGGCGACGGGCCCTACGGGGCGCGGCCGCCGGTTTCGTGGCGCTCGGACTGCTGCTGTGGTGGCTGGCGCCTTGGAGCGAGGAGCCGCCCGGCGGGACGATCACGCTGAGCACGGGCACCCGCGCGGGGGTCTACCAGAAGTACGGCGTGCTCCTGCGCAGTTCGCTCGGCAAGCACATGCCCGACCTCGACGTACGCCTGAAGACGAGCGACGGCTCGCAGGAGAACGTGCGCCGCGTGGCGACCGGGGAGGCCGACTTCGCGATCGCCGCGGCCGACGCGGTGGAGACGTACCGGCTCAGCGGCCGGCCGGGCGCCGACCGGCTGCGCGGGGTGGCGCGCCTGTACGACGACTACGTGCAGCTCGCCGTCGCGCCCGACTCGGGCATCAAGACCGTCGACGACCTGCGGGGCAAGCGGGTCGCCATAGGTCCGCCCAAGTCGGGCGTCCGGCTCATCGCCAACCGCCTGCTCCGGGCGGCCGGCATCGACCCGGAGACGGACATCAGGCCCTCCCCCGACGGCATCGACACCGGCCCGGAGCGGCTCGGACACGGTCTGGACGCCTTCTTCTGGTCGGGCGGACTGCCCACGGACGGCCTGAAGACGCTCGCCGAGCAGTCCGCGCTCCGGTTCGTGCCGATCGGCGCCGACCTCGTCTCCGCGCTGCACGAACAGGGCGGCGCCACGCGCTACTACCGCGCCACCAACATGCCGGAATCGGCCTATCCGGGCAGTCAGCTCGGCTCGGCCGTCCCGACGATGGCGGTGTCCAACCTCCTGATCACCCGGGCGGACGCCGACCCCCGCCTCACGGAGTGGCTCACCCGCATCGTGCTCAAGAGCAGGGACGGCATCGGCGCGCACGTCCACTCCGCGCAGCTGGTCGACGTACGCACGGCGATCTACACCGACCCGCTCCGGCTGCACGAGGGCGCCCGCCGGTACTACCGGTCCGTCAAGCCCTGATCCGTCACCTCGCCCGTGGGGGCGTTCCTCGGCACCGTCACGGTCACCCGCAGTCCGTGCGGTTCGTGACGCTCGTACGCGATCGAGCCGCCGCCCGCGGCGAGCAGTGCCCGGGAGATGGACAGGCCCAGGCCCGAGCCCTTGATGTTCTGGTGCCGGCCGCTGCGCCAGAAGCGGTCGCCAACGCGGGTCAGTTCCTCCTCGGTCAGGCCCGGACCGTTGTCGGTGACCACGACGGTGGAGGCGTCGCCGTTGGAGGTGACGGCGACCTCGACGGTCTCGCCCCCGGGCGTGAACTTCACCGCGTTGTCGATCACCGCGTCCAGGGCGCTGGACAGCGCCACCGGGTCGGCCCACGCGGTCGTCGCCGGGCAGGCTCCGGTCAGCCGGACGCCCTTGGCCTCGGCGGTGGGCGACCAGGCCGCCACCCGTTCGGCGGTCAGGGCGCCGATGTCGGTGACCTGGAGGTCGGCCTCGCTGTGCTCGGCGAGCGCCAGGTCCAGCAGGTCGTCCAGGACCTGCGCAAGGCGCTTGCCCTCGGCCCGCACGGAGGCGATCTCCTCGTTGCCCTCGGGCAGCTCCAGGGCGAGCAGCTCGATGCGCAGCAGCAGCGCCGAGAGCGGGTTGCGCAGCTGGTGCGAGGCGTCGGCGACGAAGGCGCGCTGCTGCTCCAGCACGCTCTCGACGTTGTCCGCCATCTCGTTGAACGACCGGGCGAGCCGTCTGAGTTCCGGCGGTCCCCCGGCCGCCGCGACCCGGGACTTCAGCCGTCCGGTGGCGATGTCGTGGGTGGTGGCGTCCAGGATCCGTACGGGCCTGAGCACCCAGCCGGTCAGCCGCAGGGCCGCGCCGACCGCCAGCAGCATCGCGGCCGCCTCCCCCGCGAAGATGACCAGCCAGCCCTGGAGGATGCGGGAGCGCATCTGTCCGGTGGGTGAGTCGGTGACCACGACCGCGACGACGTCACCGTCCCGGATGACCGGCGAGGCCACCACCAGGCTGCGCCGCTGCCACGGCCACACCTGCTCGGGGTCGTGGCTGCGGCGGCTGAGCAGCGCCTCCTCGAAGGCGTCGCGCACCTCGCCCGTGCGGGGCAGGAACCAGTCGTCCGGCGCGTGCGCCATGGGCGAGTCGTTGCGGTAGAAGACGCCCGCGCGGATGCCGTAGACCTCGTGGTAGCTGTGGAGCTCGCTGCTGAGCGTCTCGCGGCGCTCGTTGATGTCGCCGCCGGCCGGGTCGACGGGCTCGGTGACGAACTGGGCGAGGGCCGCGAACCGTGCCGTGTCGTCGATCCGGTCGACGACGACCTCCTGCTGCTCCGCGCCGGCCAGGCTGACGGCCAGCGGGACACCGAGGGCGAGCAGGACGGCCGCCATCAGGACGATGAGCAGCGGAAGCAGCCGCGTGTGCACCCGGCCCCGCTACGCCGCGGGCGCGACGAGCCGGTAGCCGACGCCGCGCACGGTCTCGATGAGGGCGGGCATGCGGAGCTTGGCCCGCAGGGAGGCGACGTGCACCTCCAGGGTGCGCCCGGTTCCCTCCCAGCTGGTGCGCCACACCTCGCTGATGATCTGTTCCCGGCGGAAGACGACCCCCGGCCGCTGGGCGAGCAGGGCGAGCAGGTCGAACTCCTTGCGGGTCAGCTGGACGACCGAACCGTTCACGCTGACTTGGCGGGTCGGCAGCTCGATGCGGACCGGGCCGAGCCGCAGCTCGGTCTCCGTACTGCCCGTGGCCTCCTCGTGGACGGTGCGCCGGCTGACGGCGTGGATCCGCGCGAGGAGCTCCCCCGTGTCGTACGGCTTGACCACGTAGTCGTCGGCGCCGAGATTGAGGCCGTGGATGCGCGAGCGCACGTCGGACCGCGCGGTGACCATGATCACCGGCGTGCTGGTGCGCTTGCGGATTTTGCCGCAGACCTCGTAGCCGTCCTGGTCGGGCAGCCCCAGGTCGAGCAGGACGACACCGAAGCCGTTGCCCTCGGGGACGAGCGCCTGGAGCGCCTCCTCGCCGCTGCGCGCGTGGGTGACGTCGAATCCGTGCCGCGCCAGTACCGCCGACAGGGCGGCGGCGACGTGGTTGTCGTCCTCGACGAGAAGCAGTCTCACCAGGGCCCCCTTCGGTTCATCGGCCGTACGCTCTCCATGTGTACAAAAACGCGCGCACGTGCGCGTGCACCTTGCAGTGACGCTGATGGACGAGGACGGCGTCAAGAGGGTTCCGGTTGCTCTTCCGTACCGTTACCCGGCCGAAATCACCCCTGCTCACAAGTGCTACGACAGGTGTCCGATTGCTATCGGATCGTGATGCTCAGATTCCCCTCAGATGTAATGACGCAGGTCCAGTGGGTTACTACTGTCCTCCGAAACCGAGGAGGACGGAGCCTGAGAGCGATGACCGAAGTATCGGTGGCCAAGGAAGATGTGGCCGCGACCGGCGATCTGGTCGTCCTGAAGAGCGTCAACAAGCACTTCGGCGCGTTGCACGTACTCCAGGACATCGACCTGACGATCGCCCGTGGCGAAGTCGTCGTGGTCATCGGACCCTCCGGGTCCGGGAAGTCCACCCTGTGCCGCACCATCAACCGTCTGGAGACGATCGACTCCGGGGCGATCTCGATCGACGGCAAGCCCCTGCCCCACGAGGGCAAGGAGCTCGCCCGGCTGCGGGCCGACGTGGGCATGGTCTTCCAGTCCTTCAACCTCTTCGCGCACAAGACCGTGCTCGAGAACGTGACGCTGGGCCAGGTCAAGGTCCGCAAGAAGGACAAGAAGGCGGCCGAGGAGCGGGCCCGTGCCCTGCTCGACCGGGTCGGCGTGGGCGCGCAGGCCGAGAAGTACCCCGCACAGCTCTCCGGTGGTCAGCAGCAGCGTGTCGCCATCGCGCGGGCCCTGGCGATGGAACCCAAGGTCATGCTCTTCGACGAGCCGACGTCGGCTCTCGACCCGGAGATGATCAACGAGGTGCTGGAGGTCATGCAGCAGCTCGCCCGGGACGGCATGACCATGATCGTCGTCACCCACGAGATGGGATTCGCCCGTTCGGCGGCGAATCGCGTGGTTTTCATGGCGGACGGTCGCATCGTCGAACAGGCTTCGCCGGACCAGTTCTTCAGCAATCCGCGCAGCGACCGCGCCAAGGACTTCCTGTCGAAGATCCTTCACCACTGAGGCGCGCCTCGCGCCCTGACGACCTGCGCCACCGGACACCGCCCGGGCCGCATCACTTCACCAGTCAAAGGATGTGCACCATGAAGCTCCGCAAGGTCACCGCCGCCTCGGCCGCCGTGTTCGCTCTCGCCCTGACCGCTACCGCCTGCGGTGGCGACGACAGCGGCGACAAGGGCGACTCCGGATCCGGGGGCGGCGACAAGATCACCATCGGTATCAAGTTCGACCAGCCGGGTCTCGGCCAGAAGACCCCGCAGGGCTACGCGGGCTTCGACGTGGACGTCGCCACGTACGTCGCCAAGAAGCTCGGCTACGACGAGGACCAGATCGAGTGGAAGGAGTCGAAGAGCGCCGACCGCGAGACCATGCTGCAGCGCGGTGACGTCGACTTCATCGCCGCCACCTACTCGATCACCCCGGAGCGCCAGGAGAAGGTCGACTTCGCCGGCCCGTACCTGCTCGCCCACCAGGACGTGCTGATTCGTGCCGATGACGACAAGATCAAGTCGCCGGAGGACCTGAACGACGCCAAGCTCTGCTCGGTCACCGGCTCGACCTCGGCGCAGAACGTCAAGGACAAGCTGGCCCCCAAGGCGCAACTGCAGCCGTACCCGACGTACTCCGCCTGCCTGCCCGGTCTGCAGAACGGTGCCGTCGACGCGCTGACCACCGACGACTCCATCCTCGCCGGTTACGCCGCCCAGTCGCAGTTCAAGGGCAAGTTCAAGCTCGGCGGCTTCAAGCTGACCAACGAGAACTACGGCATCGGCGTCAAGAAGGGCAGCGACCTCAAGGACAAGATCAACAAGGCCCTCGAGGAGATGGTCGCCGACAAGTCCTGGGACAAGGCCGTCAAGGACAACTTCGGCCCGGCCAACTACAAGAACGAGCCCGCGCCGAAGATCGGCGACATCAAGAGCTGAGGCAACGCCTGACAGGGTGCGCCGTCCCGGATGCGGGGCGGCGCACCGGGGCGGGCATCCCTACACGCGGAAGCGCGGGAGATCGTGTTCGACTTTCTTGAAGATTACGACCTGCTGGGGGCCTTCTGGACGACGGTGCAGCTCGCTGTGCTCTCCGCCGTCGGCTCCCTGATCTGGGGCACTCTGCTGGCCGCCATGCGCGTCGGCCCGGTGCCGTTGATGCGCGGTTTCGGGACCGCGTACGTGAACATCGTGCGGAACATCCCGCTGACCGTCATCATCCTGTTCACGTCGCTGGGTCTGAACCAGACGCTGGGCGTCAGTCTCGGCGCGGACGACTTCGAGACGATCAACTTCCGGCTCGCCGTCCTCGGTCTGATCCTCTACACCGCGGCCTTCGTGTGCGAGGCGCTGCGCTCCGGCATCAACACGGTGCCGGTCGGCCAGGCGGAGGCCGCCCGCGCGCTCGGTCTCAGCTTCAACCAGGTGCTGGGCCTGGTGGTGCTGCCCCAGGCGTTCCGCTCGTCCGTCGGGCCGCTGGCGAACGTGCTCATCGCGCTCATCAAGAACACCACGGTGGCCGCCGCCATCGGTGTCGCGGAGACCGCCCTGCTGATGAAGGAGATGATCGAGAACGAGGCGCAACTGCTGCTGATCTCCGCGGTCATCGCATTCGGTTTCGTGGTTCTGACGCTGCCGACCGGCCTGATCCTCGGCTGGGTGGGCAAGAAGGTGGCGGTGAAGCGATGAGCTCCGTTCTCTACGACGCCCAGGGGCCTCGCGCCAAGCGGCGGAACATCATCTTCACGGTGGTCTTCCTGGCCGCCCTCGCCGCCCTGCTGTGGTGGGTGTTCAGCACTCTCGACGACAAGGGCCAGCTGGAATGGTCCCTGTGGGAACCGTTCTTCACCGGCACCGAAGCCTGGTCCACGTATATCTGGCCGGGTCTGCAGAACACGCTGAAGGCGGCCGTGCTCGCGGTCCTCATCGCGATGCCGCTCGGCGCGGCCCTCGGCATCGCCCGGCTGTCCGACCACGCATGGATCCGCGTACCGGCCGGAATCGTGGTCGAGTTCTTCCGGGCCATCCCCGTCCTGGTCCTGATGATCTTCGGCCTCGCCCTGTTCGCCGAGTACACCGACGTCAGCTCCGACGACCGCCCGCTGTACGCGGTCGTCACGGGTCTGGTGCTCTACAACGCCTCCGTCCTCGCGGAGATCGTGCGCGCCGGCATCCTGTCCCTGCCCAAGGGCCAGTCCGAGGCGGCCATGGCGATCGGGCTGCGCAAGGGCCAGCTGATGCGCGGGATCCTGCTGCCGCAGGCGGTCACCGCCATGCTTCCGGCCATCGTCAGCCAGCTCGTCGTGATCGTGAAGGACACCGCCCTCGGCGGCGCCGTCCTCACCTTCCCCGAACTGCTCGCCTCGGCCAACACGATGAGCGGCTACTACGGCGCCAACGTCATCGCCAGCTTCACGGTCGTGGCCGTCATCTTCATCGCGCTCAACTTCGCCCTGACGACCTTCGCCGGCTGGCTGGAGGCGAGGCTCAGGCGCAGCAAGAAGAGCACGGGCGCGGTCGTCGGCGCGCAGGAAGTGGACGACCTCAACGCGGCCGAGGTCGGGAACGTGTACAAGACCGGCGCGGAGAAGTGACGCACGCCTGACACACGGCATGACTGTGGCCCGCCGCTTCCCGGCGGGCCACAGTCATGTCGCGTTGCCGGCCGACCTCAGCGGTACGGAGGAGCGGTGCACCCCGGGCTCGTGTGATGAACAGTCAAGTAATGTGACGAGCCCCGCCCCACTTCATGATCGCCACTGTCCTTCGGTCACTTGACGCAAGCACCGGCAATAGGTTGCATACGTTCTGTGATCGTGCACCCTGCTCCATCTTCCTGTTCCTCCACGTCCCTTCGGGCGTCACTTCGAGCAGGGGGCGCCGCGCCGTGGATCCGGTGATCATCGTCGGAGCGGGGCCCGTCGGGCTCACCCTCGCGCTGGCGCTGGCACGCCAGGACGTGCCGTGCGTGGTCCTCGACGAAGGACCGGGCAAGGACGAACCCCGTCCGGCGCGCACGGTCGTCCTGCGCGAGGAGACCGCCGCGTTCATGGAGCGACTGACCGGAATGCCGCTCGCACACGCCGGTGTCCGGTGGGCCGGATGGCGGTCGATGCGGCGCAAGCAGGTGACAGCCGAGGTCGCCTTCGGCGACACCGATCCCGCGCCCCTGCACCTCGCCCAGCACGTCCTGACGGATGCCCTGCGTGCGGCCCTCGCCGGCGAGCGGCTCGTCAAGGTCGTCGTGGACAGCCGGCTGGACGCCATGGAGCAGGAGCCCTCGGGTGTCACCGCCCACACCCGCGGCACCACCGGCACCTGGTGGCGGGGCAGTTACCTGGTCGGCTGCGACGGCCCGCGCTCGACCGTGCGCAAGCTCCAGGACATCCGCTTCCCCGGCCGCACCGCGGTGGAACGTCACGCCGTGGCCGCCCTGCGCACCGAACTTCCCTGGTACGACGAGGTGCTGCTGCACCGCACACCACCGTGGCGCACGTCCGGCCCCTCTGCCGGGGAGATCACCGCGCGCCCGCTGCCGGACGGGGTGTGGCGCCTGGACTGGCTGCTGCCGCCGGGCAAGGACCTGGTCACGCCCGAACTGCTGCTGGGCCGGGTCCGGGAGACCCTGGCCGGCTGGACCGACGGTCCGACCCCGCCGTACGACCTGCTGGACACCGGGGTGCACACCGTCCACCACCGGCTGGCCCGACGCTGGCGGGCCGACCGGGTGTTCCTCGCCGGGGATGCGGCCCACCTGCTCGGCGCGCTGGGCACGCACGGGCTGGAGGAAGGGCTCCGCGACGCCGACAACCTCGCCTGGAAGCTGGCGCTGGCCTGGCACCACGGTCCGCACGAGGCGCTGCTCGACAGCTACCAGACCGAGCGCCGGGCCATCGTCGCCGCCCGGCTGCGCGCCGCCGACCAGGCGCTGCCGCTGGTGCGCGGCGGCGGAGGGCTGCGCTCCTACGTTCCCGGGTCCGCGCGGGGGCACGACACCCTGCTGATGGACGGTCATCTGGGGCGGGGCGCGCTGGGTGCGCCGGGGACGTACGCCGACTCGCCGCTCGCTCCCGGCCGCCTCGAGGGCGAGGTGCCCATCGGAACGGCTCCCGGTTCGGCGGTGACGGACGTACGGGTCACGGCGGAGGACGGCACCTTCGTCCGGCTGCGGGACCGGCTCGGCCGGGGTGCGCTGCTGGTGGTGCTGATCGCGCCCGGTACGGGGGTGTGGGAGCGCCGGCACTGGGTGTCCGCCGGGATCATGCCCCGGCTGGCGGCGGCCGTCTCGGCGCTGCCGCACCGGGCCGAACTGCTGGTCGCCGAGAGCTACCCGGGGGCGGCGGCCCACACCGTGCTCCTGGTACGCCCCGACGGTCATCTGGTGACGGCGCTGAGCGGGGTCCGGCCGGCGGATCTGTACGCGGCGGCGGAAGCGGCGGTCGGCGGGCCCGCCGCCGCGGAGGCCGAGGCCAGGGCCGACGCGGGGGCCGGGTCGCGCTGAGGGTCCCGGCCGAGTCGTCGTCATCCTGCGGTCCGCAGGGTGACGACGAGTTGAATCGGTGTGCGGCCCCGTGGTGTACTCCGCTCGTGACCGACACCTGTGTGCACCTGTGGCGGAGGGTCCATATGGACCTCGTCCGCTATGCGGGCTGCGTGTGTCGTCCGTCCTGTTGATTCGCGTCTCTCCCTTCCTCCCCGCGCGCCGTTCGTCGTCCCGTACGCCGCTGCCGCGCGCCTCCGCGAACCTTCTTCCAGGACGGTGCACGTGTCTGTCTCCTCCCCCGTTCCGGCTCCCGTCTCCGCGCCCACGCAGGCGGACCTCCTCGACTTCGTACGGCGTACCGCCGCCGACGCCGGACTGATCGCCTCCCTTCCGCTCGATCCCGAGGGACGCACCTGGGTGCGGCTCGACGGGCCCGGTGGCAGCGAGGCCTGGCTGATCGGCTGGCCGCCCGGCACCGGCACCGGCTGGCACGACCACGCCGACTCCGTCGGTGCCTTCATGACCGCGTCGGGCGAGCTGAAGGAGAACGCGCTCGCCGTACGGCTGCCCACTGACGGCTGGACGACCCTGGAACTCACGGACGGCGTGGACCGGGAACGGCGGCTGGGATCCGGGCAGGGGCGTGCCTTCGGGCGGCATCACGTCCATGAGGTGCTCAACGAGTCCCCGGACCGGCACGCGGTCTCCGTGCACGCCTACTATCCGCCGTTGCCGCGGATCCGCCGCTACAGCCGCAGCGGCCGGATCCTCCGTCTGGAGCAGGTCGAGCGCCCGGAGGACTGGCAGTGAGCGGGACGAACGAACCGGCCGGCGGCGCCGTGGGCATCGACGAGCTGCTGGAGCGGGTGCGCGCCGGTTACGAGCGCGTCGGCCCCCGGGACGCGTACGAGGCCGCACGGACCGGTGAGGCGCTGCTGGTGGACATCCGCTACGCCGCGCTGCGGGACCGGGACGGGCTCGTTCCCGGGGCTCTCGTGGTCGAACGCAACGAACTGGAGTGGCGTCTGGACCCGCGGGGCAGCCACCGCCTCCCGGAGGCCACGAGCCACGACCTGCGTGTCGTGGTGATCTGCAACGAGGGCTACGCCTCCAGCCTCGCCGCGGAGTCACTGCACCGCCTGGGCCTGCACCGGGCCACAGACCTGAGCGGCGGCTTCCAGGCCTGGCGGGCAGCGGGCCTGCCGGTGGTGCCCGCACCGCCCGCGTAGGCGTCGCACGGAAAGCGGCCGGTGCCGTGTCACCGGGCTCCGCGCCGTCTCAGACCCCCTCGTCGCCGAGGAACTCCGTGTCCTCGCCCTCCTCCTCCAGCGCCTGCCGGACGACGCGCAGGGCGAGGCCCTCGGGGTAGCCCTTGCGGGCGAGCATGCCGGCGAGGCGGCGGAGCCGCTTGTCGCGGTCGAGTCCGCGGGTGGCGCGCAGCTTGCGGGCGACCAGCTCCCGGGCGGTCGCCTCCTCCTGCTCGGAGTCGAGCTGGGAGACGGCCGCGTCGATCAGCGTGGGGTCGACCCCTTTGGTACGCAGCTCCTGGGCGAGCGCGCGCCGGGCGAGCCCCCGGCCGTGGTGCCGGGACTCCACCCAGGCGTCCGCGAAGGCGCTGTCGTTGATCAGTCCGACCTCCTCGAACCGGGACAGCACCTCTTCGGCGGCCTCGTCCGGGATCTCCCGCTTGCGCAGGGCGTCGGCGAGCTGTTTCCGGGTGCGCGGGGTCCCGGTGAGCAGGCGCAGGCAGATCGCCCGCGCCCGCTCGACCGGATCCGCCGGAGGCTCCTCCCGTTCGGCCCTCGACGAGGAGGAGGCGCCCCCGTCCTCCGCGGCCGCCTCGCCGGAGGTCCGGCGTCTGCGTCCGCGTCCACCGCGCGGCCCGCCGTCACGCGGGCCGCCCGCCCGTGCGCCACCCCCGCCGCGGGGGCCGCCCCCGCCGGTGGTGTCGCCGTACGCCGCGTCACCGTCCACGGCTGAGCCGTCGCCGCCCTCGGTGCCCCTCCCCCGTGGGGCACCGGAGGCGGCGAGCTCGTACTCGGCCCAGTCGGTTCGTCGCGTCACGGGTCAGCTCTTGGCCGCCGCGGCCTTGGTCTTGGTGGCCTTGGCCGCCGGGGCCGGTACCGCGGCCGGCTCGGCCGGAGCGGTGCCCGGGGCGTCCGCGCCCGGCTCGGCGGCGGGCTCCTCGGGCCGTACGCCGACGCCCAGCTTCGTCAGGATCTTCTTCTCGATCTCGTTGGCGAGGTCGGGGTTGTCCTTCAGGAAGTTGCGGGCGTTCTCCTTGCCCTGGCCGAGCTGGTCGCCCTCGTACGTGTACCAGGCGCCGGCCTTGCGGACGAAGCCGTGCTCCACGCCCATGTCGATCAGGCCGCCCTCGCGGCTGATGCCCTGGCCGTAGAGGATGTCGAACTCGGCCTGCTTGAAGGGCGGCGCTACCTTGTTCTTGACGACCTTGCAGCGGGTGCGGTTGCCGACCGCCTCGGTGCCGTCCTTCAGGGTCTCGATGCGACGGATGTCGATACGCACCGAGGCGTAGAACTTCAGCGCGCGGCCACCGGTCGTGGTCTCCGGGGAGCCGAACATCACGCCGATCTTCTCGCGGAGCTGGTTGATGAAGATCGCGGTGGTCTTGGACTGGTTGAGGGCGCTGGTGATCTTCCGCAGGGCCTGGCTCATCAGGCGGGCCTGCAGACCCACGTGGCTGTCGCCCATCTCGCCCTCGATCTCCGCGCGCGGGACGAGCGCGGCGACGGAGTCGATGACGATGAGGTCGAGGGCGCCGGAGCGGACCAGCATGTCCACGATCTCCAGGGCCTGCTCGCCGTTGTCCGGCTGGGACAGGATCAGGTTGTCGATGTCGACGCCGAGCTTCTTCGCGTACTCGGGGTCGAGGGCGTGCTCCGCGTCCACGAAGGCGACCTGGCCGCCGGCCTTCTGCGCGTTCGCCACCGCGTGCAGGGTCAGGGTCGTCTTGCCGGAGGACTCCGGTCCGTAGATCTCCACCACACGGCCGCGCGGCAGGCCGCCGACGCCGAGGGCCACGTCGAGCGCGGTCGACCCGGTCGGGATGACCTCGATGGGCTCGTTCGTCCGGTCACCCATGCGCATGACCGCGCCCTTGCCGAATTGCCGTTCAATCTGTGCGAGCGCGGCGTCGAGCGCCTTCTCGCGGTCGGTTCCTGCCATGGGTTCCACCCGATTTGCTTGATTCGATCGCTTCACGTCAAAGACGCTAACGCCTGCCACTGACAACGCGCCCCGACGCACGTCCGGCCTGTGGATAACGGGGGTGCATTCTCGCTCGAATCAGGACACAACACCCGCCGTTGAGCCTCACCGGCGCTTCCATGAGAATGGATGTTCGATTTTTGTGTCAAGCGCGTCACACGGCACCACAGTCCTGTGTGTCGCGCGGACGGCCGCCCTCAGGAGGCCGCCCCGGTGTCTTCGCCGCGGGCCCGCGCCGCGTCCGGCCGGCGGACCCGCAGACGACGGAGGCGGGTGAGTGCGCCCGGCCCGCCGGGGCCGCGGTGGCCGAGCACACGGGGGTCGTCCGTGACGTCGTACCGCCGCACGTACGCACCCAGGAACGCCTGGAGGGTGGCAATGGCGGGGATGGCGATCAGTGCGCCAACGGCACCGAGCAGGGCGGTGCCCGCGACGACCGAGCCGAAGGCGACCGCCGGGTGGATGTCGACGGTCTTGGAGGTCAGCTTGGGCTGCAGCACGTAGTTCTCGAACTGCTGGTAGATCACCACGAAGATCAGCACCCACAGCGCGTACCAGGGATCGACCGTGAAGGCGATCAGCATGGGCAGGGCGCCCGCGAGATAGGTGCCGATGGTGGGGATGAACTGCGACACCAGGCCCACCCACACGGCGAGGACGGGCGCGTAGGGCACCTCGAGGAACTCCAGCAGGACGTAGTGCGCCAGGCCGGAAGCCAGTGCCATCAGTCCGCGCGAGTAGAGGTAGCCGCCCGTCTTGTTCACGGCGATCTCCCACGCGCGCAACACCTCGGCCTGCCGGGCGGGCGGCAGCAGGGAGCAGACGGTGCGCCGCAGTCGCGGGCCGTCGGCGGCGAAGTAGAACGAGAACAGACCGACGGTCAGCAGCTGGAAGAGACCGCCGAGGACCTGCGCGGAGACGTCCAGGACACCGGTGGCGCTGTTCTGGACGTAGTTGCGCAGCCAGTCGGAGCGCAGCAGTCCCTCCTGGATGTCCACGCGCCGCAGCTCGGTGTGGAAGTGCGTGTTGATCCAGTTGATCACGGAGTCGAGGTAGTCCGGGAAGTCCTCGACGATCTTGATAATCTGTCCCGCCAGCATGGACCCGAGCAGCGTGACGAAGCCCGCCGCCGCGACCAGCACGCCCAGGAAGACGAGGAAGGTGCCCAGGCCCCGGCGCACCCCCCGCGCGGCCATCCAGCTCACTGCGGGCTCGACGGCGAGCGCCAGGAAGAACGCGATGAGGATGTTGATCAGCAGGCCGATGAGCTGGTGGAAGGCCCAGCTGCCCAGCTGGAACACGGCGAACAGGGCGAGGGCGAGCACCATGGCGCGCGGCAGCCAGCGCGGCATGCGGGCGCCCGGCCCGGATATGGGGGCCACCGGAGGCCCGGCGGGCGGCTGCGCGCCGGGCGTGGTGGGCTGCCGGGCCGCCTGCCCGGTCTCGTCAGTGGATGCCACGGACCAAGTCTCGCCCACGCCGGCGGCAGCCATGCGCCACCGGCGGTCTCTGTGACGATCAGCGCTTCTCCGCGGGGACGTTCATGACCGTGCAGACCACCTGCCAGACGTCCTTGGCGCTCCAGCCGGCCGCCAGCGCCTCGTGCACGGTGCGCCCGCCGAGCTCGGACATGACATGGTCGCGCGCGAAGGTGTCGGCATAGCCCGCACCGAAGTGCTCCGCCATCCGCTCCCAGAAAACCGTCAACCGCATGCGCCCAGTATCCCGCCTGCGAAGGTGCCCCCGGGCCGGGCCGCCCGCCGGTGCCGCTTTCCGCCCGCGGTCGGCCCCACCGTCGGCACCGGAGCCGCCCCGGAGGCCCGCCCCACTGATGACGATCGAAGCCCTCCACACCCTGACGGCGTACGGCCGCACTGCCGCCGCAGCCACGGGCAGCCGTGCCGCTGGGGCGGCACGGGCGGGCGCGGCGGCACCCCGCGAACGCGGGTGAGTGAAACCCGCCTCCGGCCAGCGGTCGCACCGCCCGGGTAACCCGGTGCCGACAGATCAGGCGGCACCACCAGGCGCCGTACGCGGCACCGCCGGGCACCGTGCCCACCGCCTCACCCGCCCAGCGCCCGCACCCCCGCCGTCACCACGACCGCGGCTCCGACGACGACCAGGAACGGAGCGCGCAGAACCAGCGCCACGGCGGCGGCCGCCACGCCCGCCGCCCGTGCGTCGAAGGCCAGGGCCCGGCCGTCGGAGAAGGTCTGCTGGGCGGTCAGTGCGGCGAGCAGGGCGACCGGAAGGAGCGCGGCGAGACGCCTGACGAGGGGCCGTTCGAGGACCCCGGCGGGCACCAGCAACCCCGCGAGCTTGACGGCGTAGCATCCGACGGCGGTCACACCGATCGCGATCCAGATGTTCAACGGTCCCCCTCCGCCGTGTCACCGCGCGAGGCGCTCTTCCGGCCCCGCGCCCACAGGACGGCCGGTGCCGCGAGCGCGGCCACCAGGACCGGCACACCGGCCGGCAGCACGGGCAGCAGGCCCAGCCCCAGGAGAACGGCGAGCCCGGCGACGGTCCGCTCGGTGCCGGTGCGCAGCATCGGCGCGAGGAGCGCCAGGAAGACCGCGGGGCCGGCCGCGTCCAGCCCCCACGCGTCGGTGTCCCCGATGGCCTCGGCGCCCAGTGCGCCGAGCAGTGTGGTGAGGTTCCACAGGAGGTACAGGCTGAGCCCGGTCACCAGGAACCCGATGCGCGCGCTGCGCCGGCCGGGCTGGGCGAGCGAGACGGCGGTCGTCTCGTCGATCACCCACTGGGCGGCGAACGGCCGCACCGCGCGGGGCAACGCGAGCAGCTGCGACAGCCGCAGCCCGTAGAACGCGTTGCGCACCCCCAGGAAGAACGCCCCCGCGGCGGCCGTGAACGGCCCTCCGCCCGCCGCCAACGCCCCCACCAGAGCGAACTGGGAGGCGCCGGTGAACACCAGGAGGCTGAGCGCACAGGTCTGGAGCAGGGTGAGCCCGCTGCCCGCCGAGGTCACGCCGAAGGCGAACCCGGAGAGTCCGACGGCGATCCCGACGCCGAGGGCGTCCCGTACGACGGCACCGTCCGGCTTTCCTCCTCCGTCGTCCCGTATGTCTGCGAGCGCTTCTGTCCGTTCCACTGCCACGCCCCGGACCGTACGGGCGTGCCGCCCCGCGCGTCTTGTACGTTCTTGCGCTCGCGCTGGTACGCCCCCGGGGGCACGCCGACGATCCGGCCGAAGTGCCGGTTCAGATGCGGCTGGTCGGTGAAGCCGACCGCGACGGCCGCCTCCGACGGTGCCGTCCCCGCGTCCAGCAGCCGCCGTGCCCGCCGCACGCGCGCGTCGGTGAGCCAGGTGTGCGGCGGCATCCCGTAGGTGTCCCGGAAGGCGCGCAGCAGCGCGAACGGGCCGGTGCCCAGCTCACCGGCCAGCCGCTCCAGCGTCGGCGGGTCGGCCATCCGCTCCTCCAGCACGGCACGCGCGCGTGCCGCGATCCGGGCGCCCGCCGTGCGCACCTCGCGTCGCGGCAGCGTCCCGCCGTTCAGCCGCAGCAGCCGGGTCACCGCGACCCGGAGCAGGGTGTCGGCGGCGAGCGCGTTGCCCTCGTCGGTGGCCCGCAGCACCTGGTGCACGAGGTGGACGGTGTACGGGTCGTCGAGCACCGGCGTCACGAATCCCGGTGTGCCGCGCAGCGTGGTGGTCTCGGCGGCGATGGCGGCCACCACCTCGGGCGACGGGTACACCGCCCCGTACCGCCAGCCCTCGGGAACGCCCGCCCGGCCGGTGTGCGGGGTGTCCGGGTTCACCAGGGCCAGGGACCCGGCGCCCGCGTACACGTCACCGCCGCCGTGGTGGAAGACCTCCGCCCCGTCGGCGATGGCGGCGATCACGAAGTGCTCGTGGGTGTGCCGGACGAACGTCTTCCGTATGTACCGGGCACGCAGCAGATCGACACCGGGCAGTTCGTCGTACCGCCAGTGCCGCGCCCGCTCCCCGCGCGATTCCGCCATACGGCCATTGTCACGCGGTCACCGAACGCCCCCGTCCGTCCCCGGCTCGGCCCGATTGTCAGTGGCCGGGTGCACGATGGACGCATGGTCAGCGATCCGCACCGAGCCCTGGACGGCTTCTCCCCCGCGACCCGCGGCTGGTTCACGGGGGCTTTCTCCGCACCCACCGCCGCCCAGGCCGGGGCGTGGCGGGCCATCGGGGAGGGTTCGGACGTGCTGGTGGTCGCCCCCACCGGTTCCGGGAAGACCCTGGCCGCCTTCCTCGCCGCCCTGGACCAGCTGGCCTCCACGCCGCCGCCCGCCGACCCCAGGAAGCGCTGCCGGGTCCTGTACGTCTCGCCGCTGAAGGCCCTGGCCGTGGACGTCGAGCGCAACCTCCGCAGCCCGCTGACCGGCATCCGCCAGGAGTCCGTGCGCCTGGGGCTGCCCGAGCCCGAGGTGAGGGTCGGCATCCGCTCCGGCGACACCCCGCCCGCCGAGCGGCGCGCCCTGGCCACCCGCCCGCCGGACATCCTGATCACCACGCCCGAGTCCCTGTTCCTGATGCTGACGTCCGCCACGCGCGACGCGCTGACGGGCGTGGAGACCGTGATCCTGGACGAGGTGCACGCGGTCGCCGGCACCAAGCGCGGCGCGCACCTCGCGCTCTCCCTGGAGCGGCTGGACGAGCTGCTGCCCCGTCCGGCCCGCCGCATCGGCCTCTCGGCGACGGTGCGCCCGGTCGACGAGGTCGCCCGGTTCCTCTCCCCCCGCCGCAAGGTGGAGATCGTCCAGCCGGAGTCGGGCAAGGAGTTCGACCTGTCCGTGGTGGTGCCGGTCGAGGACCTGGGCGAGCTGGGCGGCTCCCCGGTCGCCGACGGCTCGGAGGGCGCCGAGCGCCCGTCGATCTGGCCGCACGTCGAGGAACGGATCGCCGACCTGGTGCAGGCGCACCGCTCGACGATCGTGTTCGCGAACTCCCGCCGCCTCGCGGAGCGGCTGTGCAACCGGCTCAACGAGATCGCCTACGAGCGGGCCACCGGCGAACCCCTGGACGAGCACCACTCCCCCGCCGAGCTGATGGGCGGCTCCGGGTCCGCCCAGGGCGCGCCCGCGGTCATCGCGCGCGCCCATCACGGCTCGGTGTCCAAGGAGCAGCGCTCCCTGGTCGAGGAGGACCTCAAGGCGGGCCGGCTGCCCGCGGTGGTCGCCACCTCCAGCCTGGAGCTGGGCATCGACATGGGCGCCGTCGACCTGGTGGTCCAGGTCGAGTCGCCGCCGTCCGTCGCCTCCGGGCTCCAGCGCGTCGGCCGCGCGGGGCACCAGGTGGGCGCGGTCTCCACGGGCGTGGTGTTCCCGAAGTACCGGGGCGACCTGGTGCAGGCCGCCGTGGTCACCGAGCGGATGCGCACGGGCGCCATCGAGTCCCTGCGCGTCCCCGCGAACCCCCTGGACGTGCTGGCCCAGCAGCTCGTCGCCATGACGGCCATGGACACCTGGCAGCTCGACGACCTGCTCGCCGTGGTCCGCCGCGCGGCGCCCTTCGCCTCCCTGCCCGAGTCCGCCTTCACGGCCGTCCTGGACATGCTCGCCGGCCGCTACCCGTCCGACGCCTTCGCGGAGCTGCGCCCGCGCGTGGTGTGGGACCGGGTCACGGGCGAGATCACCGGCCGCCCCGGCGCCCAGCGCCTGGCCGTCACCTCCGGGGGCACGATCCCCGACCGCGGCCTCTTCGGGGTGTTCCTGGCGGGCGCCGACCCCAAGAAGGGCGGCGGCCGGGTCGGCGAGCTGGACGAGGAGATGGTCTACGAGTCCCGGGTGGGCGACGTCTTCACGCTCGGCACCAGTTCGTGGCGCATCGAGGACATCACGCGCGACCGGGTGCTGGTCTCCCCGGCGCCGGGCGTGCCGGGCCGGCTGCCGTTCTGGAAGGGCGACCAGCTGGGCCGGCCGCTGGAGCTCGGCCGCGCGGTGGGCGCGTTCCTGCGCGAGGTGGGCTCGCTGTCCGGGGACGACGCCCGGCTGCGGCTCCTGGCGGCGGGACTGGACGCCTGGGCCGCGGACAACGTCCTGTCCTACCTCGACGAACAGCGCGAGGCCTGCGGCCACGTCCCCGACGACCGCACCATCGTCGTGGAGCGCTTCCGCGACGAACTGGGCGACTGGCGGGTCGTCGTGCACTCCCCGTTCGGCGCCCAGGTGCACGCCCCGTGGGCGCTCGCGCTCGGCGCCCGCCTCTCCGAGCGGTACGGCATGGACGCCCAGGTGATGCACGCCGACGACGGCATCGTGCTGCGCCTGCCGGACGCCGACCTGCTGGGCCTCGACCTGCTCGACCAGGAGCCGGTGAGGGCCGGCACCGAGTACGACGCGGACCAGGCCCCCGTGGGCGCGGCCGACGTCGTCTTCGACAAGGGCGAGGTCGACCAGGTCGTCACCGACCAGGTGGGCGGCTCGGCGCTGTTCGCGTCCCGGTTCCGCGAGTGCGCCGCCCGCGCGCTGCTGCTGCCGCGCCGCAACCCCGGCCGGCGCACGCCGCTGTGGCAGCAGCGCCAGCGTGCCTCACAGCTGCTCCAGGTGGCCGGCGAGTTCGGCTCGTTCCCGATCGTCCTCGAAGCCGTCCGCGAGTGCCTCCAGGACGTCTTCGACGTGCCCGGGCTCGTCGAGCTGATGGGTGACCTGGAGGCGCGCAAGGTGCGGCTGGTCGAGGTCACCACCCCCGAGCCGTCCCCGTTCGCCCGCTCCCTCCTCTTCGGCTACGTCGCCCAGTTCCTGTACGAGGGCGACTCCCCGCTCGCCGAGCGCCGCGCCGCCGCCCTTTCGCTGGACTCGCGGCTGCTGGCCGAGCTGCTCGGCCAGGCGGAGCTGCGCGAGCTGCTCGACGCCGAGGTGCTGACCGAGCTGGAGCGCGAGCTGCAGTGGCTCACCGAGGACCGGCGCGTCAAGGACGCGGAGGGCGTGGCCGACCTGCTGCGGCTGCTGGGCCCGCTCACCGACGCCGAACTCGCCGAGCGGGGCGCCGAACCGCAGTGGGCGCGGGACCTCGCCTCCGCGCGGCGCGCCATCCGGGTGCGGGTGGCCGGCGCCGACCACTGGGCGGCGGTCGAGGACGCCGGCCGGCTGCGCGACGCGCTGGGCACGGCGCTGCCGGTCGGCGTGCCGGAGGCGTTCACCGAGCCGGTCAAGGACCCCCTCGGCGACCTCCTCGCACGGTACGCGCGCACCCACGGCCCGTTCACGTCGGCGACGGCGGCGGCCCGTTTCGGTCTGGGTGTGGCGGTCACCGAGGGCGCCCTGCAGCGGCTCTCGGCGGCGGGCCGGGTCGTCCAGGGCGAGTTCCATCCGGCCGGCATCGGGCAGGAGTGGTGCGACGCGGCCGTACTGCGCCGGCTGCGCCGCCGCTCCCTGGCCGCGCTGCGGCACGAACTGGAGCCGGTGCCGCCACCCGCGCTCGCCCAGTTCCTCCCCCAGTGGCAGCACATCGGCAGGGGGCACTCCCTGCGCGGCGTCGACGGCCTGCTGCGCGCCGTCGAGCAGTTGCAGGGCTCCTCGGTGCCCGCGTCCGCCCTGGAGGAGCTGGTCCTGCCGTCCCGGGTGACGGACTACTCCCCGGCGATGCTGGACGAGCTGACGGCCGCCGGGGAGGTGGTGTGGGCGGGTGCCGGTTCGCTGCCCGGGAAGGACGGCTGGGTCTCCCTCTACCTCGCGGACGCGGCCCCGCTGCTCCTGCCGCCCCCGCACCCCCTGGAGCCGACCGCCCTCCACCGGTCCGTCCTGGACGCCCTCTCCGGCGGCTACGGCCTGTTCTTCCGTCAGATCGCCGACCAGGTCCGCGCCACCACGCACCCCGACGCCACCGATCCCCAGCTGGCCGACGCCCTGTGGGACCTCGCCTGGTCCGGGCGGCTGACCAACGACACGCTCACGCCCCTGCGCTCCCTGCTGGGATCGGGCCGCACCGCGGGCTCCACCGCCCACCGCGCGAAGCGCTCCGTCCCGCGCGGACGCTACGGCTCGCTCACGGCGGCCGCCCGCAGCGCCTCCCGCACCGGCCCGCCGACCGTCGCGGGCCGCTGGTCCCTGCTCCCGGACCGGGACACCGACGCCACGGTCCGCGCCCACGCCCTGGCCCGCACCCTGCTCGACCGGCACGGTGTGGTGACCCGGGGCGCCGTCTCCGCGGAGGGCGTCGAGGGCGGCTTCTCGGCGGTGTACCGCGTGCTGTCCGCCTTCGAGGAGACGGGGCAGGCACGTCGCGGCTATGTGGTGGAGGGGCTGGGCGCCGCCCAGTTCGCGATGGACGGAGCCGTGGACCGCCTCCGCGCGGCGGCCGGCGCCCGCGAGCGGGGCGACGCCCTCCCTGCCCCGGGCACGCCCGGCCCCTTCGACGCCGGTCCCGACCCCTTCGGGACCGCCTTGGACCACGGCGGCTTCCCCGGCCGGGACGACCCGCCGTACCCCCGCCTCTCACCGGGCGACTACGTCTCCCCGCGCGACCTGGCCCCGCAGCAGTCCCCTCCGCCCCGGCAAAACGGCGGGCGTCCCGCGTACGACCCCTTCGCCGGCCGCCGTACCGGTGCGGACCGCGCCGCACGCGCCGTGGTCCTGGCCGCCTCCGACCCGGCGAACGCCTACGGTGCCGCCTTGGGTTGGCCCGAGCCGCCGACCGGCGCCGGGCACAAACCCGGCCGCAAGGCGGGCTCCCTGGTGGTGCTGGTGGACGGCGAGCTGACGCTCTACATGGAGCGCGGCGGCAAGACGCTGCTGGCCTGGCCCGCCGACGCCGACGCCGAACCCTCCGACGATCCGCGTCTCCCGGCCGCCGCCGAGGCCCTCGCTGCGGCCGCCCGCGCGGGCTCCCTCGGCACGGTCACCGTGGAGCGCGTCAACGGGGCCTCGGCACTGACGTCTCCGCTGGGCGCCCTCCTGGAGACCGCCGGCTTCGTCGCCACGCCCAGAGGCCTGCGCCTGCGCGCCTGACCCTCAGCCGGCACCCCCGGTCCGGGCGCCCGACGTGCCACCCTTGACGCATGCCCGAAGGAGACACGGTCTGGCAGGCCGCGCGGCGGCTGCACGACGCATTGGCCGGCGAGGTGCTGACCCGCAGCGACCTCCGGGTGCCGAGGTTCGCCACGGCCGACCTCACCGGCCGCGCCGTGCTGGACGTCACCCCACGCGGCAAGCATCTGTTGGCCCGCGTCGAAGGCGGCCTGACGCTGCACTCGCACCTGAGGATGGACGGCTCCTGGCGGGTGTACACGCCCGGGCAGCGCTGGAACGGCGGCCCCGCCCACCAGATCCGCGCCGTCCTCGGCAACGCCGGCCGCACGGCCGTCGGCTACCGGCTCCCCGTCCTGGAACTGATGCGCACCACCGACGAGGACCGCGCGGTCGGTCATCTCGGCCCCGACCTCCTCGGCCCGGACTGGGACCCCGGCCTCGCGCTGGCCAACCTCCTGAAGGACCCGGCCCGCCCCCTCGGTGAGGCCCTGCTGGACCAGCGGAACCTCGCCGGAATCGGCAATGTCTTCAAGAGCGAGCTGTGCTTCCTCCTCGGTGTCACCCCCTGGCTCCCCGTGGGCGAGCTGCCCGCCGACCGGTCCGCGAAGCTGCCGGAACTCGCCAGGAGACTGCTGGAGTTCAACCGCGAGCGCCCGGTCCGCAACACCACGGGCCGCCGCGGCCAGGACCTGTTCGTGTACGGCCGCGCCCGCCGCCCCTGCCTGCGCTGCCGCACCCTCGTCCGCCTCGCCGACCAGGGCGACGGCTCCCGCGAGCGCCCCACCTACTGGTGCCCCGCCTGCCAGCCGGGCCCTGCTCCGTTCACTCCCCGTCGGTGAACCGACGCACGGTGCTCACCCGCCACGCCCGCCGCCACCGCCCCGCCGCGAGCGCTCCCTCCGCCCGCGCCTTGGGCATGCAGTGCACCGGCAGCAGACTGAGTCCCCACCCGCCGGCCGCGACCGCCCCTTCCACCACCCCGGGGTCGGGTACCAGCAGCAGTCGCGCCACCGCCCACCACCACAGCACCCCGAACCCCAGAACGGCCCCCCGGCGCAGCACCCGCCCCGTCGTCACGGCCCCCACCCCCGCGCCGACGCTATGAGACCGCTCGCCCCCGCGCACAGGGCGCACCAAGGGCACACGGGCGCATCCCGATCCCCGGTTCTCCCCTCGAGGGCCCCGCGGCCCTCCGAGACCACGTCACCCGTTCTCGGCCTGGAACATCCAGTGCTGCTTCTCCAGGTCCGCGGTGATCGCGATCAGGATGTCCTGGCTCACCGGGTCCGGTTCGGCGGTCACCGTGACCCGCTCCCGCATACGGGCGATCACCGCGCCCAGTGCCTCCACGAGCGCACCCACGGCGGCCGTGTCGTCGACCCAGCCCTCGGGCGTCACCCCGATGCCGCTGCCGACGGCCACCGTCGCGGCACGCCCGTCGGGCGAGACCCCCAGTGCCGCGGCGCGCTCCGCCACGGTGTCGGAGTGCGTACGCGCCAGGGCCACGACCTCATCGAGCTGGAGATGCACGGAGCGGAAGCGTTGCCCGACCACGTTCCAGTGGATCTGTTTGGCCACCAGGGCGAGATCCACCAGGTCGACCAGGGCGCCCTGCAGTGCCTCGGACACGGTCTTCAGGTTCGCGTCGGACAACGGGCTCTTCACGACGTACATCCGCACCTCCGTGGCTGGCCCCCCGCCTCGTCCCTCCACGATGACCGCCAGGCACCGCACCGGCAAACGCACCGGAGAAGGCCCGCGCATGCGAAAACCCCGGCAGCGCCCCTCCGGATCCTCCGGAAGGGCCCCTACCGGGGCATCTCACACCTTCACACCACGCGTGCGCGGAACACCGCGCTCACGCGGCGACGACGTCCACCGCCTCGGCGGGCGCCTTGATGGTCACCCGTTCCGGTGGCACACCGGTCACCGAGACGGAACCCAGCATCGGACGAACCGGCGTGGGTACGGGCTCGCTGGGGGTCGCTGCAGCAGACTGGGCCAGTTCGGCGAGAGCGAGCTCGTCGCTCACTTCCCGCATGAGCTCGGACATCCGTACGTCCAGCGCGTCGCAGATGGCGGAGAGCAGCTCGGAGGAAGCCTCCTTCTGCCCCCGCTCCACCTCGGAGAGATAGCCGAGTGAGACTCGGGCGGACGAGGAGACTTCGCGCAGAGTACGGCCCTGGCGTTGGCGCTGCCGACGCAGCACGTCACCCAGCAGGCGACGGAGCAGAATCATCGGTGGCTCCCTCCTCGGACCGCGTAGCCGCATCCTTCTCGCCCCACCGTACCGCCTTGCGCCGCGGCCGTGCGGGGAGCGATGTCGTGTTCACTCAGGGCTGCAAACATCAAAACCCCCCGTTCCGTTCCGTATCCTGTGCCCGCTCATTCCCGGTCTGTTCGCCCGCAAGCTCCCTCAGAAGCAGTGCGAGTACGCTCCGTACACTCTCCATACGAATTTCCGCGCGGTCGCCGTTCAACCGCAGATGCCCCACTTTTCCGCCGCGGGCAGAACCCGTTCCCGTCCCCGCGGGGCCGTCCACGGCCACGAAAACCGTGCCGACAGCTTGGCCGTCCTGGGGATCGGGACCGGCGACGCCGGTGGTGGCGATGCCCCAGTCGGCACCCAGCGCCTCGCGGACACCGGCCGCCATCTGGGCCGCCACCTGCGGGTCCACCGCTCCGCGCTGCGCCAGCAGGGCGGCGTCCACACCGAGCAGTCGCTGCTTGAGTTCGGTGGCGTACGCCGTCACCGAACCCCGGAAGACCTTGGACGCCCCGGGCACCGAAGTGATCTCGGCCGCCACCAGACCACCGGTCAGCGACTCGGCGACGGCGAGCGTTCCACCGTTCACAGTGAGTAGTCGCACCACCTCGGTGGCCTCGGAACTCACGCTTCCGTCTCCTCCAACGCCGCCTTGCGCTCGGCGATTCCCTGCCTGCGCAGCACAATGGCCTGTTTCACATAGTCGAGTCCGGTCGCCACGGTCAGCACGACCGCCGCGGCCATCACCCACCACCGCAGTGTGGCCAGCCACCCCGTCAGCGCCAGTACGTACATACCGACGGCAATGCCCTGGGTGAGGGTCTTGAGCTTGCCCCCTCGGCTGGCCGGGATCACGCCGTAGCGAATGACCAGGAAACGCAGCAGGGTGATCCCGAGTTCCCGGCCGAGGATGACTCCGGTGACCCACCACGGGAGATCGCCCAGCGAGGAGAGACAGATCAGCGCCGCTCCCATGATCGCCTTGTCGGCGATGGGGTCGGCGATCTTCCCGAAATCGGTGACGAGGTTGTACGTGCGCGCCAGATGGCCGTCGAACAGGTCGGTGATCATGGCGATGGCGAAGGCCGCCCAGGCGAACGACCGCCACGCCGGGTCGTATCCGCCCTCGGCGAGCATCAGCATGACGAACGCCGGCACCAGGAGCAGCCGGAGCATGGTCAGCAGGTTGGCGATGTTCCAGACGCTGGCCTGGTTGACGGCCGCCGCCGCGATCTTCGCGCCGCGCGCGGGCCTGGCCCCGTCCCCGGCTTCGACACCGTCACGGGACGCGGTGGCCGCCACCGCCTCGTCGCCGTGCGTCCGGGCCACGGCCGGGCCACGGCCGGACGCACCGCGCCGGGCCGGTCCGCCGCCGGGCGACCCCGGAGCCGTGCCCCGTGCCTCCCGCGCGACCGCGCGGCCGGACACCGGCAGGCCTCCGGGTGCGGTGCCCGCCGCCCTCCTCGCGCCGGAGGGGCCTCCTGCCGCCGATGCCGGGACACCCGTCATCTGCCCGCCTCCTCACTACACGCGGGCGAACCCTGGAACAGCGGCTCGGCCACCAGGTCGACACCTTCCGTGCCGACCACCTTCGCCTCGACCATACGGCCGACGCTCAGCCCCTCGCCGCTCGTGAGCAGCACCTGGCCGTCCGTCTCGGGCGCCTGGTGCGCTCCCCGGCCGTACACGCCCTCCGTCTCGTCGACGGACTCCACCAGCACGTGCACGGTCTCACCGACCCGCTCCTCGGCGCGCTGCGAGACCAGTTCCTCGGCCAGCCGGGAGACCCGGGCCAGCCGCTCGGCGACGACCTCCTCGTCCAGCTTGCGGTCGTACGTCGCCGCCTCGGTGCCCTCCTCGTCGGAGTAGCCGAAGACACCGATGGCGTCCAGCCGCGCGTGGTTCAGGAACCGCTCCAGTTCGGCGAGGTCGGCCGCGGACTCGCCGGGGAAGCCGACGATGAAGTTGGAGCGCACACCGGCCTGGGGCGCCTTGCTCCGGATCGTGTCGAGCAGTTCCAGGAACCGGTCGGTGTCGCCGAAGCGGCGCATCGCGCGCAGCACGTCGGGCGCGGAGTGCTGGAAGGACAGGTCGAAGTAGGGGGCGACCTTCGGGGTGGAGGTCAGCACGTCGATCAGGCCGGGCCGCATCTCGGCCGGCTGGAGGTAGCTGACGCGCACCCGCTCGAGGCCGTCGACCTCGGCCAGCTCGGGCAGCAGGGAGTCGAGGAGGCGGATGTCGCCGAGGTCCTTGCCGTAGGAGGTGTTGTTCTCGGAGACCAGCATGATCTCCTTCACGCCCTGTTCGGCCAGCCAGCGCGTCTCGTTCAGCACGTCGCTGGGGCGGCGCGAGATGAAGGAGCCGCGGAAGGACGGGATGGCGCAGAAGGAGCAGCGCCGGTCGCAGCCGGAGGCGAGCTTCACCGAGGCGACCGGGGAGCCGTCCAGCCGGCGGCGCAGCGGCGCGCGGGGGCCCGAGGCCGGGGCGAGGCCGTCGGGCAGGTCCACCGGGCCGTGTCCCGGAAGGGCGACGGCGGCGGCGGAGTCCTGCCGCTCGGCCGGGCTGATCGGCAGCAGCTTGCGCCGGTCGCGCGGGGTGTGGGAGGCGTGGATGCCGCCGTTCAGGATGGTCTGGAGGCGGTCGGAGATGTCGGCGTAGTCGTCGAAGCCGAGCACGCCGTCGGCCTCGGGAAGGGCCTCGGCGAGTTCCTTGCCGTACCGCTCGGCCATGCAGCCCACCGCCACGACGGCCTGGGTTCTCCCGTGTCCCTTGAGGTCATTGGCCTCCAGGAGGGCGTCGACGGAGTCCTTCTTGGCGGCCTCGACGAAGCCACAGGTGTTGACGACGGCGACGTCCGCTTCCTCGGCGTCCTCCACGAGCTGCCAGCCGTCCGCCTCCAAACGGCCTGCGAGCTCCTCCGAGTCCACCTCGTTACGGGCGCAGCCAAGGGTGACGAGTGCGACGGTACGGCGTTCAGGCATGGGCTCAAGACTACTTCGTCCCGCTGACGCCCCACGTCGACGGGGTTGGCCGATCATGGCCAACCCCGTCGACGAAGCACCCTTTGCGCCGGCTCATCCGGCTTGCGGGTCGCCCTTGGTGTAGGTCAGGCGCTCGACGGCGCCCGGCTGCCAGTCGTCCTCGATCTTCTTGCCGTTCACGAACAGGTCGATCGCGCCGGCGTCACCGAGGACCAGGTTGATCTTGGTGCTGTCCTGGAAGGTCTTGGACTCGCCCTGCTTGAGCAGTCCGTCGAACAACTGCCGGCCGTTGTGGTCCTTGACGAAGATCCAGCTGCGTCCGTCGACGGCGCTGACCTGGACCGTCACCTTGTCCTGCGGGGCGGCGGCGATGGCGCTGTCCGACGGTTCCGGCTCGGGCTTGACGGGCTTCTCGGGCTTGGGGGTGGATGAGGGCGACTTGGTGGGCTCGGCGTCCTCGGCGACGTTCGCCTTGCCGCCGTCGTCGTCGCCCTTGACCATCGTGAACCCGACGAAGCCGATCACGACGACGATCGCGGCGACCATGGCCGCGGTCCAGTTGGGGCCGCGCCGCTCCGGACGGATGCGTTCCGCCTCGAACAGCGGGGCGGCGGGGGTCGGGGCCGGACGGCCGCCGCCGTGCTCGGCCTCGTACTGGGCGATCAGCGGGGCCGCATCGAGGTCCACGGCCTTGGCCAGGGTCCGGATGTGCCCGCGCGCGTAGACGTCGCCACCGCAGGGAGCGAAGTCGTCCGCCTCGATGGCGTGCACGATCGCGATACGGACGCGGGTGGCGGTACTGACGTCGTCGACGGTGAGCCCGGCGGCTGTGCGCGCCTGCTGCAGCGCTCGGCCGACGGAGACGGAAGGGCGGGCTTCCTCGGAAACGTCTTCGAACGGACGCTCGTCTTCAGGGGAGTTGCCGATGGACACGGGGGCGCCTTTCGAGCGTGTAGCCGCCTGTGCTGGAGGTTCAGTCTAGGAGGGGTACAAGAGGATGGGGCAACCGGGCGGTAGGACTTTGTACGCCATCGGAATGGCCCGACATTCCGATGATGGGCACGCAGTTTGTCGTTTCCCTCAACTTGACGTACGCCGACGGGAAACGGTTGCTCAATGATCGCTCACGGGTGGGTCACGATCGGCCGTCCGGGTGCCCGGAGACGACGACCACCTCCCGCTCGCCTACCCTTCAGACTCCCCCCGGATCAGCGCGAGCACGCCATCCAGTTCATCAGGCTTCACAAGAACGTCACGGGCCTTCGAACCCTCGCTCGGTCCGACGATGTTCCTCGACTCCATGAGGTCCATCAGCCGGCCCGCCTTGGCGAAGCCGACGCGCAGCTTGCGCTGGAGCATGGACGTCGACCCGAACTGGGTGGAGACGACCAGCTCGGCCGCCTGGCACAGCAGGTCCAGGTCGTCGCCGATGTCCTCGTCGATCTCCTTCTTCTGCTTGCTCCCGACGGTGACGTCGTCCCGGAAGACGGGCGCCATCTGCTCCTTGCAGTGCCGGACGACGGCCGCGACCTCCTCCTCGGTCACGAACGCGCCTTGCAGACGCGTCGGCTTGTTCGCCCCCATCGGCAGGAACAGCCCGTCGCCCTTGCCGATCAGCTTCTCGGCGCCGGGCTGGTCGAGGATGACCCGCGAGTCCGCGAGCGAGGACGTGGCGAACGCCAGCCGGGACGGCACGTTCGCCTTGATCAGACCGGTGACCACGTCGACGGACGGCCGCTGCGTGGCGAGCACCAGGTGGATACCGGCCGCCCGCGCCAGCTGCGTGATGCGCACGATGGCGTCCTCGACGTCGCGCGGGGCGACCATCATCAGGTCGGCCAGCTCGTCGACGATCACCAGCAGGTACGGGTACGGCTGCAGCTCCCGCTCGCTGCCCTCGGGCGGCTTGGCCTTGCCCTCGCGCACCGCGCGGTTGAAGTCGTCGATGTGCCGGTAGCCGTAGGCCGCGAGGTCGTCGTAGCGCAGGTCCATCTCGCGCACGACCCACTGGAGCGCCTCGGCGGCCCGCTTGGGGTTGGTGATGATCGGCGTGATCAGGTGCGGGATGCCCTCGTACGCCGTCAGCTCCACGCGCTTGGGGTCGACCAGGATCATCCGGACGTCCTCCGGGGTCGCCCGCATCATGATCGAGGTGATCAGGCAGTTGATGCAGGACGACTTTCCGGAGCCGGTGGCGCCGGCGACCAGCATGTGCGGCATCTTCGCCAGGGAGTCCATGACGTAGCCGCCCTCGACGTCCTTGCCGAAGGCGACCAGCATGGGGTCGTCGTCCTCGGCGGACTCCGCGAGCCGCAGGACGTCACCGAGGTTGACCATCTCCCGGTCGGTGTTCGGGATCTCGATGCCCACCGCGGACTTGCCGGGGATCGGGCTGATGATCCGCACGTCCGGGCTGGCGACGGCGTACGCGATGTTCTTGGTCAGCGCGGTCACCCGCTCGACCTTCACGGCCGGGCCGAGTTCCACCACGTAGCGGGTGACCGTCGGGCCGCGGGTGAAGCCGGTGACGGCGGCGTCCACCTTGAACTCCGTGAAGACCTTCCGCAGCGCGTCGACGATGACGTCGTTGGCGGCGCTGCGCGCCTTGCCGGGGCCGCCGCGCTCGAGCAGGTCGAGGGCGGGCAGCGAGTAGGTGATGTCGCCGGAGAGCTGGAGCTGCTCCGCGCGGGCGGGCAGGTCGCGGGGCTCGCGGGGCGGCTCCTTGGTCATGTCCAGGACGCCGGCCGGTGGTCCGTCCTGCTTCGGCCCGTCCTGCGGCCTGTCCCCCTTCGGCTTCCCCTGCCGCGCGCGGGCGGCCGGAACCGGCGTCGGTGCGGTCGGCTCACGGTCGCCGGTGCTCACGCCCTGGGTCAGGTCGGCGACGATCGGCGAGGGCGGCATCCCGTGCAGCACGGCGCCGTCCAGCGCGGCGGCCGCGGCGGCGGCCACGTCCACGGCGTCCATGGGCCGGTCCATGGAGGACTGCGACACCGCGGGCCTGCGGGGCCGGCCCCGGCGCCGGGACAGCGCCTCCTGCTCCGCACCGTCCGGGTCGTACTCCTCGGGCGCCGGCCGCCGTCCGCGACGGCTCGCGGGCAGCGACTCGCGCCACTGCTGCTCGTAGCGCACGTCGTCCTCGCCGAACTCCTCCGGCTCGGGTTCGCGGACGAGGCCGAGCCGCACACCGAGCTGCCGCAGGCGCTGCGGAATGGCGTTCACCGGGGTGGCGGTGACGACCAGCAGACCGAAGACGGTGAGCAGCACCAGCAGCGGCACGGCGAGGACGTCGGTCATGGTCGACGACAACGGTGTGGCCGCGCCCCAGCCGATGAGACCGCCGGCGTCCCTTATCGCCTGCATGCCGTCGCTGCGCGCGGGCGAGCCGCAGCCGATGTGGATCTGTCCGAGCACACCGATGACGAGCGCGGACAGGCCGATCACGATCCGTCCGTTGGCCTCCGGCTTCTCCGGGTGCCGGATGAACCGCACGGCGATGACCGCGACCAGGATCGGCACCAGCAGGTCGAGTCGGCCGAAGGCACCGGTGACCAGGATCTCCACGAGGTCGCCGACGGGGCCCTTCAGGTCGGCCCAGGTGCCGGCCGCGACGATCAGGGCGACGGCGAGCAGCAGCAGCGCCAGGCCGTCCTTGCGGTGCGCGGGGTCGAGGTTCTTGGCGCCCTGCCCCAAGCCGCGGAAGACGGCGCCGACGGCGTGCGCGAGGCCCAGCCACAGGGCGCGTACGAGCCGGTAGACGCCGCTGGTCGGATTCGGGGCGGCCGGTGCGGGCGCGGCCTTCTTCGCCACGGCCTTCTTGGCAGGGGCCTTCCTGGCGGGAGCCCTCTTCGCCGGGGCCTTCTTGGCGGCAGCCTTCTTCACCGGAGCCTTCGCGGAAGCGGGCGCCTTCTTCGCGGGCGGCTTCTTGGCTGCGGAGGGACGTGAGGCCATGGGTGTGAGGTTACCGGTGGAGACGGTCGGGGACACGCGTGACGGACGCTTCACCCGTTCGTGTCGCTCTTGTCGAGGCGTGACATTGACGCACAGTTGACGCGGGCTCACGCCCACGGCGCGTCGGGTGCCCGGCCAACGCCCTCGCCCTCGGCGTCAGTTCTGCGACGGCACCGACGACGCGCTGCCGGTTCCGGGCTCCAGGGCGTCCAGCGCCCGCCGCAACCCCGTGAGCTTGCGCTCCAGATGGGCGGCCGTGGCCACCGCGGCCGCGTCGGTCGACTCGTCGTTGAGCTGCTTGGTGAGGGCCTCGGCCTGCTCCTCGACGGCCGCGAGCCGCGCCGATAGCTCGGCGAGCAGCCCCGCCGGCTCCTTGGACTCGGCCGTGTCCTTCTCGCCGCCCTCCAGCTGGAGCCGCAGCAGCGCCGCCTGCTCCCGCAGCTGGCAGTTCTTCATGTACAGCTCGACGAAGACCGAGACCTTCGCGCGCAGCACCCACGGGTCGAACGGCTTGGAGATGTAGTCGACCGCACCCGCCGCGTACCCCCGGAAGGTGTGGTGCGGACCGTGGTTGATCGCGGTGAGGAAGATGATCGGGATGTCCCGGGTCCGCTCCCGCCGCTTGATGTGCGCGGCGGTCTCGAAACCGTCCATGCCCGGCATCTGGACGTCCAGCAGAATGACCGCGAAATCGTCCGTGAGCAGTGCTTTGAGCGCTTCCTCCCCGGACGATGCCCGCACCAGCGTCTGATCGAGCGCCGAGAGGATCGCCTCCAGCGCCAGCAGATTCTCCGGCCGGTCATCGACCAGGAGGATCTTGGCCTTCTGCACCATGGCCCGCCCTCCTCGCCCCGGCTTGGGGCCTCCCCTGTCCGCAGGTCCTGGGGACGCACCCGTGGGTACCGCCCCAGGGGACGACTCCCTTGCGCCGCCCGTCCTTGTGCCGGTCATCGTAGCCGCACCCCGCCCGTCGCCACACCCTGTCACCGCGATGTCACTGTGTACGTAGCAGAAACGCGGCGGGAGACCAGAAGGTTCCCCGATTCCCGTACCTCTACACGACTTCGCGCGCACCGCGTCAGCAACAGCTCATGAACACCGAAGCTTCCCGTCACATGCGCGCCCCCTGCGGACGCCGGTCTCACTCCCCCCGCATCCACTGCTCCATCACCGACAGCAGGTGATCGGGGTCGACCGGCTTGGTCACGTAGTCGGAGGCGCCCGACTCGATCGCCTTCTCACGGTCGCCCTTCATCGCCTTCGCGGTGAGCGCGATGATCGGGAGCCCGGCGAACTGCGGCATCCGGCGGATCGCCGTGGTCGTGGCGTACCCGTCCATCTCGGGCATCATGATGTCCATCAGGACGACCGCCACGTCGTCGTGCTGCTCCAGCACCTCGATGCCCTCGCGGCCGTTCTCCGCGTACAGCACGGACAGGCCGTGCTGCTCCAGGACGCTGGTGAGCGCGAAGACGTTGCGGATGTCGTCGTCGACGATCAGCACCTTCTGCCCGCCGAAGCGGATGCCGCGGCTCGACGGCCGGGGAGCCGGCTCCTGCCGCTCCACGCCCGGCCACGGCTCGGGCTCCGGAGCGGGCCGCTGCTCGAGCGTGATCCTGCGGCGGCGCCGGAACAGCGCGGCCGGACCGTTCTGGGTGTCCCGGTACGACTTCACCTCCGCCGGCGTCTCGATCTCCGCCGGGGCCGGCTCGGCCGACTCCACCAGGTCGCCGGCCTCCAACGCGGGCATGGGCTGCTGGTAGCCGTGCGGCGGCAGCTCGCTCGGTTGCAGCGGCAGGTACAGCGTGAACGTCGAGCCGCGGCCCGGCTCGCTCTGCGCGTGGATCTCGCCGCCGAGCAGCTGCGCGATCTCCCGCGAGATGGACAGCCCCAGCCCCGTGCCGCCGTACTTGCGGCTGGTGGTGCCGTCGGCCTGCTTGAACGCCTCGAAGATCACCCGCATCTTGCCGGCCGCGATGCCGATGCCCGTGTCGCTCACCGAGAACGCGATCAGATCCGCGTCCGGGTCGGTCAGCGAACCGGCCTCCAGCAACTGCTCCCGGATGGCCTGCGGGACGTCGTCACGGGCGGGCCGGATGACCAGCTCCACCGACCCGGAATCGGTGAACTTCACCGCGTTGGACAGCAGGTTGCGCAGCACCTGGAGCAGCCGCTGCTCGTCGGTGTGCAGCGTGGCCGGCAGCTCCGGCGACACCCGCACCGACAGGTCCAGGCCCTTCTCCGCGGTCAGCGGCCGGAAGGTGGCCTCCACGTAGTCCACGAGCTGGACCAGCGCGATGCGCGTCGGGGAGACGTCCATCTTGCCCGCCTCGACCTTGGACAGGTCGAGGATGTCGTTGATGAGCTGCAGCAGGTCGGATCCGGCGCCGTGGATGGTCTCGGCGAACTCGACCTGCTTCGGGGAGAGGTTCCCCTCCGCGTTGTCGGCGAGCAACTTGGCCAGGATCAGCAGCGAGTTGAGCGGCGTGCGCAGCTCGTGCGACATGTTGGCGAGGAACTCGCTCTTGTAGCGCATGGAGACCGCGAGCTGCTCGGCGCGCTCCTCCAGGACCTGCCGCGCCTCCTCGATCTCGGTGTTCTTCACCTCGATGTCGCGGTTCTGCCGGGCCAGCAGCTCGGCCTTCTCCTCCAGTTCGGCGTTGGACGCCTGGAGCGCCTTCTGCCGCTGCTCCAACTCCGCCGACCGCTCACGCAGTTGCTCGGTCAGTTCCTGGGACTGCGAGAGCAGCCGCTCGGTCTTGGTGTTGACCGAGATGGTGTTGACGCTCGTCGCGATCATCTCGGCGATCTGGTTGAGGAAGTCCTTCTGGATGTGCGTGAACGGCGTGAACGAGGCCAGCTCGATGACGCCGAGCACCTTCCCCTCGAACAGCACCGGCAGCACGATCACCTGCGCCGGCGGTGCCTCCCCCAGCCCCGAGGAGATCTTCAGGTAGCCGCTGGGCGCGTCCTGCACGAGGATCGTGCGCTTCTCCACGGCGGCCGTCCCGATGAGCCCCTCACCGGGCCGGAACGAGGTCGGCATGGACCCCATGGAGTAGCCGTACGAGCCGAGCATGCGCAGCTCGAACTGGTCGTCGTCCGCGGCGTTCAGGTCCTCGCCGTCGACCAGCGGCATCGCGAGGAAGAACGCGCCGTGCTGCGCGGACACCACCGGCGTCAGCTCGCTCATGATCAGCGAGGCCACGTCCTCCAGGTCACGGCGCCCCTGCATCAGCGCCGAGATGCGGGCGAGATTGCCCTTGAGCCAGTCCTGCTCCTTGTTGGCGATCGTGGTGTCGCGCAGGTTGGCGATCATCTTGTTGATGTAGTCCTGGAGTTCCTGGATCTCCCCGGACGCGTCCACGTCGATCTTCAGGTTCAGGTCGCCGCGGGTCACCGCGGTCGCCACCCGCGCGATGGCACGCACCTGCCGGGTCAGGTTCCCGGCCATCTCGTTCACGGACTCGGTCAGGTCCCGCCAGGTGCCGTCGACGTCCCGCACGCGCGCCTGGCCGCCCAGCTGGCCCTCGGTGCCCACCTCGCGGGCCACCCGCGTGACCTCCTCGGCGAAGGAGGACAGCTGGTCGACCATCGTGTTGATGGTCGTCTTCAGCTCCAGGATCTCCCCGCGCGCGTCGATGTCGATCTTCTTCGTCAGGTCGCCCTTGGCGATGGCCGTCGTCACCATGGCGATGTTGCGCACCTGACCGGTCAGGTTGGACGCCATCTGGTTCACCGACTCGGTGAGGTCCTTCCACGTACCGGCCACACCCGGCACGTGCGCCTGCCCGCCGAGGATGCCGTCCGTGCCCACCTCGCGGGCCACCTTGGTGACCTGCTCGGCGAACGCGCTCAGCGTCTTCACCATGATGTTGATGGTGTCGGCGAGCTGCGCCACCTCGCCGCGCGCCTCGATGCTGACCTGCCGCGTCAGGTCGCCGTTGGCGACGGCGGCGGACACCTGGGAGATGTTGCGCACCTGGGTGGTCAGGTTCTTCGCCATCAGGTTGACGTTGTCGCTCAGGTCCTTCCAGATGCCCGTGACCCCGGGCACGTGCGCCTGGCCGCCCAGGATGCCCTCGGTGCCCACCTCACGGGCCACCCGGGTCACCTGCTCGGCGAACGACGACAGCTGGTCCACCATCGTGTTGACGGTGGTGACCAGCTCGAGGATCTCGCCCTTGGCGTCGACGGTGATCTTCTTCGACAGGTCGCCCTTGGCGACCGCCGTGGTGACCTCGGCGATGTTGCGCACCTGGAGGGTCAGGTTGTTCGCCATGCCGTTCACCGACTGCGTGAGGTCCTTCCAGGTGCCGGAGACACCCTGCACCTCGGCCTGACCGCCGAGGATGCCCTCCGTACCCACCTCACGGGCCACCCGCGTGACCTCCTGGGCGAACGACGACAGCTGGTCCACCATCGTGTTCAGCGTGTTCTTCAGCTCCAGGATCTCCCCGCGCGCGTCCACGGTGATCTTCTGCGACAGGTCACCGCGCGCCACCGCCGTCGCCACCTGGGCGATGTTGCGGACCTGCGCGGTGAGATTGCCCGCCATGCCGTTCACGGAGTCCGTCAGGTCCCGCCACACACCGGCGACCCCGGGCACCTGCGCCTGACCGCCCAGCCGACCCTCCGTACCCACCTCGCGGGCCACCCGCGTCACCTGGTCGGCGAACGACGACAGCTGGTCCACCATCGTGTTGATGGTGTTCTTCAGTTCGAGGATCTCCCCCCGCGCGTCGACGTCGATCTTCTGCGACAGGTCACCCCGCGCGACGGCCGTCGTCACCTGCGCGATGTTGCGCACCTGCCCCGTCAGGTTGGACGCCATCGAGTTGACGGAGTCGGTGAGCTCCTTCCAGGTGCCCGACACGCCGTCCACGCGCGCCTGACCGCCCAGCCGGCCCTCCGTGCCCACGTCCCGGGCCATCCGCGTCACCTGGTCGGCGAAGCTCGACAGCTGGTCCACCATCGTGTTGACGGTGTTCTTCAGCTGGAGCATCTCGCCGGAGACGTCCACCGTCACCTTCTGCGACAGATCGCCGTTGGCGACCGCCGTCGTCACCTGGGCGATGTTCCTCACCTGTCCGGTGAGGTTGCGGAACGCCGTGTTGACGGAGTCCGTCAGGTCCTTCCACGTCCCCGCCGCGCCCGGCACCTGCGCCTGACCGCCCAGCTCACCCTCGACGCCGATCTCGCGCGCCACGCGCGTGACCTCGGCGCCGAAGGACGACAGCTGGTCCACCATCGTGTTGACGGTGTTCTTCAGCTCCAGCATCTCGCCGGCCACGTCCACGGTGACCTTCTGCGACAGGTCACCGTTGGCGACCGCCGTCGTCACCGCCGCGATGTCCCGCACCTGAGTGGTCAGGTTCCGGAACACCGTGTTGACGGAGTCCGTCAGGTCCTTCCACGTCCCCGCGGCACCCGGCACGTTCGCCTGGCCGCCCAGCCGTCCCTCGCCGCCGACCTCGTTGGCGACCCGCGTGACCTCGTCCGCGAAGATCCGCAGCGTCTCGGTCATCTGGTTGATCGTCTCGGCGAGCTGCGCGACCTCGCCGCGCGCCGGCACCGTCACCTTCCGCGACAGATCGCCGTTGGCGACCGCCGTCGTCACCTCGGCGATCCCGCGCACCTGCGCGGTGAGGTTCCCGGCCATGGTGTTGACGGAGTCGGTGAGCTCCTTCCACACGCCGTCCACCCCGGGCACCTGCGCCTGCCCGCCCAGGGCGCCCTCGGTGCCCACCTCGCGCGCGACGCGGGTCACCTCCGAGGAGAACGCGGAGAGCTGGTCCACCATCGTGTTGACGGTGTTCTTCAGCTCGAGCATCTCGCCCTCGACGTGGACGGTGACCTTGCGCGACAGGTCACCGCGGGCGACGGCCGTCGTCACCAGCGCGATGTCACGCACCTGCGCCGTCAGCCGCTCCGCCATCGTGTTGACGGAGTCCGTGAGGTCCTTCCACGAACCGGACATGCCACGTACCTGGGCCTGACCGCCCAGCTTGCCCTCGGTCCCCACCTCGCTGGCCACTCGCGTGACCTCGTCGGTGAACGTCGACAACTGGTCGACCAGGTTGTTCACGGTCCGCGCGACCTTCAGGAACTCGCCCCGCAGCGGATGCCCGGCCCCTTCCGGCGCCGCCTGCGTGCGCAGCTCCATACGCGGCGACAGATCACCCTCGGCCACCGCCGACAGCACCCGGCTGACCTCGGAGACGGGCCGCACCAGGTCGTCCACCAGCGCGTTCGAGTTGTCGATCGCGGTCGCCCAGGAGCCCTCGGAGGCCCCCGTCTCCAGCCGCTCCGTGAGTTTTCCCTCACGCCCGACCATGCGGCGCACCCGCGCCAGCTCACCCGTCAGGTGCAGATTGCGGTCGGCCACCTCGTTGAAGACCGCCGCGATCTCCGCCATCACGCCGTCGCCGGACACCGTGAGCCGCTTGCGGAAGTTCCCGTCCCGCATCGCCACCAGCGCCACCATCAGCCGGTTCAGGGCCGCCGTGTCCACGGTCGTGGTCCCGCCCCGCGCCCTTCCCGGCTTGCCCAGGGACTGTCCGCCTTTCGCGCGCGTCGTCTTCGTGCCCCGCGTCGCTGCGCCAGACTCCACTGTGTCCCTCCCGCAGGGGTCGACCGTTACCGCTGTGCTCCGGGCACACCGCCAAGGGCGCTCCCGTTGCTCCTGTGCTTTTCTCGTACTACCGCGATGCCCTGCCCGACGTTCCAAGGCGCCACCAGAGGGCTGCTGCCCACCCGGCGCGGAAGGCACACGGCCTGCCCGGACCTTCGCTGCAAGCCTGCCCAGTGTTTCACCCCCGCCGAACCAGGCCATAACAGTTCGGCAGCTTCGCACATCGTCCGCACACCCGCCGTACGGAGAACACCTCCGGACGGAAACACAGCAGACCGGCATCCGCTCGGACCGCGAAGGTAAGTAACCTTGCATCCGGCTGTCCAGCCACGCCGGTCCGCCCGGCCTGGGCGGTGGCACGGGAACGAGCGGGCATCGGAGGGCGGCCGCACACATGACCACCGGACTGATCCCGGGGGAGCAGCCCCCGGACCCGCGGCCGACTGACGGCCTGCCGCTCCAGCGGCACGAGCCGGTCGGCCAGGGAACCATGCCCGTCGAGAACCGGTCGAGGAGTTCTGTGATCACCGCGCGCGCGGCCGCCAGCTTCGAGCCCGTGGGGCGATCGGTCGCGAGCGCCCGCTCCTTCGTCCGCGACACCCTGCAGGGCTGGGGCTTCGGTGACATCGTCGACGACGCCGTGGTCCTCACCAGCGAACTGGTGACCAACGCCGTGGTCCACGCCGGAACCTCCGCCGAGCTCCTCTGTCTGCGCAGCGACGAAGGCGTACGGATCGAGGTGGCCGACCGGTATCCGGAGCGGGAGATCCCGCTTCAGGGCTCCGCCATCACCATGGGCAGCCCCGACCGCGAGGGAGGCCGCGGGCTCCAGCTGTGCGCGGCCCTGGCCGGCCACTGGGGCGTGGACTACACCCCCACCCACAAGACCGTCTGGTTCCGGCTCGACCTTCCCGAGCGCCCGGTCGGCACCCGCACCGCCGGCCCCGCCCTGCCGGCCCACCTCCTCCCGCTCGCCGACACCCGGGTCCGCGTCGCCGTGGTCCAGATCGACCAGGTCGGTTCCATCACCGCCTGGAACGAGGACGCCGAGGAGCTCTTCGGCTACTCCGCCGAGCAGGTCACCGGCAAGCCGCTGACCGACTTCGCGGCCTGGCCGCACACCCCGGGCACCGGCACCGGCATCGCCGACGCGCTCCGGCTCTCCCGCTGGGAGGGCAGCTACGGCATCAGGGGCGCCCACGGCCGAGTGATCCCCGTGTACGCCTCCCACCTGCGGGTCCGGGACACCGACGGCGAGCCGTCAACGGTCTGCCTCCTGGTGCGGGACCACGAACGGGCGGTTCTGCAGACCCCGCTGCGCGGCCCCGCACCCGACACGTCCGGCACCTCCGAGGGCCAGAGCACCGACCCCTTCGAGGTCTTCATCGGCTCCCCGGCCCCCGACGACCTCGACGGGCTGCTCCAGCGCACGGTGGAACGCGCCCGCGACATGCTCGACGGCGATTCCGCCTTCCTGCTCCTCGCGACCGACGACGAGACGGAACTGGAAGTCCGCGCCTCCACCGGCCTCCCCTCGGCCCGCCAGCGCTTCGCCCGCGTCCCCGTCGAGGCGGGCCCCGGCCGCTACGGCTCCGCCCGCATGCCGGCCGTCCACGAGGACCTGACCGCCGTCCCCGGCGCCGTCCCCCTCCTCAACAGCACCGGCATGCGTTCGGTCATCACCGTCCCGCTGAAGGTCGAGGGCCGCCTCACCGGTTCCCTCGGCGTCGCCGCCGAGGCACCCGGCAGATACTCCAACGAGGAGGCGCTGCGCCTGCAGTTCGCGGCGGACCGCATCGCGCTCGCCGTCGAGTCGGCCCGCCTGGGCGAACTGGAGCGCCTGCGCCGCGGCTCGCTCAGCTTCCTCGTCGAGGCCTCCGACCTGCTGGCCGGCACCCTGGACCGGGACCAGACCCTGGCCCTGATGGCCCAGATGACGGTGCCGACCCTCGCCACCTGGTGCGCCGTCTACACGATCGCCGACCAGGCCTCCGAGCCGTACCTCTCCTACGTGCTGCACGAGGACGAGGAGCTGATCGACGGCATCAAGTCCCTGCTGTCGAAGATCGCCCCGCCCGACCCGGTCCCCACCCCCGGTGCCCGCGTCTGGTCCGCCCCGGCGGAGGTCGCCCACCAGGCTGCCCTGCGCACCTCCATGCGCAGCCTCGGCCTCAGCGGCGGCCCGACCCGCCAGGTCACCACGGGCATCGGCCCGACCCTCGCCACGGCCTCCGCGGTCGGCGGCGAGACGGTGGTCCTCCCCCTGGTCGCCCGCAACCGGGTCATCGGCATGCTGACGCTCGGCAAGCCGACCGACGAGCACTTCCGCCAGGAGATCCTGGAGCTCGCCGAGGACCTCTCCCGACGGGCCGCCCTGGCCCTGGACAACGCCCGCCTCTACTCGGAGCGCACGGCGATCAGCCAGTCCCTCCAGCGCAGCCTCCTGCCGCCGGAGCTGCCGACCATCGACGGCGTCGAGGTCGAGGTCATCTACCGCGCGGCGGGCGAGGGCAACGAGGTCGGCGGCGACTTCTACGACCTCTTCCCGATCAGCGACGGCGCGTACGGCTTCGCCATCGGCGACGTCTGCGGTACCGGCCCCAACGCGGCGGCCGTGACCGGTCTCGCCCGGCACGCGCTCCGGCTGCTGGCCCGCGAGGGCCTCAGCGGTCCGGCGGTCCTGGAGCGCCTCAACTCCGCGATCCTCGACGAGGGCGCCCGCAGCCGCTTCCTCACCCTCCTCTACGGCGAGATGCGTCCGCAGGACGACGGCAGCGCGGAACTGAAGGTGGTCTGCGCCGGTCATCCCCTCCCGCTCCGCCTGCGCCAGGACGGCACGGTCGAACCGGCGGCGGAGCCGCAGCCCCTCCTCGGCGTCATCGAGGACCTGGAGCTGTACGAGCAGACGGTCACCCTCGATCCCGGCGACGTGCTCCTCTGCGTCACCGACGGCGTCACCGAACGCCGCGAGGGCCCCCGCATGCTGGGTGACGACGGCCTCGCCGACGTCCTGACGACCTGTACCGGTCTGACGGCCGGCGCGGTCGCGGCCCGCATCATGCGCGCGGTGGAACGCTTCGCCTCCGAGCCCCCGTCCGACGACATGGCGATCCTCGCCATGCGCGTACCGGGCCTGCCCACGGATTAGCGGGCGCCCTCCCGCAGGGCATGAGAAAGACCCCGCCCGAATGGGCGGGGCCTTTCTGTCCGAGCCCCCAAACGGAATCGAACCGTTGACCTTCTCCTTACCATGGAGACGCTCTGCCGACTGAGCTATAGGGGCCTGTCGCCGTGTGCGGGGTTTCCCCCTCGGCAACGGAATAGATCATACCCCGAATGAACCCGTGCTCCCAACCACCGCTCAGCCGACCGGCTGGAGCAGTCCGCCCAGCGCGTTGCACGCCGCCGCGATCCGCTGCATGTCCCGTTTGGTCAGTGACGCGTCCACGGGAAGCGCGAGCGTCTCGTCGGCGGCCCGCTCGGTCTCGGGCAGCGACACACACCGCCGGAACTCGGGCATCCGGTGCACGGGGGTCTTCACCGGCACGCGGCACTCAACGCCCTTGCTCCGTATGGCACGTGCGAAGGCGTCCCGGTCGGGCCGACCGTTCCCCGGCACCCGCACGACGTACTGCTGATAGGTGTGCCCGACTCCGCTCTCGGGCGTCCGCACACCCCTCAACTTGGCGTCGAGGAACGCCGCCCGCTCCCGCCGCTGAGCCATCTCGTCGTACGACGCCTCGGATTCACCGTGCTCCAGCACCAGCAGCCCGTGCCGGCGGCCGAGCGCATGCAACCGCCCCACGTCGGCGGGCCTCCCGAAGCGATGCACGACAACGACGGCTGCTGTCCTGGGGGTTACGACCGCCTCCACCGCGGCCGGCTCCAGACAGTATGTCGCCGGATCTATGTCGGCGAACACCGGCAACGCGCCTGCCATCGTCACGGCTTCGGCGACTTCCACGTTCCCGAAGGCCGGTACGACGACCTCGTCACCCACTCCGACACCGGCGGCCCTGAGCAGTGCAGCAGTACTCATGGAGTGGATGCTCGTTGCGCAACGTGAACGTCAAGTGACACAGAACAAAAAAGGGTTGGACCCGGAACCGAAGTTCAGGGTCCAACCCTTTTGAAAAATTGTTCGGCGGCGTCCTACTCTCCCACAGGGTCCCCCCTGCAGTACCATCGGCGCTGTAAGGCTTAGCTTCCGGGTTCGGAATGTAACCGGGC
>NZ_JBEZBE010000018.1:0-169886 GCF_040646935.1 Streptomyces sp. NPDC044984
TGCTGGACGACCACGGCACCGGCGGCGACGCCGACGAGCCCCGCGCCGAGCTGAATCGTTCACACCGAAGAGGTCACTGGTTCGAACCCAGTATCGCCCACCGGATCATCAGGCGGCCCGGCTCACCAGTGGTGAGCCGGGCCGCCTCGTCGTGTGCGGCCGGCGTCGCGCGTTCGCGGCGGGCCGCCACCGGGTGAGGCTCCCTCCCGTGTGTCCGAGGCGTTCCGCTTCCGGTCGCCTTCATCCAACCGTGACCTTCCGCCACGCCTGTCCCGCTCGGCCCCGTCGCGTTCGATCGGTCGGCCGCAGGGCTTCCACCTGGGCTTTTGTGGTCGGGCGGAGCCCTGCGGACGAGACGGCCGGCGCCGGCGCCGGGGCGCGGCGCCCATGAATTCCTGTCCGAATCATTGACGTGCCCGTAGGCCCTCCGTAACTTGTGCCAGCAAGCGCTTACTTGAAACGATTCATGAGGCGGAAGCGAACGTCGCTGGGGAGGCTCATATGCAGCAGGGTGGGAATGTGGAGAGGCGGACGATCCTCAAAGCGGCGGGGGCCTCGCTGGCCGTCGCGGGGCTGGGCGCGACGGCCACCGCGTGCGGCGGCGGCAGTGGTTCCGGGGACGGGACGGTGACGCTCCGCTACGCGTGGTGGGGTGGCGAGCCGCGCACCATCGCCATCAAGAAGACGATCGAGCTCTTCGAGAAGAAGTTCCCGAAGATCAAGATCAAGCCGGAATTCACCGACTACGAGGCCTTCTGGGAGAAGTTCCAGACCCAGGCCTCCGGCGGGAATCCGCCGGACGTTTTCCAGAATGCGGTCGGCTTCCTGCGCAAGTACGACAAGCGCGGTGTTCTGCTGGACCTCAAGTCGCAGGCGGACGCCGGGAATCTGAACCTCGAGAACTTCCGCAACGGCGTCCTGGCCAACGGCCAGGTCGACGGCAAGCAGATCGCCGTCCCCGTCGGCGCCAACACCATGGCGCTCGTCATCGACCTCAAGGCCTTCGAGAAGGCCGGGGTGGAGGCGAAGTTCGGCTGGACCTGGGACGAGTACTTCGACGCGCTGCAGACGATCCAGGACAAGCTGAAGATCGCCGGTGACACCGGCTACTTCAGCATCATGTACCTCTACGACCTCTACCTGCGCCAGAACGGCAAGGCCTTCTTCACCGACACCGATCTCGGCTTCACCGAGGACGACCTGACGCAGTGGTGGGAGGACGGCTACAAGCGCGTGCGGTCCGGGCTCGTCGCCGACCCGAAGAAGGTCGAGCAGGTCAAGCCCAAGTCGGCGCTCTCCGCGGGCCTCGCGGCGTCCGAGTTCACCTGGGACAACTTCTCTATCCGCTACGAGGGCGAGGGCGAGTCGGACTACGGGCTCGCGCCGATCCCCACCACGGACGGCAAGGCCACCGGCCAGTACCTCGGTTCGCTGATGCTGAGCGCCTTCTCCGGGACCAAGCACCCCAAGGAGGTCGCCCAGTTCATCGACTTCATGGTCCACGACCCCGAGGTCGGCGAGATCATGGGCTACGACCGCGGCATCCTCGCCACCACCGAGCAGTACGAGGCGTTCACGCCCACCGACGAGAACAACAAGGGCGTCAAGGCGTACGAGGAGGAGGTCGCCGCGGCCGGCGTCCTCGGCAAGATCACCCCGCACCCGTCGGGCGCCGACGTCATCGAGGCGGCGTTCCTGCGCATCGGCGGCGAGGTCGCCCAGGGCAAGACCAAGCCGGCCGACGCCGCCAAGGCACTGTTCAGCGAGGCCAAGGCCGCGTTCGCCGGCTGAGGGGACGTACCACCATGACGCTCGTCAAGGAAGCGCCCGCGCGCCCGGCCGGGAAGCGGCCCGCCGCTCCCGCCGCCGGGCGGCGCGGGCGGCGCCGCGAGACCCTCGCGGGCTATCTGTTCATGTCGCCGTGGATCGCGGGGTTCCTGCTGCTCACGGCGGGGCCGATGATCGCGTCGCTCTACTACGCGTTCACCAGCTACAACCTGTTCACGCCGCCCCAGTGGGTGGGCCTGGACAACTTCACGACGATGTTCCAGGACCCGCGCTGGCAGAAGTCGGTCGAGGTCACCCTCAAGTACGTCGTCGTGGCGACCCCCCTGAAACTGCTGCTCGCGCTCGGCGTCGCGCTGCTGCTCGCCCAGAAGCGGCGCGGACAGGGCCTGTACCGGGCCGCGTTCTACATGCCCTCGCTCATCGGCGCCAGCGTCTCCGTCGGCTTCGTGTGGCGGGCGCTGTTCTCCGACGACGCGGTCGTGGACCGTACGCAGAAGATCTTCGGTCTCGACGTGGGCGGCTGGATCGGCAACCCGGACTACGTCATCTACGCCCTGGTGGCCCTGAGCATCTGGCAGTTCGGCGCCCCCATGGTCATCTTCCTGGCCGGTCTCAAGCAGGTCCCGCAGGAGCTGTACGAGGCCGCCGAGATGGACGGTGCCGGACCGCTGCGCAGGTTCTGGAACGTCACGCTGCCGATGATCTCCCCGGTGCTGTTCTTCAACGTGCTGCTGGAGTCCATCCACGCGTTCCAGGTGTTCGGCTCCGCCTACGTCGTCTCCGACACCCGGTGCGGGCCCGCCGACGCCACGCTCGTCTACACCTGTTACCTCTACCAGAAGGGCTTCAAGGAGGCCCAGATGGGCTTCGCCTCCGCGATGGCCTGGACGCTGGTGGTCGCGGTGGCGCTCGTGACGGCGGTCCTGTTCTGGTCGCAGAAGAAGTGGGTGCATTACGAGGAGGCCGCCAAGTGACCAGTGCCACCAGCCCCGCCCTGCCCACCGCCGGCGAACGGCGGCGCGTCGGATCGATCGCCTGGCACGTGGGCGCGCTCCTCGTCCTCGCGGTCGTCCTCTATCCCGTGGTCTGGGTGGTCGGCGCCTCGTTCAAGCCGAGCAAGGACATCATCGCCAGCCTCGACCTGCTGCCCACCGAGCCGGTCTGGGCGAACTTCTCCGGGCTCGCCGACGGCATCTCCGGCATCCCCGTCAGCAGCTTCTTCTGGAACTCGCTGATGTACGCGGTCCTCGCCGTGGTCGGTGTCGTGCTGTCCAGTTCGCTGACCGCGTACGCCTTCGCCAAGATCCGGTTCGCCGGGCGGAACCTGCTCTTCACGCTGATGATCGGCACGCTGCTGCTGCCGTACCACGTGCTGCTCATCCCGCAGTACGTGCTCTTCCGCAACATGGAGCTCACCGACACCCTGGTGCCGCTCGTCGCGGGCAAGTTCCTGGCCACGGAAGCCTTCTTCGTCTTCCTGATGGTGCAGTTCATGCGCGGACTGCCCAGGGAGCTGGACGAGGCCGCCAAGCTCGACGGCTGCGGGCACCTGCGCACCTACTGGTCGATCGTGCTGCCGCTGAGCCGGCCCGCGATCATCACCAGCGCGATCTTCACCTTCATCAACGCCTGGAACGACTTCATGGGGCCGCTGATCTACCTCAACACCCCCGAGAAGTACACCGTCTCGCTCGGCCTGATGATGTTCCGCGACCAGGAGGGCATCTCCAACTACGGCAGCATGATCGCGATGTCGCTGGTGGCGCTGGTGCCGGTCATCGCCTTCTTCATGGCCTTCCAGCGCTACCTCATCGACGGCATGGCGACCTCCGGACTGAAGGGCTGAGGCGGTCACCATGGCGCAAGCACGCGTGAAGGCGCGCACCTCGCGCAGGGAGTCCGTGTTCGGCGAGCGCTTCGCGGTCTTCGCCGAGTGCCTGCTCACCGGCGTGTGGATCGCCGTGGCCTGTCTCGGGGTCGTCACCTACCCCGCGGCCTTCGCCGCCGGCGCGCGGCACCTGCGGCGCCGCACCACCCACCAGGGCGGCGGCCTGCGGGAGTTCACCGCGGACTTCCGTACGGCCGTGCGCGGCGGGTGGGCCGTCGGGCTCGCCGGATGGGCCGTGGCCGGCGCGGTCTGGGTGGACGTCCTGGCCGTGCGGGCCGGACTTCCCGGCGGGCCGCTCGTCGGGGCCGTCGGTGTCCTCGCGCTGATCGGGGCCGCCGTGGCCCTGCTGCGGGCGGCCGCCGTCTGGGCGCCCGGTGCGACCTGGCGGACGCTGCTCGCCGACGCCGGGCGGCGGACCGTGCTCGACCCGGCCGGGTCCTTCCTGGTCGTCTGCGGACTGGCCGTCGTGGCCCTGTCCGCGGGGTTCGTCCCGCCGCTGGCGGTCCCCGTCCTGGGGGCCGTCGCGGCGGCGGCCGTCGCCGTGGAGGAGCGGTACCGGCACCGCTGACGGGCGGTGCCCCTTCTCGAGGTCGGCGCTTCGGCGCCGCACCTCTTTCTGTCATGCCCTTGACATCACCTTGCTCGTCGCAACGGAAAGGAAAGGCCATGTCCCCCATCCCCCGCAGATCCCTGCTCAAGGCGGCCGCCGTCGCCGGAGCCGCCGCCCAGTTCAGCTGGGCCCTGGGAACGCAGAACGCCGCCGCCGCGCCCCGCGCGGAAGCCGCCGGCGCCGACCCGGTCACCCTCGACTGGCTGGAGGACGGCGGCCTCGGCGCGGCCCCCGGCTCCACCGTCGGCGTGCCCTGGCCCAGGGGCGCCCACCAGGAGGACCAGACCTTCGCGCTGACCGACGCCGACGGGAAGTCCGTCCCCGTCCAGTCCTGGCCGATCGCCTACTGGCCCGACGGCTCCCTCAAGTGGACCGCGCACGCGGTGAGTTCGGGCTCCGGCAAGCTCACCCTGACCGCCGGGGCACCCGCCGCACCCGAGAAGAAGGTCACCGTCGACAGGCGCGGCGGCACCATCGACGTCTCGACCGGCGTCATCACCGCGAGGATCGGCACGTCCGGCGCCACCCTCGTCAAGTCGGTCACCCGCGGCTCCACCGAGATCGCCAGGAACGGCCGCCTCGTCGTCCTGCGGCAGCCCGAGTACGAGGACGGCGACCAGACCACCGTCAGGACCGAACGCTTCGACGGCGCCGTCACCGACGTCACCGTCGAACAGGACGGCCCCGTCCGCGCGGTCGTGCGCGTCGACGGAAAGCACCGCAAGGGCCACCGCGACCTGCTGCCCTTCTCCGTCCGCCTCTACTTCTACGCCGGCGCCGACTCCTTCCGCATGGTGCACACCATCACCTACGACGGGAAGCAGGAGCCCGGCAAGGCGAGCGGCGACTTCATCCGCGGCCTCGGCGTCCGCTTCACCGTCCCCCTGCGCGACGAGTCCTACGACCGCCACATCCGCCTCGGCGGCGAGGGCACCGGCCTGCTCCGCGAGGCCGTCAAGGGCATCACCGGACTGCGCCGCGACCCCGGAGCCGCCGTCCAGGCGGCCCAGTTCGCCGGTGAGAAGCTCCCCGACCCCGCCACCTGGGACCAGCGGGTCACCACCCGCCTGCAGTACATCCCCGAATGGGGCGACTACACCCTCTCCCAGCTCTCCGCCGACGGCTTCACCCTGCGCAAGCGCACCAAGAAGGGCCACGGCTGGATCGGCGCCGGCGGCGGCCGCCGCGCCTCCGGCTTCGGCTACGTCGGCGGCGTCAGCGGCGGCCTCTCCTTCGGCCTGCGCGACTTCTGGGAGAAGCACCCCGCCCAGCTCGACATCCGCGACGCCCACACCGACGAGGCCGAGGTCACCCTCTGGCTCTGGTCGCCCGAGGCCCAGCCCATGGACCTGCGCTTCTACCACGACGGCATGGGCCAGGACACCTTCCCCGAACAGCTCGAGGGCCTCAACATCACCTACGAGGACTACGAGCCCGGGTTCGGCACCCCGTACGGCATCGCCCGCACCTCCGAACTCCTCTTCTGGGCCAACGACTCCACCCCGAGCGCCGAGGAACTCGCCGAACAGGTCGAGGCCGTCCGCGTCCCCCCGCAGCTCGCCGCCCCGCCCCGGCAACTCATCACGGCGGGCGTCTTCGGCAAGGGCCTGTTCGCCGAACCGGACCGCTCCACCCCGGCCAAGGCGAAGATCGAGGACCACCTCGACTTCCTCTTCACCTACTACAAGGACCAGGTGGAGCAGCGCCGCTGGTACGGCTTCTGGGACTACGGCGACATCATGCACACCTACGACACCGTCCGGCACCAGTGGCGGTACGACGTCGGCGGCTACGCCTGGGACAACTCCGAGCTCTCACCCGACCTGTGGCTCTGGTACGCGTACCTGCGCTCCGGCCGCGCCGACATCTTCCGCTTCGCCGAGGCGATGACCCGCCACACCGGCGAGGTCGACGTCTACCACATCGGCGAGTGGGCCGGCCTCGGCACCCGGCACGGCGTCCAGCACTTCGCCGACAGCGCCAAGCAGCAGCGCATCGCCAACACCACCTACCGCCGCTACTACTACTTCCTCACCGCCGACGAACGCGTCGGCGACCTCATGCACGCATGCGTCGACTCCGACGAGACCTTCCTCGTCCTCGACCCCATCCGCAAGATCCGCACCGAGCCGTACACGCCGGACCGCAACGCCCTGTCGATCGGCTTCGGCACCGACTGGAGCGGACTGGTCTCCGCCTGGCTCACCGAGTGGGAACGCAAGGGCCCCAAGTGGGAGAAGGCCAGGGCCCGTGTCCTGTCCACCATGGAGACCATCGCCGCCCAGCCCAACGGCTTCGTCCAGGGCACCGGCCTGTACGACCTCGACACCGGGAAGTTCGCGATCGCGGAGGAGCCCGTGGTGGGCGTCTCCCACCTGTCGGCGGTCTTCGGCCTGGGCGAACTGTGCGCCGAACTCATCGACCTCGTCGACATGCCGGAGTTCAACGAGGCGTACTACGACTACTGCCGCTACTTCAACGCCACCAAGGCCGAGCAGGCGGCACGCTACGGCTCCCACTTCGGCAGCCTGATCCTCTTCCAGGGCCACTCCCGCCTCGACGCCTACGCCGCCGTGCGGACCGGTGACGAGAAGCTCGCGAAGCGGGCCTGGGACAAGTTCTACAACTCCGACGGCTACAAGGAGTCGGCACCCTGGAAGACCGAGAAGGTGAGCGGCCCGACGGCCCTGGTCGCCGGCAGTGAGGCCACCTGGGTGTCCACCAATGACACCGCGCTCTACGGCCTCGCCGCCATCGAGCTGCTGTCGCTGCTGGGGGACCGGATGCCGTAGGCACATCACGGGCGCGGGCGGGAACACTGCGTCCATGGACTGGAACCATCACCGCTTCCGCAGTCTGTGGACCCTGCCCGCGCCCGCCCCGGTGGTCCACCGGATCCTGGAGCGGATCGAGGACTACCCCCTGTGGTGGCCCCAGGTACGGGACGTCACCCGGCTCGACGACACCAGCGGGATCGTCACGATCCGCTCCCTCCTGCCGTACGACCTGACCTCGACCGTGCGGGAGGGCCGGCGCGACCCGGAGACCGGGATCCTGGAGGCCGGCCTGTCCGGCGACATCGACGGCTGGGCCCGCTGGACCGTCACCCGCCTGGGACCCCACCGCTGCCTCGCCCACTACGAGCAGGAGGTCGACGTCCGCAAGCCGCTGCTGCGCCTGCTCGCCGTGCCGGGGCGGCCCGTCCTCCGCGCCAACCACGCCCTGATGATGCGGGCCGGCCGGCGCGGCCTGGCCGCCCACCTGGAAGCGGTTTGAAGGAACCCTCCCCGGACCTGTATTGTTCAGTGCGTTCCCGGGCGATTAGCTCAGTGGGAGAGCGCTTCGTTCACACCGAAGAGGTCACTGGTTCGAACCCAGTATCGCCCACCGGGAAAGCCGGTCCGTCCCCGACGGACCGGCTTCTTGCGTTCCCGGGGGTGCTCTCAGGCCGCCGTCGGCAGGTCCGGACGCAGCGGCCACGCCGGGTCCACCACCTCCTCCGTACCGGTGCGCGCGAACCACGCCTGGAGCCCCCGCGCCTGCGCCGCGTGCCACACCGCCTGCAGGGTGTGCAGCTCACCGGGGGAGAGCCGCTCCAGCCGGGAGGCGAAACGCCGCCCCACCGCCCGGGTCACCTCCAGCGCGGCCACCGCGTCCGCCGCCGCGTCGTGCGCCCCCTCCAGGGCGACCCCGTAGTGCGCGCACAGGTCGGTCAGCGTGCGCCGGCCCTTGCGATAGCGGTCCAGGTGCTTGTCCAGCACCCAGGGGTCCAGCACCAGCAGCTGCGCCCGCTCCAGCCAGCGGCCCAGCGACGACGCCCGGTGCCGGCGCAACTCCCGGTCCAGCAGCGTCAGATCGAACGGCGCGTTCATCACCACCAGCGGCCGTCCCACCCTGGCCTGCTCCGCCAGCGCCTCCGCGACCTCGTACATCACCGGCGCCGGCCAGCGGCCGTGGCGCTGCAGATGATCGTCCGTCAGCCCGTGCACCTCCGTCGCCCCGGCCGGCACCGGCACCCCCGGATTCACCAGCCAACGGACCACCCGCGGCCGGGTGCCCGGCGCGTCCTGCACGACGAGGGCGGCCGACACGATCCGGTCGGTCTCGACGTCCACACCCGTCGTCTCCGTGTCGAAAGCGGCCAACGGCCCTTCGTACCAGCACGCCATACCCAACAACCCCTCGTTCCCCATCGGCAGCCGACACACAGTCCGCTGCCCGAAACGGTGATACCCGGGCTGTTTGCGCCGTACGCCGGAAGGAGACAACAGGAGTACGGGTCAGCGCAGTTCAGCGGCCCGCAGCGGGGATCCACCAGTGGGGAAGGCTGTTGGCCATGGCCGTAGCGCAGCCCGAGCGGGGCGGGCTGCTGCCCGAGCGCACCGCACCCGCTCGCGGCTCTCTCGCCACCACCGCCTGCATGGAGACACTGCAGGTCGGCTATCTGCACGCCGTCGCGGCCGCGGCCGGCTGCTCGTTGTCCCAGCCGTTCCCGGACAACGGCATCGACTGGCACGTCAGCCACAGCGCGCCCGGACACACCGTCGACGACGAGGTGACCATCAAGGTGCAGCTCAAGGCCACGTACCAGATCCCTCCGGACCCGCCGGGCCGCTTCTTCTCCTTCACCCTCGACAACGACCACCTGACGAAGCTCGCCCGCACGCCCGTGTCGGTGCACAAGATCCTCGTGGTGATGATCGTCCCGCGCTCGCGGGACCAGTGGCTGCGGGCCGGGCACGACCGGCTCGACCTGAGGCACTGCTGCTACTGGACCAACCTCGCCGGACAGCCGGTCACCGGCCGGCGCCGCACGACCGTGCGGATACCGACCTCACGCATCTTCGACGACCGGGCGCTGTGCGAGATCATGACGCGGGTCGGGACGGGAGGGACACCGTGACGCACCGCTCGACCGACGAGCCCCTGAGGCCCGTGCGCCCCCATCCCGCCGACGCCCTCCGGGAGGGCGCGCCGCCCGATCCCGGCGCGGTCGACCCGGCCGTGCTCGCCGCCCTGCTGCAGCGGCACGGCTGGCAGCGGCGCGGCGGCGCCCCCGGCCGCTACAGCCGCTGGACGCCGCCCGGACCGGGCCGCTCCGGCACCAGTCTGCTGGTGCCCGAGAGCCGTGCCTTCCCCGACAGCGAGGACCTGCTCGGCGAGGCCCTGCTCGCCCTGACCCGCAGCGGCACGCCCGCCGCCCGCGAGGTCCTCCTCGCCCTCGCCGTCCCCAGCGACGAGATCCGCTGGTGGCGTGATGCGCCCTCCGGTCCCGGGGACGCCGCACCCTGGACCGTCGAGGAGCGGCTGCGCACCGCCGCCCGCGCCGTGCTGCTCGCCGCCGCGCTCACCACGCGCGCGCGGGCCGGCTACCACGGCGCCCGGCACCGGCGCGCCGCCGCCGCCGCCCTGGAGGACGTCCTGGTCGGCCCCGCGCCCGGCGGCCGCCGGCTGACCGCGTTCGTGCCCGTCGCCACCGGCCGTCCGCTCGCCGTGTGCCTGCACCAGGCGCTGCACGCCACCCGCGAGGCCGTCGACTACCGGCGGGCCACCGGCGGCATGGACGCCTTCGACTCCGCCGTGGCGGCGGGGGTCAGCCACGAGCTGACCGAGGCGCTGGTCGCCCTGGTACGGGGCTCGGAGGGCGCCCGGATCGCCGTGGAGTGGGCCCCGGCCGCCGGCGTCCCCGAGGGCTGCGCGGCTCCGGCCGAGCCCGTCGAGTTCTCGCCCGGCGACCTGCCCGCCCTGCGCGAGGCCGGCCTGCGCTACCTCCGGGCCGAGCCGTCCGTGCCGGTGCGGATCACCGGCACGGTGGTGCGGATGCGCAGGTCGGGGCCGCGCGGTGCGGGCACCGTACGGCTGCGGGTGCTGGCCGGCGCCGAGGTCCCGCACGTCCGGATCGCCCTGGAGGAGGAGGCGTACCGCATCGCCGGGCACGCCCACCTCGTCGGACTGCCGGTCCGGGTGCACGGCCGGCTGGAGAGCCGGGGCGGCTTCCGGCGCCTCACCGGGGCGGGCGAGGTGGTCCCCGTACAGGTCGACGACGCGGAGCGGGACCGCCTGATGAAGGCGCTCCAGGAGGACCTCGACTTCTTCGAGGAGGTCTGCGGCGGGGACTGATTTCGCGGTGGGCGGCCCCGGGTCGGTACGATCCCAGGGACGCGTGCGCTCCGGTATGGCGCCGCGACCCCCCTTCAGTCAGGAGAGACCGGTGTCAGACGTCCGTGTGATCATCCAACGCGATTCCGAGCGGGAAGAACGCGTGGTGACGACGGGCACTACGGCCGCCGAGCTCTTCGCCGGCGAGCGCTCGGTGATCGCCGCGCGCGTGGCCGGTGAGCTCAAGGACCTCTCCTACGAGGTCGGGGACGGCGAGACCGTCGAGGGCGTGGAGATCTCCTCCGAGGACGGCCTCAACATCCTGCGCCACTCCACCGCGCACGTCATGGCCCAGGCCGTGCAGGAGCTGTTCCCCGAGGCCAAGCTGGGCATCGGCCCGCCGGTCCGGGACGGCTTCTACTACGACTTCGACGTGGAGAAGCCGTTCACGCCCGAGGATCTCAAGGCCATCGAGAAGAAGATGCAGGAGATCCAGAAGCGCGGCCAGCGCTTCTCCCGCCGCGTGGTGACCGACGAGGCCGCCCGCGAGGAGCTCGCCGACGAGCCGTACAAGCTGGAGCTGATCGGCCTCAAGGGCTCGGCCTCCAGCGACGACGGCGCGGACGTCGAGGTCGGCGCCGGCGAGCTGACGATCTACGACAACCTGGACGCCAAGACCGGTGACCTGTGCTGGAAGGACCTCTGCCGGGGCCCCCACCTGCCCACCACCCGGAACATCCCTGCGTTCAAGCTGATGCGCAACGCCGCCGCCTACTGGCGCGGCAGCGAGAAGAACCCCATGCTCCAGCGCATCTACGGCACCGCCTGGCCGTCCAAGGACGAGCTGAAGGCGCACCTGGAGTTCCTCGCCGAGGCCGAGAAGCGCGACCACCGCAAGCTCGGCTCCGAGCTGGACCTGTTCTCCATCCCGGAGCAGATCGGCTCCGGCCTCGCCGTCTTCCACCCCAAGGGCGGCATCATCCGCCGGGTCATGGAGGACTACTCGCGGCGCCGCCACGAGGAGGAGGGCTACGAGTTCGTCTACACCCCGCACGCGACGAAGGGGAAGCTCTTCGAGACCTCGGGCCACCTGGACTGGTACGCCGACGGCATGTACCCGCCCATGCAGCTCGACGAGGGCGTGGACTACTACCTCAAGCCCATGAACTGCCCGATGCACAACCTGATCTTCGACGCGCGCGGGCGTTCCTACCGCGAACTGCCGCTGCGGCTGTTCGAGTTCGGCACCGTGTACCGGTACGAGAAGTCGGGCGTCGTGCATGGCCTGACCCGCGCCCGCGGCTTCACCCAGGACGACGCGCACATCTACTGCACCCGCGAGCAGATGGCGGAGGAGCTCGACAAGACGCTCACCTTCGTCCTCAACCTGCTGCGCGACTACGGTCTGACCGACTTCTACCTGGAGCTGTCCACCAAGGACCCGGAGAAGTTCGTCGGCTCCGACGAGGCGTGGGAGGAGGCGACCGAGACGCTGCGCCAGGTCGCCGAGAAGCAGGGCCTGCCCCTGGTCCCGGACCCGGGCGGCGCCGCCTTCTACGGTCCGAAGATCTCCGTCCAGGCCAAGGACGCCATCGGCCGCACCTGGCAGATGTCGACCATCCAGCTCGACTTCAACCTGCCGGAGCGCTTCGACCTGGAGTACACCGGCGCGGACGGCTCCAAGACCCGCCCGGTCATGATCCACCGCGCGCTGTTCGGCTCGATCGAGCGGTTCTTCGCGGTGCTCCTGGAGCACTACGCGGGCGCGTTCCCGGCGTGGCTGGCGCCGGTGCAGGCGATCGGCATCCCGATCGGCGACGCGCACGTCGAGTACCTGGAGAAGTTCGCGGACACGGCCCGCAAGCAGGGGCTGCGCGTCGAGGTCGACTCCTCCTCGGACCGCATGCAGAAGAAGATCCGCAACGCCCAGAAGCAGAAGGTTCCCTTCATGGTCATCGCGGGCGACGAGGACATGGCCAACGGCGCCGTCTCCTTCCGCTACCGCGACGGTTCGCAGGAGAACGGCATTCCGGTCGACGAGGCCATCGCGAAGATCGCGAAGGTCGTCGAGGAGCGGACGCAGGTCTGACCGCGGATGACTCCGAGGCCCCCGGGAGCGATCCCGGGGGCCTTTTCCGCGGTCCTCCGGTGACGCCATATGCTGCACGCATGACGAGTGAGCCGGAGCAGCAGTCGGGAGTGGGCACGCAGGACGCGTTCCAGCGTCTGTGGACGCCCCACCGGATGGCGTACATCCAGGGCGAGAACAAGCCGAGCGGCCCGGGCGCCGACGACGGCTGCCCCTTCTGCTCCCTCCCGGCCAAGTCCGACGAGGACGGGCTGATCCTGCGGCGCGGCGAGCGGGTCTACGCGGTGCTCAACCTCTACCCCTACACGGGTGGTCATCTGATGACCGTGCCGTACCGGCACGTGGCCGACTACACGGACCTCACCGCGGAGGAGACGGCGGAGCTCGCCGAGCTCACCAAGCAGGCGATGACGGCGCTGCGCACGGCGTCGGGCGCCCACGGCTTCAACATCGGCATGAACCAGGGCACGGTCGCTGGCGCGGGCATCGCCGCCCACCTCCACCAGCACGTCGTCCCGCGCTGGGGCGGCGACACGAACTTCATGCCCGTGATCGGCCACACGAAGGTGCTGCCGCAACTGCTGGCGGACACGAGGAAGATGCTCGCGGAGGCCTGGCCCGTGGCTCCCTAGCCGCGGGCAGCCGTGCCCCCGCTCGAGCGGAGCCGAGAGCGGGGTCACGGCGGCACCTCGTCGGCGCCGAGCCGCGCCCCCACCCCCGCCCAGCCGCACCCCGCCGTACGTGACGCTCACGCGTCGTACACGTCGGCCTTCTTGGGCGTGGCCTCCTGCACCGCGGTGCTGAGGGACGACGACCGCGCACCGAACTTCGTGGTGTCCACCCCGTTCTCCTCCAGCACCTTGATCGCCGCCGAGTGCACCACCCGCAGCACCGGCGTGGCCGCCCGCAACGCGTCGTCGGCCATGAACCGGTGCCGCCACGGCCTGTCCGCCCACGCGTGCCGCAGACCGAAGGGCTCCGGCAGGCTCAGCTTGCCGCCCAGCCAGTACAGCAGCGGCGGGTACCAGGTCAGCGGCGCCCTGGCGGCCAGGCGCACCACCTCGTCCGAGTCGACCAGCGGGAGCTTCACCTTCCGGGTCTCCCAGAACCTGATCGACTTCTGGACCTCCTTCTCCTTGGCCGCCGGCTTGCTGGTGAACAGCGAGTGCACCGGCCCCAGCGCGTGCCCGGTGACCTCGATGCGCAGCGTCTCGTGCAGCACGGTCACGGTGATCAGCATGGTGATCACCAGCTGGCCGTCCCACAGCGTCCACTGCACGCCCAGGTAGTGCCGGTCGCCCGCGCCGAACTGCTGCTTGTTGCAGATGTCCTGTATGGCGTGCGGCTTGATCTGGTACGCCTCGACGTCCGTGCCCTCCGGCCGGGACACCGCCGTGGCGTTCTCCCCGATCGGTGTGACGATCCAGTGCCGTACCGACGGCTTGGTGAAGCCTCCGGTGTGCAGTGGTCCGCGCTCCAGCATCCGCAGCCGGTCGTGGATGGCCTTGATGACGTCCCAGCTGCGGAACGGGTTGATCTCCCGGTCCGGGTCGGCGGGCACCAGGTCCTCGGCGAGCTGCCAGCTGCCCCAGCGGGTGCCCATGCCGAGTATGCCCTTGGGCCCGGCGTAGAAGACCGAGTTGGACTGCTGCTCGGCGCTGAGCCGGGCCAGGGACTGGCGCAGTTGCTCGGCCGCCGTCTCGCCGGGACTGCTCGGCACCGCCTCGGGCACCTTGGCGCCGACGCTGCTGCCGGAGAGCAGGCTGTCCCAGCGCTCGCGCAGGTCCCTCGCCGTGCGCTCGCAGATCCGCTTGGCCCAGAACCAGCCCAGCACCGGGGCGACCACCGACGCGCGCGCGTACCAGCCCCAGAACCCGTCGAACGGCATGCGGAGCAGGAACAGCACGGCGAGGGCGCCCACCGCGACCAGCAGGGTGGTGGCCAGCGCGCCGGCCCGCTTGTCCTCCCGCCTGGCCATCGTCGTGCGGATCTGGAAGACCAGCAGCCACACCACCAGGCCCGGCAGGAAGAGCAGCCCGCACAGGACCATGACGGCGCTCAGCCAGTTGTCCCGCTCGCGGCGGATGCGGTGCGCCGCCAGCGAGTGCTCGACCACCACCTGGGGCTGGATGCCGAAGGACTGGATGAGCGGCGCGCGGCCGGAGCCGAGCATCCGGTCGATGATCGCCCTGGAGAACGCCTCGCCCAGATTCGGCCGGAACAGCTTCAGCCTGGGTGCGCTGACGGCTGATTTGTGCCACTCGTTGTCGGCCTTGAGTATCTCCTCGACCTCGTTGTCCCGATAGGCCGCCGAGGCCAGCGCGAACGTCGGCGTCTGCCCCTCGTCGCCCGTGCGCGGCACCTGCGGACCGAAGAACTCCGCGTAACCGCTCTCAACGGTCATTCCCGCCCCCGATCGCCGCGACTGTCGTCTTGCGGCCTTCCCGACTTCCCTGCTGCGCACACCTGTTGATCAGGTCTTCAGCGTATCCGTACCCGCCGTCGTCCGTAGGCGGACGGCCGAAGCCGTCCGCCACCACGGAGTGAAGCATTCCGAGACGGTTCCGGTGCGAGGCGCGTACGCGGGCGCCCGCCGGGTCCTCCCGGGTGCGCCCGTCGTCGGCTATGAGGCGGTACGCGCCTCCTCCTTGACCCGTTCCGCCACGTGCGGCGGCATGGGTTCGTGCCGCGCGTACCGGCGGCTGAACCGGGCGGTGCCGTGCGAGAGGGAGCGCAGGTCGATGGCGTACCGGCCGATCTCGATCTCCGGGACCTCGGCCCTGACGAGGGTGCGTCCGCCGGGCGACTGCTCGGTGCCGAGCAGCCGGCCGCGGCGGCCGGACAGGTCGCTCATCACGGCGCCGACGTAGTCGTCGCCGACCAGGACGCTCACCTCGGCCACCGGTTCCAGCAGGTGGATCCTCGCGTCCGCGGCCGCCTCCCGCAGGGCCAGCGCGCCGGCCGTCTGGAACGCGGCGTCGGAGGAGTCCACCGAGTGCGCCTTGCCGTCCAGCAGGGTCACCCGCACGTCGATGAGCGGATGTCCCGCGGCGACCCCCTTGACGGCCTGGGCCCGTACGCCCTTCTCGACGGAGGGGATGAACTGGCGCGGCACCGCGCCGCCGACCACCTTGTCGACGAACTCGATGCCCGAGCCGTTCGGCAGCGGCTCCACCTCGATCTCGCAGATGGCGAACTGCCCGTGTCCGCCGGACTGTTTGACGTGCCGGCCGCGCCCGGACGCCTTGCCGCCGAACGTCTCCCTGAGCGGCACCCGGTGCGGTACGACGTCGACCTGGACGCCGTAGCGGCTGCGCAGGCGCTCCAGGGCCACGTCCGCGTGCGCCTCGCCCAGGCACCACAGCACCACCTGGTGGGTGTCCTGGTTCTGTTCCAGCCGCATCGTCGGGTCCTCGGCCACGAGCCGGGACAGCCCCTGCGAGAGCTTGTCCTCGTCGGGTTTGCTGTGCGCCTGGATGGCCAGCGGCAGCAGCGGGTCGGGCATGTCCCACGGCTCCATGAGCAGCGGGTCGTCCTTGGCGGACAGGGTGTCCCCGGTCTCCGCGCGGCTGAGCTTCGCCACGCACGCGAGGTCGCCCGCGATGACGTGGGAGACGGGCCGCTGCTGTTTGCCGAACGGCGTGGACAGGGCGCCGATCCGCTCGTCGACGTCGTGGTCCTCGTGGCCGCGGTCGGCGAGCCCGTGTCCGGAGACGTGCACGGTCTGGTCGGCGCGCAGGGTGCCGGAGAAGAGCCGGATCAGGGAGAGCCGGCCGACGTACGGGTCGGAGGAGGTCTTCACGACCTCCGCGACCAGCGGGGCGTCCGGGTCGCACGGTTTCAGCTCGCGCGGCCTGCCGTCGACGGTGGTCACGCTCGGGGTGCCGTGCTCCAGCGGGGTCGGGAAGCCGCCGGTGATCAGCTCGAGGAGTTCGACCGTGCCGAGTCCCTGGCGGGCGCCGTCGGCGGCGGGCGCGGCGGCCAGGACGGGGAAGAACACCCCGCGCGCGACCGCCCGTTCCAGGTCCTCGATCAGCGTCCCGACGTCGATCTGCTCGCCGCCGAGGTAGCGGTCCATGAGGGTCTCGTCCTCGCTCTCGGCGATGATCCCCTCGATGAGCCGGCCGCGGGCCTCCTCCATCAGCGGCAGCTGGTCCTCGCCGGGCTCGGACTCCTTGCGTTCGCCGGTGGAGTAGTCGAACAGCTTCTGCGACAGCAGTCCGGTCAGGCCCGTCACGGGCGCGTGCCCGTCGGGCCCCTCCGGGCCGTGCAGCGGCAGGTACAGCGGCAGCACGGCGTCGGGGTCGTCGCCGCCGAACGCCTCCGCGCAGACGCGGGTCGTCTCCTCGAAGTCCGCGCGGGCCGCCTCCAGGTGCGTGACGACGATGGCGCGCGGCATGCCGACCGCCGCGCACTCGTCCCACACCATGCGGGTCGGGCCGTCCACGCCGTCCGAGGCCGAGACGACGAAGAGGGCCGCGTCCGCCGCCCGCAGACCGGCCCTGAGCTCCCCGACGAAGTCGGCGTACCCGGGGGTGTCCAGGAGGTTGACCTTGATGCCGTCCCATTCGAGGGGCACCAGGGAGAGCTGTACGGAGCGCTGCTGCCGGTGCTCGATGTCGTCGTAGTCGGAGACGGTGCCGCCGTCCTCCACGCGGCCCGCCCGGTTCACCGCCCCCGCGGTCAGCGCGAGGGCCTCCACCAGGGTCGTCTTGCCCGATCCGGAGTGGCCGACCAGCACCACATTCCGTACGGACGTGGGATGGTCGGCCGCCTGCGCCCTGCCGGCGGCTCCGGGGTGTGTGTGCGCCTTGTCGCCCATGATCCTGCCTCCCGTGCACGGTGAGGTCACTGTGGGCGCGGACCCGCGGAATCCGCGTGCGGTGCGGCTCCGGCGACGCCCGCGGTCCTTCGAGCTTTCCACTCCCTTCACGGTGCGTCCATACGAAGGACGTGATCCCGGCGTCCGGCCCTGCTCACGGCGGCGCCCCGCGGGCCGGGTGAGCAGGGACGACGGGGTGGTCCCGGGCGGGGGAGCCCCGCCGCGCGAGCGAAGCCGGGCGTGGGGGAGCCGGCGAGTGACGACAGCGCGGCCGGGGTGCCGTCCACGTCCTCCGGACAGCGGGGGAGTGCGCGCCGGGCACCGCGTCCCCGGCACGATCCGCCGGGCAGGACCCCGCCTCCGTACGGGCGTACGGGTGCCCCGCGGCCGCCCGTGCGTGCGCGTGACTACGATTGGGCCCGCCGGGTGGCCAGCAGGGGCCGCGCGGCCCCACCGACCGTCGGGAAGGCCATGCTGAACAAGTACGCGCGTGCATTCTTCACGCGTGTCCTCACACCGTTCGCCGCGTTTCTCATCCGGCGGGGGGTCAGCCCCGACACGGTCACGCTCATCGGCACCGCGGGAGTGGTCGCGGGCGCGCTGGTCTTCTACCCCGTGGGCGAGTTCTTCTGGGGCACGGTCGTCATCACGCTGTTCGTCTTCTCCGACCTGGTCGACGGCAACATGGCCCGCCAGCTGGGCCGCTCCAGCCGCTGGGGCGCCTTCCTGGACTCCACCCTGGACCGGGTCGCCGACGGGGCGATCTTCGGCGGCTTCGCCCTCTGGTACGCCGGGGGCGGCGACGACATCGCCCTGTGCGCGGTGTCGATCTTCTGTCTGGCCAGCGGCCAGGTGGTGTCGTACACCAAGGCGCGCGGCGAGTCGATCGGCCTGCCGGTCGCCGTCAACGGTCTGGTCGAGCGGGCCGAACGGCTGGTGGTCTCGCTGGTCGCGGCCGGTCTCGCGGGCCTGCACGCGTTCGGTGTGCCCGGCATCCGGTACCTGCTGCCGGTCGCCCTGTGGATCGTCGCCGTCGGCAGCCTGGTCACGCTGATCCAGCGGGTGGTCACCGTGCGCCGCGAGTCCGCCGAGGCGGAGGCCGCGGAGCGGCATGAGGCTCAGGGGCGCGAGGCCGCGACGTGAGCGCCCGGGAACGGCTGACCGACGCCCTGTACGGCGCCGGCTGGGGCACCGTCAAGAAACTCCCCGAGCCCGTCGCCGTGCGCCTCGGCCGGAGCATCGCCGATCTCGCGTGGAAGCGGCGCGGCAAGGGCGTCCTCCGGCTGGAGGACAACTACGCGCGCGTCGTGCCGGACGCGGGCCCGGAACGGCTGGCCGAACTCTCCCGCGCGGGCATGCGGTCGTACCTGCGCTACTGGATGGAGTCCTTCCGGCTGCCCGCCTGGAGCCCCGAGCGCGTCGCGTCCGGCTTGGACGTCAAGGACCTTCACCACCTGACCGACGGCCTGGCGGCCGGCAAGGGCGTCGTCCTGGCGCTGCCGCACCTCGCCAACTGGGACCTGGCCGGCGCCTGGGTCACCACGAAGCTCGGCATACCGTTCACCACCGTCGCCGAGCGGCTGAAGCCGGAGACGCTGTACGACCGTTTCGTCGCCTACCGCGAGGGCCTCGGCATGGAGGTGCTGCCGCACAACGGCGGCTCCGCCTTCGGCACCCTGGCCCGGCGGCTGCGCGACGGCGGGCTGGTCTGCCTGGTCGCCGACCGCGACCTGTCCGCCTCCGGTGTCGAGGTCGACTTCTTCGGCGAGAGGGCCCGGATGCCGGCCGGACCCGCCCTGCTCGCCCAGCAGACCGGGGCCCGGCTGCTGCCGGTGACCCTCTGGTACGACGACTCGCCCGTGATGCGGGGCCGGGTCCATCCGCCGGTCGAGGTCCCCGGGTCAGGCACGCGCGCGGAGAAGACGTCCGTCATGACACAGGCGCTGGCCGACGCCTTCGCCACGGGGATCGCCGACCATCCGGAGGACTGGCACATGCTGCAGCGCTTGTGGCTGAAGGACCTCGACCCCGCGCGGGATCCCGCGACGGCCCCCGGGCAGGACCGGGAGGGGACCCCGTGAGGATCGGCATCGTCTGCCCGTACTCCTGGGACGTGCCGGGAGGCGTCCAGTTCCACATCCGTGACCTGGCCGAGTACTTCATCCGGCTCGGTCACGAGGTGTCCGTCCTCGCCCCGGCCGACGACGACACCCCGCTGCCGCCGTACGTCGTCTCGGCCGGCCGCGCGGTGCCGGTGCCGTACAACGGGTCGGTGGCCCGGCTCAACTTCGGCTTCCTGTCCGCCGCGCGGGTACGGCGCTGGCTGCACGAGGGCGCCTTCGACGTCGTCCACATCCACGAGCCGACCTCGCCCTCGCTGGGCCTGCTGACCTGCTGGGCGGCCGAGGGGCCGATCGTCGCCACCTTCCACACCTCCAACCCGCGCTCCCGCGCGATGATCGCCGCGTACGCGATCCTCCAGGCCGCCCTGGAGAAGATCAGCGCGCGGATCGCGGTGAGCGAGTACGCCCGCCGCACCCTCGTCGAGCACCTGGGCGGCGACGCGGTGGTCATCCCCAACGGCGTCGACGTCGACTTCTTCGCCAAGGCCGAGCCCAGACCGGAGTGGCAGGGCGACACCATCGGCTTCATCGGCCGGATCGACGAGCCCCGCAAGGGCCTGCCGGTGCTGATGAGGGCCCTGCCGAAGATCCTCGCCGCCCGGCCGCGGACGCGGTTGCTGGTCGCCGGGCGCGGCGACGAGGAGGAGGCGGTCGAGTCGCTGCCCCGGGAGCTGCGCCCGCGCGTGGAGTTCCTCGGCATGGTCAGCGACGAGGACAAGGCCCGCTTCCTGCGCAGCGTCGACCTGTACGTGGCGCCCAACACCGGCGGGGAGAGCTTCGGCATCATCCTGGTCGAGGCGATGTCGGCGGGCGCGCCGGTGCTCGCCTCCGACCTGGACGCGTTCGCGCAGGTCCTCGACCGGGGAGCGGCGGGCGAGCTGTTCGCCAACGAGGACCCGGACGCGCTCGCGCGGGCGGCGGTACGGCTCCTGGAGGACCCGGAACGCCGCGCGGAGCTCAGTGACCGCGGCAGCGCCCACGTCCGCCGCTTCGACTGGTCGACGGTCGGCGCGGACATCCTGTCGGTCTACGAGACGGTGACGGCGGGCGCGGCGGCGGTGGCGACGGACGACCGCGCGACGGGGCTGAGGGCCCGGCTGGGCCTGGCACGGGACTGACGGCCGGGCAGCAGGTTCCGCCCCCAGGGACGGGATCCGCGGCCGGCGGTACTAGCCTTGCCGCCCGTGACCGCAACCCTCATCTGGATCCTCGTCGCCCTCGTCGCCGTCGGCCTCTACCTGAGCTGGACGGCGGGACGCCTGGACCGGCTGCACGCCCGTATCGACGCCGCCCGGGCCGCGCTCGACGCCCAGCTGCTGCGCCGCGCCTCCGTGGCCCAGGAACTGGCCACCTCGGGCGTGCTCGACCCCGCCGCGTCGATCGTGCTCTACGAGGCCGCGCACGCCGCGCGGCAGGCGGTCGAGGAGCAGCGCGAGGTCGCGGAGAGCGAGCTCAGCCAGGCACTGCGCGCGGTGTTCGGCGACGCGCAGCAGGTGGACGCGGTCAGGGAGGCGCCAGGGGGAGAGGAGGCGGCCCTGGAGCTCGCCGAGGCGGTGCGCAGGGTGCCGATGGCCCGCCGCTTCCACAACGACGCCGTACGGGCGGCACGGGCGCTGCGACGGCACCGCAAGGTGCGCTGGTTCCGGCTGGCGGGACACGCGCCCTTCCCGATGGCCTTCGAGATGGACGACGAGCCTCCGGCCGCCCTGGTCGAGCGGGCGGCCTGACCGCGGTATCCGGCCGCACGGCGGACCGCCGCCGACCGAAAAGGATCCACCGGCTACCCATTGGCCCTTGCTGTGGACTGCTCCGTTCACGTTTCCTCAGTGCTGCAGAAACCCCCTCCTTCCCCTCAGCGAGGTCATTCGTGTCCAGCACGCTCTCCGAAAACCAGGGTCCCGAGACCGGCACCGCCCGCGTGAAGCGCGGCATGGCCGAACAGCTCAAGGGCGGCGTGATCATGGACGTCGTCACGCCCGAGCAGGCGAAGATCGCCGAGGACGCGGGCGCCGTCGCCGTCATGGCCCTGGAGCGGGTCCCGGCCGACATCCGCAAGGACGGCGGCGTGGCCCGGATGTCCGACCCGGACATGATCGAGGGCATCATCGACGCGGTCTCCATCCCCGTGATGGCCAAGTCCCGCATCGGCCACTTCGTCGAGGCCCAGGTGCTGCAGTCGCTCGGCGTCGACTACATCGACGAGTCCGAGGTCCTCACCCCGGCCGACGAGGTCAACCACTCCGACAAGTGGGCGTTCACCACCCCGTTCGTCTGCGGTGCCACCAACCTGGGCGAGGCCCTGCGCCGCATCGCCGAGGGCGCCGCCATGATCCGCTCCAAGGGCGAGGCCGGCACCGGCAACGTCGTCGAGGCCGTGCGCCACCTGCGCCAGATCAAGAACGAGATCGCCCGCCTGCGCGGCTACGACAACCACGAGCTGTACGCCGCCGCCAAGGAGCTGCGCGCCCCGTACGAGCTGGTCAAGGAGGTCGCCGAGCTGGGCAAGCTCCCCGTCGTGCTGTTCTCCGCCGGTGGTGTGGCCACCCCGGCCGACGCCGCGCTGATGCGCCAGCTCGGCGCCGAGGGCGTCTTCGTCGGCTCCGGCATCTTCAAGTCCGGCGACCCGGCCAAGCGCGCCGCCGCCATCGTCAAGGCGACCACCTTCTACGACGACCCGAAGATCATCGCGGACGCGTCCCGCAACCTCGGCGAGGCCATGGTCGGCATCAACTGCGACACCCTCCCCGAGGCCGAGCGCTACGCCAACCGCGGCTGGTGACCGTGATCATCGGTGTCCTGGCCCTCCAGGGCGACGTACGGGAGCACCTCGTCGCCCTGGCCGCGGCCGACGCCGTGGCCAGGCCGGTCAGGCGCCCCGAGGAACTCGCCGAGGTCGACGGCCTGGTCGTCCCCGGCGGGGAGTCCACCACGATCTCCAAGCTGTCGGTCCTCTTCGGCCTGATGGAGCCCCTCCGCGCGCGCGTGCGCGAGGGCATGCCCGTCTACGGCACCTGCGCCGGCATGATCATGCTGGCCGACAAGATCCTCGACCCGCGCTCGGGCCAGGAGACCGTCGGCGGCATCGACATGATCGTGCGCCGCAACGCCTTCGGACGGCAGAACGAGTCCTTCGAGGCCGCGGTCGACGTCAGGGGAGTCGAGGGCGGCCCCGTGGAGGGCGTCTTCATCCGCGCCCCCTGGGTGGAGTCCGTCGGCGCCGGGACCGAGGTGCTCGCCGAGCACGGCGGCCACATCGTCGCCGTCCGCCAGGGCAACGCGCTGGCCACGTCGTTCCACCCGGAACTGACCGGCGACCACCGCGTGCACGGCCTCTTCGTCGACATGGTGCGCGCGTGCCGGGCGGCCGAGTCCTTGTAGGATTCCTGCGTTCGTTGCAGAGATGGGTTACGCGAAGGAGACAGGCAGATGTCCGGCCACTCTAAATGGGCCACGACGAAGCACAAGAAGGCCGTGATCGATGCCAAGCGCGGCAAGCTCTTCGCGAAGCTGATCAAGAACATCGAGGTCGCCGCGCGGATGGGCGGCGTCGACCTGGACGGCAACCCCACGCTCTACGACGCCGTCCAGAAGGCCAAGAAGCAGTCGGTGCCGAACAAGAACATCGACTCCGCCATCAAGCGCGGTGGCGGTCTCGAGGCCGGTGGCGCCGACTACGAGACGATCATGTACGAGGGCTACGGTCCGAACGGTGTCGCGGTGCTCATCGAGTGCCTCACCGACAACCGCAACCGCGCCGCCTCCGACGTGCGCGTCGCGATGACCCGCAACGGCGGCTCCATGGCCGACCCGGGCTCGGTGTCCTACCTGTTCAACCGCAAGGGCGTGGTGATCGTCCCCAAGGGCGGGCTGACCGAGGACGACGTCCTCACCGCCGTCCTGGACGCGGGCGCCGAGGAGGTCAACGACCTCGGCGAGAACTTCGAGGTGCTCAGCGAGGCCACCGACCTGGTCGCCGTGCGCACCGCCCTGCAGGACGCCGGGATCGACTACGACTCCGCCGAGGCCAACTTCGTCCCGACCATGCAGGTCGAGCTGGACGAGGAGGGCGCCAAGAAGATCTTCAAGCTCATCGACGCGCTGGAGGACAGCGACGACGTGCAGAACGTCTTCGCCAACTTCGACGTGAGCGACGAGATCATGGAGAAGGTCGACGCGTAACGCGTCCACTGCTCAGCGGGCCGGCGGGACACTTCCGTCGGCCCGTCGCCTTGTCAGTGGCACCCGATAGCCTGCACGGACAGGTGATCGAGGGAAAGGGCCGGCCGTGCGTGTACTGGGGGTGGACCCGGGGCTGACCCGGTGCGGTGTCGGCGTCGTCGAGGGCGTCGCCGGACGGCCGCTCACTATGCTCGGCGTGGGCGTCGTCCGCACACCGGCGGACGCCGACCTCGGCCACCGCCTCGTCGCCGTCGAGCAGGGCCTCGAACAGTGGCTGGACGAGCACCGGCCCGAGTTCGTCGCCGTGGAGCGCGTCTTCAGCCAGCACAACGTGCGCACGGTGATGGGCACCGCCCAGGCCAGCGCCGTCGCCATCCTGTGTGCCTCCCGCCGGGGCATCCCCGTCGCCCTGCACACGCCCAGCGAGGTCAAGGCCGCCGTCACCGGCTCGGGCCGCGCCGACAAGGCCCAGGTCGGCGCCATGGTCACCCGGCTGCTGCGGCTGGACGCGCCGCCGAAGCCCGCGGACGCCGCCGACGCCCTCGCGCTCGCCATCTGCCACATCTGGCGCGCCCCCGCGCAGAACCGGCTCCAGCAGGCCGTCGCCCGGCACGCCTCGAGAACCCCCCGCACACCCCAATCCCCGCACGCATCGAAAGGCCGTACGGCATGATCGCCTTCGTCAGCGGCACGGTCGCCGCCCTCGCTCCCGACGCCGCGGTGGTCGAGGTCGGCGGGGTCGGCATGGCCGTCCAGTGCACGCCGAACACGCTCTCCACGCTCCGCGTCGGACAGCCCGCGAAACTCGCCACCTCCCTCGTCGTCCGCGAGGACTCCCTGACCCTGTACGGCTTCGCCGACGACGACGAGCGCCAGGTCTTCGTACTGCTCCAGACCGCCAGCGGCGTGGGCCCCCGGCTGGCCCAGGCGATGCTCGCCGTGCACACCCCCGACGCCCTGCGCAGAGCCGTCTCCACCGGGGACGAGAAGGCGCTGACCGCCGTCCCCGGCATCGGCAAGAAGGGCGCCCAGAAGCTGCTCCTCGAGTTGAAGGACCGCCTCGGCGAGCCGCTCGGCGCCCCCGCCGTCGGCGCACCGGTCACCAGCGGCTGGCGCGACCAGCTGCACGCCGCCCTGATCGGCCTCGGGTACGCGACCCGCGAGGCCGACGAGGCCGTGTCCGCCGTGGCCCCCCAGGCGGAGGCCGCCGGGGGCACCCCGCAGGTGGGGCAGCTGCTGAAGGCGGCCCTGCAGACCCTGAACCGCGCCCGATAGCCCGCGCCCCCTGGCCCGTACGAAGAGCTGAGGCACACGCACATGAACTGGGACGACACCACCGACACCTCCGCCGAGGAGCGGCTCGTCGGGGCGTCCGCCGACCGCGAGGACCAGGCCGTCGAGGCCGCCCTGCGCCCCAAGGACCTGGGCGAGTTCATCGGCCAGGAGAAGGTCCGCGAGCAGCTGGACCTCGTGCTGCGCGCCGCACGCGCCCGGGGGGCCACCGCCGACCACGTGCTGCTCTCCGGAGCCCCCGGCCTCGGCAAGACCACCCTCTCGATGATCATCGCCGCCGAGATGGAGGCCCCCATCCGCATCACCTCGGGCCCCGCCATCCAGCACGCCGGTGACCTCGCGGCGATCCTCTCCTCCCTCCAGGAGGGCGAGGTGCTCTTCCTCGACGAGATCCACCGCATGTCCCGGCCCGCCGAGGAGATGCTCTACATGGCGATGGAGGACTTCCGCGTCGACGTGATCGTCGGCAAGGGCCCCGGTGCCACCGCCATCCCCCTCGAACTGCCCCCCTTCACCCTGGTCGGCGCCACCACCCGGGCCGGCCTGCTGCCGCCCCCGCTGCGCGACCGCTTCGGCTTCACCGCGCACATGGAGTTCTACGAGCCCGCCGAACTGGAGCGGGTCGTCCACCGCTCGGCGAGCCTCCTCGACGTGGAGATCGACCCGGCGGGCGCCGCGGAGATCGCCGGCCGGTCCCGCGGCACGCCCCGTATCGCCAACCGCCTCCTGCGCCGCGTCCGGGACTACGCGCAGGTCAAGGCCGACGGGGTGATCACCAAGGACATCGCCGCGGCGGCCCTCGCCGTCTACGAGGTCGACGCCCGGGGCCTCGACCGGCTGGACCGGGCCGTCCTCGAGGCCCTGCTCAAGCTGTTCGGCGGCGGACCCGTCGGCCTGTCCACGCTCTCCGTCGCGGTCGGGGAGGAACGTGAGACCGTGGAGGAGGTGGCCGAACCCTTCCTCGTACGGGAGGGGCTGCTCGCCCGCACCCCGCGCGGGAGGGTCGCCACCCCTGCGGCATGGGCGCATCTCGGCCTCACGCCGCCCCGCTCAGGAGCCCCCGGAAACGGACAAGGGGACCTGTTCGGGGCGTGACGGCGAGGACGTTGGCCCAGGCAGGAACCCCGGTGCGATGCTGAGCGTTGTTCCCTGCGCGCGGACTCGCTTAGACTCCGCCGATGCCGCCCTTGTCGGCGGCAGTACACACCCCCAACCATCAGGCCGTTCACCATCGCGGTCGTGTGAAGGAAGTTCCGACCCGTGAGTCTCGTGACCCTCCTCCCGTTCATTGTGCTCATCGGGGCCATGTTCCTGATGACCCGGTCGGCCAAGAAGAAGCAGCAGCAGGCCATCGACATGCGGAACCAGATGCAGCCCGGTTCCGGCGTCCGCACCATCGGGGGCATGTACGCCACGGTCAAGGAGGTCAGCGAGGACACGGTCCTCCTCGACGCCGGCCCGGGTGTGGAGCTGCTGTTCGCCAAGAACTCGATCGGTGCCGTCCTGACCGACGAGGAGTACAACCGCATCGTCCACGGCATCGAGCACGACCTGAAGTCCGACGCCGACCTCGTCCCCGACGACGCCTCCTCCCTCACCGAGACCGACGACTCCTCCGACGCTGCCGCCGCCTCCGACGACACGCCTGTCGACCTCGGCAAGAAGGACGCGGTCGACGAGCCGGCCGACACCGCCGACGAGGCGAAGGCGGACGCGCAGTCGAAGAAGTCCGACGGCGACTCCGACGCGAAGTAGTCGTGGCCCGGGGCGCGCGGGTGCTGCCCGCGCGCCCCGGGACATGCCCGACTCGCACGGAGTCCCGACACCATGTCATGGCCGCCGGCCCGCCGATCCGGCGCGAGGCGGCCCGAGAGGGAGTACGAGAAGGTGGCAGCAGTCAAAAAGGGACGGAACGCGAGCGCCACAAGTAAGCCGTGGCGCTCGCTGGCTCTGATCCTGATCGCCATCGTGGCGCTCACCGGAGGGATGTTCGCCTCCGGGCACACCACTCCGCGTCTCGGCATCGACCTGGCCGGTGGCACGAGCATCACACTGGCGGCGGTCCCCGAGGCCGGCCAGGAGTCCGCGATCAACAAGACCAACATGGACACCGCGGTCTCCATCATGGAGCGGCGTGTCAACGGTCTTGGCGTCTCCGAGGCCGAGGTCCAGACGCAGGGCGACCGCAACATCATCGTCAACATTCCCAAGGGCACGAACTCCGAGCAGGCCCGGGAACAGGTCGGCACCACCGCCAAGCTCTACTTCCGTCCCGTCATCGCCACCGAACTCGCCGGTGGCGGCGCCGCGCCCACGCCCAGCGCGACCGGCGACGGCTCGGCACAGGACTCCGACAAGGACAAGGCGACCGACAAGGCGACCGACGAGGCCACGGAGAAGGCGACCGACGGTTCCTCCCCGTCGGCGAGCGCCACCACCCAGGGCCGCGCCGTCACCGACGCCCTGAAGGCCGACGAGACGCCGTCCGCCTCCCCGAGCGGCGCGGCCGGCCCCTCCCCGTCCGCGACCGGCGGCACCTCCGGCGACGCGGACAGCAAGCTCCAGGCACAGTACGCCGCGCTCGACTGCACCAAGGAGAGCGTCCGCGCCAAGGCCGGTGACGGTTCCAAGGCCACCGACTCCACCGTGGCCTGCGGCCAGAACTCCCAGGGCCAGTGGCAGAAGTACATCCTCGGTCCCGCCGCGGTCGACGGCACGGACGTCGACGAGGCCAGCGCCGTCCTGAACACCCAGAGCGGTGCCGGCTGGGTCGTCACCATGGACTTCACGGACAAGGGCGCCAAGAAGTTCGCCGACATCACCGGCCAGCTCGCCCAGAACCAGTCCCCGCAGAACCAGTTCGCCATCGTCCTGGACAACGAGGTCGTCTCCGACCCGTACGTCAGCCAGGCCCTGACCGGCGGCAACGCGGAGATCTCCGGCAACTTCACCCAGCAGTCGTCGCAGGAACTGGCCAACATGCTGTCCTACGGCGCCCTGCCGCTGACCTTCCGCGAGGACAGCGTCAACACCGTCACCGCCGCGCTCGGCGGTGAGCAGCTGAAGGCCGGTCTGATCGCCGGCGCCATCGGCCTCGCCCTGGTCGTCCTCTACCTGCTGGTCTACTACCGCGGCCTGTCCTTCATCGCCATCGCCTCCCTGCTGGTCTCCGCGGCCCTCACCTACGTGATCATGTCGCTGCTCGGCCCGACCATCGGCTTCGCGCTGAACCTGCCGGCCGTGTGCGGTGCCATCGTCGCGATCGGCATCACGGCGGACTCGTTCATCGTCTTCTTCGAACGGGTCCGGGACGAGATCCGTGAGGGCCGCACCCTGCGTCCCTCCGTGGAGCGGGCCTGGCCGCGCGCCCGGCGCACCATCCTGGTCTCCGACTTCGTGTCCTTCCTCGCCGCCGCGGTGCTCTTCGTCGTCACCGTGGGCAAGGTCCAGGGCTTCGCGTTCACGCTCGGTCTGACCACCGTGCTCGACGTCGTGGTGGTGTTCCTCTTCACCAAGCCCCTGCTCACGCTGATGGCCCGCCGGAAGTTCTTCGCGAGCGGCCACAAGTGGTCCGGTCTCGACCCGAAGGCGCTGGGTGCGAAGCCGCCCCTGCGCCGTACCCGCCGTCCCTCCGCCCCTGCCCAGACGAAGGAGGCGTGAGAGATGTCGAAGCTCGGCACCCTCGGCGCCCGACTGCACCACGGCGAGGTCGGCTACGACTTCGTCAAGAACCGCAAGATCTGGTACGGCATCTCCATCCTGATCACCATCACGGCCATCGTCGGCCTGGCGGTGCGCGGCCTGCACATGGGCATCGAGTTCCAGGGCGGAGCGGCCTTCACCACCCCGAAGAACATGAGCGTCTCGGTCGCCCAGGCCGAGGAGTACGCGGAGGACGCCTCCGGCCACGACGCGATCGTCCAGAAGCTCGGCGACGGAAGCCTGCGCATCCAGGTCGCGGGCATCGACACCAACACGTCGGACAAGATCAAGGACACGCTCGCCGAGGACCTCAAGGTCGACGGCGAGCAGATCAACGCCGAACTGGTCGGTCCCAGCTGGGGCGAACAGATCGCCAACAAGGCCTGGCAGGGCCTCGGCATCTTCCTCGTCCTGGTCGTGATCTACCTGGCGATCGCCTTCGAGTGGCGCATGGCACTCGCCGCGTTCGTCGCCCTGATCCACGACATCACCATCACCGTCGGCATCTACGCCCTCGTCGGCTTCGAGGTCACGCCGGGCACGGTGATCGGTCTGCTCACCATCCTCGGTTACTCGCTGTACGACACGGTCGTCGTCTTCGACAGCCTCAAGGAACAGACCAGGGACATCACCAAGCAGACCCGCTGGACGTACAGCGAGATCGCCAACCGCTCCATCAACAGCACCCTGGTCCGTTCCATCAACACCACGGTGGTCGCGCTGCTGCCGGTGGCGGGCCTGCTGTTCATCGGTGGCGGTGTCCTCGGCGCCGGCATGCTGAACGACATCTCGCTGTCGCTGTTCGTCGGCCTCGCCGCCGGTGCGTACTCCTCGATCTTCATCGCCACCCCGCTCGTGGCCGACCTCAAGGAGCTCGAGCCGTCGATGAAGTCCCTGAAGAAGCGCGTCCTGGCCAAGCGCGCCCAGGGCGCGGCCGCGGGGGAGGCGCAGGAGTCCCCGGTCGCCGACGAGGACTACGACGACGAGCCCGAGGACGCCGCACCCGCGGTCGTCGGCCCGCGCGACCAGTCGGCCGCCCGTACCCGCGGCCGGGGCCGTTCCTCCGGGAAGCGCCGATGACGGAGATCCGAGAACTGCTGCTCAGCCGCATCCGGGACGTGGCGGACTACCCGGAACCGGGCGTGATGTTCAAGGACATCACCCCGCTCCTGGCGGACCCCGCGGCGTTCGCCGCGCTCAGCGACGCCCTGGCCGACATCGCCCGCGCCACCGGCGCCACCAAGGTCGTCGGTCTGGAGGCCCGTGGATTCATCCTCGGCGCCCCGGTCGCCGTCCGCGCGGGCCTCGGCTTCATCCCCGTGCGCAAGGCGGGCAAGCTCCCCGGAGCCACCCTCAGCCAGGCGTACGACCTGGAGTACGGCTCCGCCGAGATCGAGGTGCACGCCGAGGACCTGAGCGCGGCCGACCGCGTCCTGGTGGTCGACGACGTCCTCGCCACCGGCGGCACCGCCGAGGCGTCGGTCCAGCTCATCCGCAGGGCGGGCGCCGAGGTGGCGGGCCTGGCCGTGTTGATGGAGCTCGGCTTCCTCGGCGGCCGCGCCCGGCTGGAACCGGCCCTGGCCGGCGCCCCGCTGGAGGCGCTGCTCACGGTCTGACCAGCGGTGTCGCACGCGAACCGCGCACAGGGAACACCGCTCGGGCGGGCCCGGAGGAATCCGGTGCCCGCCTCGGGTGTTTCAGGGGCAGACCGTCCTCACGACCGCCCGCAGGCGATCCACGGCCACGGGATCGCTACCATGGGGTGTCCGGAGCCTGACCGGGGGACCCGGATCGCGCACGAGGAGCCCTCTTGCCAGACGAGGCCCAGCACCTGACCGCCGCCAAGCCCGAGTCCGCCTCGGCGGCCGCGGCCAAGCCCGCGCCGAGCGCGCCCCACGCGAAGAACGACACGCGCGGGCCGGTCCAGCACGCCCAGTCGGCGCCCGTCGACAAGCCCGAGCAGCCGCGCCCCAAGCCGGCCCCTCCCGAGCGTTCGGCCACCCTGGCCCGCCCCAACACCGGCCAGCCGCGCTCCGGCTCCTCCAACCGCGTCCGCGCCCGCCTCGCCCGGCTCGGCGTCCAGCGCGCCAACCCGTACAACCCGGTCCTCGAGCCGCTGCTGCGGATCGTGCGCAGCAACGATCCCAAGATCGAGAACGCCACGCTCCGCCAGATCGAGCGCGCCTACCAGGTCGCCGAGCGCTGGCACCGCGGCCAGAAGCGCAAGAGCGGCGACCCGTACATCACGCATCCGCTCGCCGTCACCACCATCCTCGCCGAGCTGGGCATGGACCCGGCCACGCTGATGGCCGGACTGCTGCACGACACCGTCGAGGACACCGAGTACGGCCTGGAGGACCTGCGCCGCGACTTCGGCGACGTGGTCACCCTGCTCGTCGACGGCGTCACCAAGCTGGACAAGGTCAAGTTCGGCGAGGCCGCGCAGGCCGAGACCGTGCGCAAGATGGTCGTCGCCATGGCCAAGGACCCCCGCGTCCTGGTCATCAAGCTCGCCGACCGCCTGCACAACATGCGCACCATGCGCTACCTCAAGCGCGAGAAGCAGGAGAAGAAGGCGCGCGAGACCCTGGAGATCTACGCGCCGCTCGCCCACCGCCTGGGCATGAACACCATCAAGTGGGAGCTGGAGGACCTCGCCTTCGCGATCCTCTACCCCAAGATGTACGACGAGATCGTCCGCCTGGTCGCCGAGCGCGCGCCCAAGCGCGACGAGTACCTCGCCATCGTCACCGACGAGGTGCAGCAGGACCTGCGCGCCGCCCGCATCAAGGCGACCGTCACCGGACGCCCCAAGCACTACTACAGCGTCTACCAGAAGATGATCGTCCGCGGCCGTGACTTCGCGGAGATCTACGACCTGGTGGGCATCCGCGTCCTCGTGGACACCGTCCGCGACTGCTACGCGGCCCTCGGCACCGTGCACGCGCGATGGAACCCGGTCCCCGGCCGGTTCAAGGACTACATCGCGATGCCCAAGTTCAACATGTACCAGTCGCTGCACACGACGGTCATCGGCCCCGGCGGCAAACCCGTCGAGCTGCAGATCCGCACCTTCGACATGCACCGCCGCGCCGAGTACGGCATCGCCGCGCACTGGAAGTACAAGCAGGAGGCGGTCGCCGGCGCCTCCAAGATCCGCACCGACGCGCCGAAGTCGTCCGGCAAGGACAAGGACGCCATCAACGACATGGCGTGGCTGCGGCAGCTCCTCGACTGGCAGAAGGAGACCGAGGACCCCGGCGAGTTCCTGGAGTCGCTGCGCTTCGACCTGTCCCGCAACGAGGTCTTCGTCTTCACCCCCAAGGGTGACGTCATAGCGCTTCCCGCCGGCGCCACGCCGGTGGACTTCGCGTACGCCGTCCACACCGAGGTCGGCCACCGCACCATCGGGGCGCGGGTCAACGGCCGCCTGGTCCCGCTGGAGTCGACCCTCGACAACGGCGACCTGGTGGAGGTCTTCACCTCCAAGGCGGCCGGCGCCGGACCCTCCCGCGACTGGCTCGGCTTCGTCAAGTCGCCGCGCGCCCGCAACAAGATCCGCGCCTGGTTCTCCAAGGAGCGCCGCGACGAGGCCATCGAGCAGGGCAAGGACTCCATCGTCCGCGCGATGCGCAAGCAGAACCTGCCGATCCAGCGCATCCTCACCGGCGACTCGCTGGTCACGCTGGCGCACGAGATGCGCTACTCGGACATCTCCGCGCTGTACGCGGCGATCGGCGAGGGTCATGTCTCCGCGCAGAACATCGTGCAGAAGCTCGTCCAGGCCCTCGGCGGCGAGGAGGCCGCCACCGAGGAGATCGACGAGTCGGTCCCGCCGGCCCGCGGCCGGGGCCGCAAGCGCCGCTCCAGCGCCGACCCCGGTGTCGTCGTCAAGGGCGTCGAGGACGTCTGGGTGAAGCTCGCCCGCTGCTGCACCCCGGTGCCCGGCGACCCGATCATCGGCTTCGTCACCCGCGGCAGCGGCGTATCGGTGCACCGCAGCGACTGCGTCAACGTCGACTCGCTGTCCCGGGAGCCCGAGCGGATCCTCGACGTCGAGTGGGCGCCCACCCAGTCCTCGGTCTTCCTGGTCGCCATCCAGGTCGAGGCCCTCGACCGGTCCCGGCTGCTGTCGGACGTCACGCGCGTACTGTCCGACCAGCACGTCAACATCCTCTCCGCGGCCGTCCAGACCTCCCGCGACCGCGTCGCCACCTCCCGCTTCACCTTCGAGATGGGGGACCCGAAGCACCTCGGCCACGTCCTGAAGGCCGTACGCGGCGTGGAGGGCGTCTACGACGTCTACCGGGTCACCTCGGCCCGCAACCGCACGTAGCGGACGGCAGACGCACGGAAGGGGGCTCCCGCACCTCGGTGCGGGAGCCCCCTTCCGTGCGTCGTGCGAGAGGTCAGCCGCCGAACTCCTGCAGACCCTTCAGCGCCTGGTCCAGCAGGGCCTGGCGGCCCTCCAGCTCCCGCTCGAGCTTCTCCGCCTTGGCGGTGTTGCCCTGTGCCCTGGCCTGCTCGGCCTGGCCCTTCAGCTTGTCCACGGCGGCCTGGAGCTGACCGGTCAGACCCGCGGCACGCGCGCGTGCCTCCGGGTTCGTCCGGCGCCACTCGGCCTCCTCGGCCTCCTGCAGGGCCCGCTCCACGGTGTGCATCCGGCCCTCGACCTTCGGGCGGGCGTCCCGCGGCACGTGGCCGATGGCCTCCCAGCGCTCGTTGATCCCGCGGAACGCGGCCCGCGCGGCCTTCAGATCCGTGATCGGCAGGAGCCTCTCGGCCTCCTCGGCCAGCTCCTCCTTGAGCTTGAGGTTCTCCGCCTGCTCCGCGTCCCGCTCGGCGAAGACCGAGCCGCGGGCGGCGAAGAAGACGTCCTGGGCACCGCGGAAGCGGTTCCACAGATCGTCCTCGTGCTCGCGCTGGGCGCGGCCCGCGGCCTTCCACTCCGACATCAGCTCGCGGTAGCGGGCGGCCGTCGCCCCCCAGTCCGTCGAGCCCGACAGCGACTCGGCCTCGGCGACCAGCCGCTCCTTGACCCGGCGGGCGTCCTCGCGCTGCGCGTCCAGCTGCGCGAAGTGCTGCTTGCGCCGCTTGGAGAACGCCGACCGCGCGTGCGAGAACCGGTGCCACAGCTCGTCGTCCGACTTGCGGTCCAGCCGCGGCAGACCCTTCCAGGTGTCCACCAGGGACCGCAGCCGCTCACCGGCGGCCCGCCACTGGTCGGACTGCGCCAGCTCCTCCGCCTCGGCGACCAGCGCCTCCTTGGCGTGACGCGCCTCGTCGGACTGCTTGGCCCGCTGTGCCTTGCGCTCCTCGCGGCGCGTCTCCACCAGCTCCACGAGCTTGTCCAGCCGGGCCCTGAGGGCGTCCAGGTCACCGACCGCGTGGTGCGCGTCCACCTGCTCGCGCAGGTGCCCGATCGCGGTCTGGGCGTCCTTGGACGACAGGTCGGTGGTCTTCACTCGCTTCTCGAGGAGGCCGATCTCGACAACCAGGCCCTCGTACTTGCGCTCGAAGTAGGCCAGCGCCTCCTCGGGGGAGCCGGCCTGCCAGGAACCGACGACCTGCTCGCCGTCGGCCGTACGCACGTACACGGTCCCCGTCTCGTCGACGCGGCCCCACGGGTCGCTGCTCACAGCGCCTCCTCCACATGATGCCGTCGAGGGGGCCTCGAAGCTCCCCCGGGCATCGTCCACAGTTTCGTCACGGCCAACATAGGCGACCGACGGGATGCCTGTCCGCATCCCGCGCGACCGAAATTTCGCAGTTGGGGGTCAGGATTTGGTGACGGTCGCCTTGTCGATCACGACCGTCGCGTTGGGCGCCCCGTCACCCGCTCCGGTGCTCTCCCCGGCGTCGGCGATCTTCTTCAGCACCTTCATGCCGGCGTCCGAGACGGTGCCGAACGGGGTGTAGCTGGGCGGAAGCTGGCTGTCCTGGTAGACCAGGAAGAACTGGCTGCCGCCACTGTCCTTCTGCCCGGTGTTGGCCATCGCGACCGTGCCCGCCGGGTAGATGTTGTCCTTCAGGCTTTTGTCCTTCAGGTTCTCGTCCGGGATCGTGTAGCCGGGGCCGCCGGTACCGGTGCCCGTCGGGTCACCGCACTGCAGCACGTAGATGCCGTTCGTGGTGAGCCGGTGGCACTTGCTGTGGTCGAAGTAGCCCTTCTTCGCCAGGAAGTCGAACGAGTTGACCGTGTGCGGGGCCGCCGACGCCTTCAGCGCCACGTCTATCCCGCCGCAGGTCGTGTCCAGCTTCAGGGTGTACTCCGCCGACTTGTCGATGGTGACCGCCGGCTCCTTCTTCCAGGTCTCCGACTTGACCTTGCCCTCGGCGGGCTTGTCGCACGGGTCGGGCGCCTTGCTCGGCGCCGAGGCGCTCGGCGTGACCTCCGCGTTCGCGTTGGTCTTGTCGTCGTCCTGCTTGAGCGTTCCGGTCGTGTACAGCGCGAGGCTGCCCACGAGGACCACACCGAGCACGGACGCGATCACCGAGTTGCGGATCCGCGACTTGCGCCGCGCTTCGGTGCGCCGCTGCTGCTGCCGCAAGAACTTCTCCCGGGCGAGCTGACGCCGCCGCTGTTCCTGGCTGACCACCGGGTTCTCTCCTCATGCGTCTCGTGTGCCGGCCGGTACGCGTGCGTGCGTGCGGTGAGCCGACCGCCTGCGTGTGCCCCGTACCGTATATGGGTTCGCTGAGGAATCGGCAGCGCCGGTAGGCTCTGACGACGGGCGCAGCCCTGTCGCAAGCCTCTCGTATCGACACAACGAAGGACGATCGTGCTCATTGCCGGGTTCCCCGCCGGGGCCTGGGGGACGAACTGTTATCTCGTCGCCCCCGCCGCCGGTGAGGAGTGCGTGATCATCGACCCCGGCCACCAGGCCGCCGACGGCGTCGCGGAGGCGGTCCGCAAGCACCGGCTCAAGCCCGTCGCCGTCGTCCTCACCCACGGCCACATCGACCACGTCGCCTCGGTCGTCCCGGTCTGCGGAGCGCACGACGTGCCGGCCTGGATCCACCCCGAGGACCGGTACATGATGAGCGACCCCGAGAAGGCGCTCGGCCGCACCATCGGCATGCCGCTCATGGGTGAGCTGACCGTCGGCGAGCCGGACGACGTCCGGGAACTGGCCGACGGCACGAAACTGGAGCTGGCGGGCCTGGAGCTGACGGTCGCGCACGCGCCGGGCCATACCAAGGGGTCGGTGACCTTCGGCCTGCCCGAGGCGGCGGACATCCCGCCGGTCCTCTTCTCGGGCGACCTGCTGTTCGCCGGCTCCATCGGACGCACCGACTTCCCCGGTGGCTCCATGGACGACATGCTCGAGTCCCTGGCCCGCGTGGTCCTGCCGCTCGACGACGCGACCGTGGTGCTGCCCGGTCACAACGACTACACGACCATCGGCCGGGAGCGTGCCACCAACCCGTATCTGCGGCAGGTGGCGGCCGGCCAGGGAGCCACGACCGAGGCCCCCCGACGAGGAATGTGACGAGAGACTTCCGTGAGCACCTTCAAGGCCCCCAAGGGCACGTACGACCTGATCCCGCCGGACAGCGCCAAGTACCTCGCCGTCCGCGAGGCCATCGCCGCCCCGCTGCGCGGCTCCGGCTACGGCTACATCGAGACGCCCGGCTTCGAGAACGTCGAGCTGTTCGCGCGCGGTGTCGGCGAGTCCACCGACATCGTCACCAAGGAGATGTACGCCTTCGAGACCAAGGGCGGCGACCGGCTCGCCCTGCGCCCCGAGGGCACCGCGTCCGTGCTGCGCGCCGCCCTGGAGGCCAACCTGCACAAGGCGGGCAACCTCCCGGTCAAGCTCTGGTACTCCGGCTCGTACTACCGCTACGAGCGCCCCCAGAAGGGCCGTTACCGCCACTTCTCCCAGGTCGGCGCCGAGGCGATCGGCGCGGAGGACCCGGCCCTCGACGCCGAGCTGATCATCCTCGCCGACCAGGCGTACCGCTCGCTGGGCCTGCGCGACTTCCGCATCCTGCTCAACAGCCTCGGCGACAAGGAGTGCCGCCCGGTGTACCGGGCCGCGCTGCAGGACTTCCTGCGCGGCCTCGACCTGGACGAGGACACGCTGCGCCGCGCGGAGATCAACCCGCTGCGCGTCCTGGACGACAAGCGCGAGTCGGTGCAGAAGCAGCTCACCGGCGCGCCCCTGCTGCGCGACTACCTCTGCGACGCCTGCAAGGCGTACCACGAGGAGGTCCGCGAGCTGATCACGGCGGCGGGCGTGGCCTTCGAGGACGACCCCAAGCTGGTGCGCGGCCTGGACTACTACACGCGCACCACCTTCGAGTTCGTCCACGACGGCCTGGGTTCCCAGTCCGCGGTGGGCGGCGGCGGCCGCTACGACGGCCTGTCCGAGATGATCGGCGGCCCCGCGCTGCCGTCCGTCGGCTGGGCCCTGGGCGTCGACCGCACGGTGCTGGCCCTGGAGGCGGAGGGCGTCGAACTCGAACTCCCCGCCACCACCAGCGTGTTCGCCGTCCCGCTCGGCGAGGAGGCCCGCCGGGTGCTGTTCGCCAAGGTCACCGAACTGCGCAAGAACGGCGTGGCGGCGGACTTCTCCTACGGCGGCAAGGGCCTCAAGGCCGCGATGAAGGCCGCCAACCGCTCGGGTGCCCGCTACGCCCTGGTGCTGGGCGAACGCGACCTCGCCGAGGGTGTCGTCCAGCTCAAGGACATGGAGTCCGGTGAGCAGACGGCGGTCGGCGTCAACGAGATCGTGGCGGAACTGGAGTCACGGCTCGGCTGACCTCCTCGCCCGGGAAGGAAGGCGCCGGACGCCCGCGCGGGGCACCGGCGCCTTCGTCGTCAACGCGCGCGGGCGGCTTCACCCGGCCGGACGGTCCGAGGGGAGCGTGTGCACGGCCGCCCCACGGACATCGGCCGAAACCGCACGCTCAGGGGCGAACGCCGGTACGTCCTTGTGCCCGCTCGACGGCGGACCACAGTTCCGTACGGCACAATGGCCCCTGCCCGAAGCAGGTCCACACTCCCCAGTGACGGAATCGGCGTGATGAGCAAGACGACAGTCAGGGACGTCGACATGGAGCCCGAGCCCTCGGCCGCACCGCGGCGCACCGCCTCCGTGCCGCGCACGGAGGGCGCGAGCCGGGCGTTCGCCCTGCTCCTGGTGATCACCGGCGCCGCCGGCGTGCTCGCCGCGTGGGTGATCACGCTCGACAAGTTCAAGCTGCTCGAGGCCAAGGTCAAGGGCGAGACGTTCGTCCCCGGCTGCAGCCTCAACCCCGTCGTCTCCTGCGGCAGCGTCATGGAGAGCGACCAGGCCTCCGTCTTCGGCTTCCCCAACCCGATGCTCGGCCTCGTCACCTACGGCATCGTCGTCTGCGTCGGCATGAGCCTGCTCGCCCGGGCCCGCTTCCCGCGCTGGTACTGGCTCACGTTCAACGCGGGCACCCTCTTCGGCACCGTGTTCTGCGCCTGGCTGATGTTCCAGTCCCTGTACCGGATCAACGCCCTGTGCCTGTGGTGCTGCCTGGCCTGGGTCGCCACGATCATCATGTTCTGGTACGTGACGTCGTTCAACATCCGCCAGGGCTTCCTGCCCGCCCCGGGCTGGCTGAAGGGCTTCTTCGGCGAGTTCACCTGGGTCATGCCGGTCCTGCACATCGGCATCATCGGCATGCTGGTCCTGACCCGCTGGTGGGACTTCTGGACCAGCTGACCGCCCGCCCCGGGCTTGTCGGTGCGGTGCTTTAGGGTTTCAGCGTGGAGCCCGACCTGTTCACCGCCGCAGCCGAAGAACGCCAGGAGAAGGACCCGACCGGCAGCCCCCTGGCGGTCCGGATGCGCCCGCGCACCCTCGACGAGGTGGTGGGCCAGCAGCACCTGCTGAAGCCGGGCTCGCCCCTGCGCAGACTGGTCGGCGAAGGCGCGTCGGGCCCCGCGGGACCCTCCTCGGTGATCCTGTGGGGGCCGCCCGGCACCGGCAAGACCACCCTGGCCCACGTCGTCTCCAGGGCCACCAACAAGCGCTTCGTCGAGCTGTCGGCGATCACCGCGGGCGTCAAGGAGGTCCGCGCGGTCATCGACGGCGCCCGCCGCGCCTCCGGCGGGTACGGCCAGGAGACCGTCCTCTTCCTCGACGAGATCCACCGCTTCAGCAAGGCGCAGCAGGACTCCCTGCTCCCGGCCGTGGAGAACCGCTGGGTCACCCTGATCGCGGCGACCACCGAGAACCCCTACTTCTCGGTCATCTCCCCGCTGCTCTCCCGCTCCCTCCTCCTCACCCTCGAACCGCTCACCGACGACGACATCCGGGACCTGCTGAAGCGCGCCCTCACCGACGAGCGGGGCCTGAAGAGCGCCGTCACGCTTCCCGGGGACACCGAGAACCACCTCCTGCGCATCGCAGGCGGCGACGCCCGCCGCGCGCTGACCGCCCTGGAGGCCGCCGCCGGGGCCGCGCTCGACAAGGGCGAGCCGGAGATAACCCTGGCCACGCTGGAGGAGACGGTCGACCGGGCCGCGGTGAAGTACGACCGCGACGGCGACCAGCACTACGACGTCGCCAGCGCCCTGATCAAGTCCATCCGCGGCTCCGACGTGGACGCCGCCCTGCACTACCTGGCCCGCATGATCGAGGCCGGCGAGGACCCCCGCTTCATCGCCCGCCGGCTGATGATCTCCGCGAGCGAGGACATCGGCCTGGCCGACCCGAACGCGCTGCCGATCGCGGTCGCCGCCGCCCAGGCCGTCGCCATGATCGGTTTCCCCGAGGCCGCCCTCACCCTCAGCCACGCCACCATCGCCCTCGCCCTGGCGCCCAAGTCCAACGCGGCGACCACCGCGATCGGCGCCGCCCTGGACGACGTGCGCAAGGGACTGGCCGGACCCGTGCCGTCCCACCTGCGGGACAGCCACTACAAGGGTGCGACGAAGCTGGGGCACGGGAAGGGCTACACCTACCCGCACGACCTGCCCGAGGGCATCGCCGCACAACAGTACGCGCCGGACGCCCTGAAGGACCGCGAGTACTACGAGCCCACCCGGCACGGCGCGGAGGCCCGGTACGCGGACGCGGTGGAGTGGACCAGGAAGCACCTCGGTCGGAAGCGGTCCTGACCACCCTGTAGAATCCGCAGGAGTGCTGAGTCCCGTGTCCGGCTCCGGTCGGCGCCTCAGGCGGGACACCCAGCCGGATCTTCGATCCAGGAGCGTCGCGCACCGTCGTAGGTGTCGCGGGCAGCCCACCACCCCCCGGACAGTCCCGGGACCGGTCGGTGGGCCGTTCGTGTGCTGCACGTATGTGTCCAGACCAGGGGAGCGGCTGCCCACCACGTCCCTCGCGGACCTGATGGGAATTCCCCGGCTGCGGATGCGACCTCCCGTAACCCTGAGGCAGCCGACAAGGAAAAGGAAAAGAAGTGGCGAACCAGTCCCGCCCCAAGGTCAAGAAGTCGCGTGCCCTCGGCATCGCGCTGACCCCGAAGGCCGTCAAGTACTTCGAGGCCCGCCCCTACCCGCCGGGTGAGCACGGCCGTGGCCGCAAGCAGAACTCGGACTACAAGGTCCGTCTGCTGGAGAAGCAGCGTCTGCGCGCGCAGTACGACGTGTCCGAGCGCCAGCTCGTCCGCGCCTACGAGCGTGCCTCCAAGGTCCAGGGCAAGACCGGTGAGGCCCTGATCATCGAGCTCGAGCGCCGTCTCGACGCGCTGGTCCTGCGTTCGGGCATCGCCCGCACGATCTACCAGGCCCGCCAGATGGTCGTCCACGGCCACATCCAGGTCAACGGCAAGAAGGTCGACAAGCCCTCCTTCCGTGTCCGTCCGGACGACGTGGTGCAGGTCCGTGACCGTTCCAAGGAGAAGACCCTCTTCACGATCGCCCGTGAAGGCGGCTTCGCCCCCGACGGTGAGACCCCGCGCTACCTCCAGGTGAACCTCAAGTCCCTGGCGTTCCGCCTGGACCGTGAGCCGAACCGCAAGGAGATCCCGGTGATCTGCGACGAGCAGCTCGTCGTCGAGTACTACGCCCGCTGACCCCGGCAGGCACGCGGTATCCCGAGCCCGCCGTCCCCCCGCCCCTCCCGGCGGGGGGACGGCGGGCTCGACTCGCTCCGTACGACTCCGTACGACTTCGCATCGCTCCGCATCGCGACTTCACCGGTGGCGGACGGTAATCCGGTACGGAGTCCCGTCACCGGCGCGATAGGCTCGACCCCACGACTTTCTCGATGTTCAGGCGCGTTTCAAGGGAGCGGGTGCACACAGTGTCCGGTGGCGAGGTGGCCGGAATCCTGGTGGCCGTGTTCTGGGCGATCCTGGTCTCCTTCCTCGCCGTCGCGCTGGCGAGGCTGGCCCAGACGCTCCGGGCGACCACCAAGCTGGTGGCGGACGTGACCGACCAGGCCGTCCCCCTGCTGGCGGACGCCTCGGCGGCGGTGCGTTCCGCGCAGACCCAGATCGAACGGGTCGACGCGATCGCCTCCGACGTCCAGGAGGTCACCTCCAACGCCTCCGCGCTGTCGACCACCGTGGCCTCCACCTTCGGCGGCCCCCTGGTCAAGGTCGCGGCCTTCGGCTACGGCGTGCGCCGCGCCGTCAGCGGCCGCAAGGACGACGCCCCGGCCAGGGAGCCGAGGCGTGACGTGATCGTGGGCCGCACCGTTCCGGGCGCGCGGCGTGACAAGCGGACCCGGGGAAAGAGGGACTGACCCAGCGATGTTCCGCCGAACGTTCTGGTTCACCACCGGCGTCGCCGCCGGAGTGTGGGCCACCACCAAGGTCAACCGCAAGATCAAGCAGCTGACGCCCGAGCACCTCGCCGTCACCGCGGCGAACAAGGCCATCGAGGCAGGCGGCAGGCTCAAGGACCGCGCGGTCGACTTCGCGCTCGAGGTCCGCGACAACATGGCCCGGCGGGAAGCCGAACTGGGCGACGCGCTGGGACTCAACGCCCCCGTCGACCGCGAACTCCCCGCGCCCCGGAGCTACGCCGTCATCGAGAACCGCAACAGCCCCAAGTACGTCGAGGGCCCGGCGCGGAAGCCGACGCACCCGACGTACCCGACGTACCCGTACAACCGGAATGAGGACCACTGATGGAGTCGGCCGAGATCCGCCGCCGCTGGCTGAGCTTCTTCGAGGAGCGCGGGCACACCGTCGTCCCTTCGGCGTCGCTCATCGCGGACGACCCGACTCTGCTGCTCGTCCCGGCCGGCATGGTGCCCTTCAAGCCCTACTTCCTGGGCGAGGTCAAGCCGCCCTTCGACCGCGCCACCAGCGTGCAGAAGTGCGTGCGCACACCCGACATCGAAGAGGTCGGCAAGACCACCCGCCACGGCACGTTCTTCCAGATGTGCGGCAACTTCTCCTTCGGCGACTACTTCAAGGAAGGCGCCATCAAGTACGCCTGGGAGCTGCTCACCAGCCCCCAGGACAAGGGCGGTTACGGCCTCGACCCCGAGCGCCTGTGGATCACCGTCTACCAGGACGACGACGAGGCCGAGCGCATCTGGCACGACGTCGTGGGTGTCCCGTCCGAGCGCATCCAGCGCCTGGGCAAGAAGGACAACTACTGGGACATGGGCGTCCCCGGCCCCTGCGGCCCCTGCTCCGAGATCAACTACGACCGCGGCCCCGAGTTCGGCGTCGAGGGCGGCCCCGCCGTCAACGACGAGCGGTACGTGGAGATCTGGAACCTCGTCTTCATGCAGTACGAGCGGGGCGAGGGTCCGGGCAAGGACTACCCGATCCTCGGTGACCTGCCGAGCCAGAACATCGACACGGGCCTCGGCCTGGAGCGGCTCGCCATGATTCTGCAGGGCGTGCAGAACATGTACGAGATCGACACCTCCATGGCCGTCATCAACAAGGCCACCGAGCTGACCGGCGTGGCCTACGGCGACGCCCACGCCTCGGACGTCTCCCTGCGCGTGGTCACCGACCACATGCGCACCTCCGTGATGCTCATCGGCGACGGCGTCACCCCCGGCAACGAGGGCCGCGGCTACGTGCTGCGCCGCATCATGCGCCGCGCCATCCGCAACATGCGTCTGCTCGGTGCCACCGGTCCGGTCGTCAAGGACCTCGTCGACGTCGTGATCGGGATGATGGGGCAGCAGTACCCCGAGCTCATCACCGACCGCGAGCGGATCGAGAAGGTCGCCCTCGCCGAGGAGAACGCCTTCCTCAAGACGCTGAAGGCCGGCACCAACATCCTCGACACCGCCGTCAGCGACACCAAGGCCGCCGGCGGCACGGTCCTCTCCGGCGACAAGGCCTTCCTGCTCCACGACACCTGGGGCTTCCCGATCGACCTCACCCTGGAGATGGCCGCCGAGCAGGGCCTGTCCGTGGACGAGGACGGCTTCCGCCGCCTGATGAAGGAGCAGCGGGAGCGCGCCAAGGCCGACGCCCAGGCCAAGAAGACCGGTCACGCCGACCTCGGCGCCTACCGCGAGATCGCCGACCGGGCCGGGGTCACCGACTTCATCGGCTACACCGACACCGAGGGCGAGTCCACCGTTGTCGGCATCCTCGTCGACGGCGTCTCCTCGCCGGCCGCCACCGAGGGCGACGAGGTCGAGATCGTCCTCGACCGCACCCCGTTCTACGCCGAGGGCGGCGGCCAGATCGGTGACACCGGCCGCATCAAGGTCGACACCGGTGCCGTCGTCGAGATCCGTGACTGCCAGAAGCCGGTGCCGGGCGTGTACGTCCACAAGGGCGTCGTCCAGGTCGGCGAGGTCACCGTCGGTGCCAAGGCCCACGCCTCCATCGACGGCCGCCGCCGTACGGCCATCGCCCGCGCCCACTCGGCCACCCACCTCACCCACCAGGCGCTGCGCGACGCCCTCGGCCCGACGGCCGCCCAGGCCGGCTCCGAGAACCAGCCCGGCCGCTTCCGCTTCGACTTCGGCTCCCCGTCCGCCGTACCGACGGCCGTGATGACCGACGTCGAGCAGAAGATCAACGAGGTGCTCGCCCGCGACCTGGACGTCCGTGCCGACGTCATGGGCATCGACGAGGCCAAGAAGCAGGGTGCCATCGCCGAGTTCGGCGAGAAGTACGGCGAGCGCGTGCGCGTCGTCACCATCGGCGACTTCTCCAAGGAGCTGTGCGGCGGCACCCACGTGCACAACACCGCGCAGCTGGGTCTGGTGAAGCTGCTCGGCGAGTCGTCCATCGGCTCCGGTGTGCGCCGCATCGAGGCCCTGGTCGGCGTGGACGCCTACAACTTCCTCGCCCGAGAGCACACGGTCGTCGCCCAGCTCCAGGAGCTGATCAAGGGCCGCCCGGAGGAGCTTCCGGAGAAGGTCTCCGCCATGCTCGGCAAGCTCAAGGACGCCGAGAAGGAGATCGAGAAGTTCCGCGCGGAGAAGGTGCTCCAGGCCGCCGCCGGTCTCGCCGAGTCCGCCAAGGACGTCCACGGCATCGCCCTCGTCACCGGTCAGGTCCCCGACGGCACCACGCCGGACGACCTGCGCAAGCTGGTCCTCGACGTGCGGGGCCGCATCCAGGGCGGCCGGGCCGTGGTCGTCGCCCTGTTCACCGTGAACAACGGCAAGCCGCTGACGGTCATCGCCACCAACGAGGCCGCCCGCGAGCGCGGCCTCAAGGCCGGTGACCTGGTGCGCACCGCCGCCAAGACGCTCGGCGGCGGCGGTGGCGGCAAGCCGGACGTCGCCCAGGGTGGCGGCCAGAACCCCGCCGCCGTCGGCGAGGCCGTCGACGCCGTCGAGCGGCTCGTGGCGGACACCGCCAAGTGAGCGAGGACCAGCGGGACACCCCGGCGCTGCGCCGGGGCCGCCGCCTCGCGATCGACGTCGGGGACGCCCGCATCGGGGTCGCCTCGTGCGACCCCGACGGGATCCTCGCCACGCCGGTCGAGACCGTCCCCGGCCGGGACGTCCCCGCGGCCCACCGCAGGCTGAGGCAGCTCGTCGAGGAGTACGAGCCGATCGAGGTCGTCGTCGGTCTCCCCCGCTCCCTCAAGGGGGGCGAGGGCCCGGCCGCGGCCAAGGTCAGGGGCTTCGCGCAGGAGCTGGCCCGCGGCATCGCGCCCGTCCCGGTGCGCCTGGTCGACGAGCGGATGACCACGGTCACGGCGAGCCAGGGCCTGCGCGCCTCCGGCGTCAAGTCCAAGAAGGGCCGCTCGGTCATCGACCAGGCCGCCGCTGTGATCATCCTCCAGCAGGCACTGGAATCCGAACGGGTGTCAGGCAGGCCACCCGGCGAGGGCGTCGAAGTGGTCATCTGATCGCGATACGGTAACGTTCCGCGCGATGCGGACGGTGTTCGAACAGCCGCCGCACAGAGAGAGGCGGGACGGGAGCCGTGGTCTTCAGGCGGCCGCGCGCCCGCCGCCTCGCGGCTCTAGGGGATCGATGACTGAGTATGGCCGGGGCCAGGGCTCCGAACCGTGGCATCCGGACGACCCGTTGTACGGGGACGGCGGATGGGGCGGACAGCAGACCCAGCAGGGTCAGCCGTCCCCCTACGGCGGCCAGCCGCAGCACTATCCGCAGCAGCCGCAGACGCAGACGCAGCAGCAGTACGGCGACTGGGGCACCGGCGAGCAGCACGGGTACGGCGGGCAGCAGTACCCGCAGTACGACCAGCAGCAACAGCCGCAGTACGACCAGCCGCAGTACGCCCCTCAGCAGCAGCAACAGCCGCAGTACGACCAGAACGGCTGGCCCACGGGCTCCTACCCGCAGGACCCCTACGCCGCCGACCCGACGGACCCGTACGGGCCGCAGTCCGGGACCTATGGCGGGGAGCAGGCCGACCACTACGGCACCCCCGACGCCTACCCACCGCCCGAGCCCCCCGGCCGCCGCCGCGCCGAACCCGAACCCGAGACGGACTGGGACCCGGGCCCCGACCAGGGCGAACACGCGTTCTTCGCGGGCGGTGGTGACGACGACGGCGAGCGCGACGACGAGCCGGGCGACAGGAGCGGGCGCGGCGACCGCCGGGGCCGGGGCGGCAAGGAGAGGAAACGACGCAGCGGCCTGGCCTGTCTCGTCGTGGTCGTGGTCTTCGGCGGCGGCATCGCCGGTGTCGGCTACTTCGGCTACCAGTTCTACCAGGATCGTTTCGGCAGCGCCCCGGATTTCGCGGGGGCCGGCAACGGCGAGCAGGTGACCGTCACGATCCCCAAGGGCTCCGGCGGGTACGCCATCGGCCAGGAGCTCAAGAAGATGGGCGTGGTCAAGAGCGTCGACGCCTTCGTCGCGGCCCAGGCGGCCAACCCGCAGGGCAAGAACATCCAGGACGGCGTCTACACGCTGGAGAAGGAGATGTCGGCCGCGAGCGCGGTCGAGCTGATGCTCAGCCCCAAGAGCCGCGACAACCTGATCATCGCCGAGGGCAAGCGCAACGCCGCCATCTACGAGCTGATCGACAAACGCCTCAAGGTGGACAAGGGCACCACGGCCGAGGTCGCCGAGACCGAGTGGAAGACCCTCGGCCTGCCCGACTGGGCCGTGAACCACGAGGACGTCAAGGATCCGCTGGAGGGCTTCCTCTACCCGTCCAGCTACGCCGTCGCCAAGGGCCAGAAGCCCGAGGACGTGCTGAAGCAGATGGTGGCCCGCGCCACCGAGAAGTACGAGGAGCTGGACTTCGAGGGGAAGGCCGAGAGCCTCGGTCTCGACGGGCCGTGGGAGCTGGTGACGGTCGCGAGCCTGGTGCAGGCGGAGGGCAAGACCCACGAGGACTTCCGCAAGATGTCCGAGGTCATCTACAACCGCCTCAAGGCCACCAACACCGAGACGAACCGGAAACTCCAGTTCGACTCGACCTTCAACTACCTCCTGGGTCAGAGCGAGATCGACATCTCCGAGTCGGAGATCAACAGCAACCCGGACCCGTACAACACGTACACCAATACGGGCCTGCCGCCCGGCCCGATCGGCAACCCGGGCGAGGAGGCCTTGCAGGCCGCGCTGAATCCGACGGGCGACGGCTGGATGTACTTCGTGGCCACGGACGGCATGCACAAGACCGAGTTCGCCAAGACCATCGCCGAGCACGAGAAGCTGGTCGAGAAGTTCAACGCGTCGAGGGGCAACTGATGTCCGCCGCCCGCAGGGCCGCCGTGCTCGGCTCACCGATCGCCCACTCGCTCTCCCCGGTGCTGCACCGCACCGCCTACGCCGAGCTGGGCCTGGAAGGCTGGACGTACGACCGCTTCGAGGTCGACGAGAAGTCCCTGCCCGGCTTCTTCGACACGCTCGGGACCGAGTGGGCGGGACTGTCGCTGACCATGCCGCTGAAGCGGGCGGTGATCCCGCTGCTCGACTCGATCAGCGAGACCGCGACGTCCGTCGAGGCGGTCAACACGGTCGTCCTCACGCCGGACGGCCGCCGGACCGGCGACAACACCGACATCCCCGGAATGGTCGCCGCCCTGCGTGAGCACGGCATCGACAAGGTGGAGTCCGCCGCCATCATCGGCGCGGGCGCCACCGCCTCCTCCGCCCTCGCCGCGCTGGCCCGGATCTGCTCGGGCGAGGTCACCGTGTATGTCCGCAGCGAGGCCCGTGCGACGGAGATGCGCCAGTGGGCCGAGCGGCTCGACGTCGCGGTGCGCATCGCCGACTGGGACGACGCCGAGCAGGCCCTGCACGCCCCGCTGGTCGTCAGCACCACCCCGGCCGGCGTCACGGACACCCTCGCCAGGGCCGTCCCGGAGCGTCCGACGGCCCTCTTCGACGTGCTCTACGACCCCTGGCCGACCGTTCTCGCCGCCCGCTGGTCGGCGTACGGGGGCGCCGTGGTCAGCGGGCTGGACCTGCTGGTGCACCAGGCGGTGCTCCAGGTGGAGCAGATGACGGGGCGTTCACCGGCCCCACTGGAGGCCATGCGAAAAGCGGGCGAGCGGGCTCTCGCGGCCCGCTAGGATCCACCCTCGGTTCCGCAGGGGGCGGAACGGGGGAGGGAAACGCGTTCCATGTCCGCAGGCATGCCGCTGGCGTCGGTGAAGTCCCAGATATTCGAGTCCGTGCTGGGTTTCCTGCCCGACTGGGTGCAGATCACGGTGCTGGCCCTGATCGTGCTCGCCGTCGTCGCGTCCTGGGTCGTCAAGATCAAGCGCAAGATCGCGTACCGCCGCGCCGTCCGCAACGGCCGGCCGATCCACGCGGCGGCCCAGCACGGCCAGGGCAGCGGGGCGGATCACCTGGGCCAGTACGCCCCGCAGCGGACCCGGCCCGCGCCGCAGGCTGCCCGGCAGCCGAGCGGCGCCGACCACCTGAGCCGATACGCGCCGCAGCAGGGCAGCGGCGCCGGCCACCCGGGTGCGCGGGCTCCGCAGCCGAGCGGCGCCGACTTCCTCGGCGCCTACGCACCCCGGCCCCGCCAGGACCAGGGCGGTCCGGCCTGATCCCTCCACCGCCCGGCCCGTGATCCCGTCCGTCCGCCTGATGGACCGGCGGCCGGGTGCCCGGCCCGGACGTGGGAGGATCGGAGGTGGCGGACCGGGGCCGCGCACCCCGTCACGCCACGCCGTACACGAGGACACGTGTACGCAGGGCAGTACCGGGGCGCGAGCATTGAGGAGCACCGTTGAGCAGGTTGCGCTGGCTGACCGCGGGGGAGTCGCACGGTCCCGCACTCGTCGCGACGCTGGAGGGCCTCCCCGCCGGCGTGCCGATCACCACGGACATGGTGGCGGACCACCTCGCGAGGCGGCGGCTGGGCTACGGTCGCGGCGCCCGGATGAAGTTCGAGCGCGACGAGGTCACCTTCCTCGGCGGCGTCCGGCACGGTCTGACCCTCGGTTCCCCGGTCGCGGTCATGGTGGGCAACACCGAGTGGCCGAAGTGGGAGCAGGTCATGGCGGCCGACCCGGTCGACCCGGAGGTGCTGGCCGGCCTGGCGCGCAACGCCCCGCTGACCCGCCCCCGCCCCGGCCACGCCGACCTGGCCGGCATGCAGAAGTACGGCTTCGACGAGGCCCGCCCGATCCTGGAGCGCGCCTCGGCCCGCGAGACCGCGGCCCGCGTGGCGCTGGGCGCGGTGGCCCGGTCGTACCTGAAGGAGACGGCCGGCATCGAGATCGTCAGCCACGTCGTCGAGCTGGCCGCGGCCAAGGCGCCGTACGGCGTGTACCCGACCCCTGCCGACGTGGAGCGGCTGGACGCCGACCCGGTGCGCTGCCTGGACGCGGACGCCTCGAAGGCGATGGTCGCCGAGATCGACCAGGCCCACAAGGACGGCGACACCCTCGGCGGCGTGGTCGAGGTGCTGGCGTACGGCGTCCCGGTCGGCCTGGGCTCCCACGTCCACTGGGACCGCCGTCTGGACGCGCGCCTGGCCGCCGCCCTCATGGGCATCCAGGCGATCAAGGGCGTCGAGGTCGGCGACGGCTTCGACCTCGCCCGCGTGCCCGGCTCCAAGGCGCACGACGAGATCCTCGCCACCGACGAGGGCATCAAGCGGGCCTCCGGCCGCTCCGGCGGCACCGAGGGCGGACTGACCACCGGTGAGCTGCTGCGCGTACGCGCGGCGATGAAGCCGATCGCCACCGTGCCGCGGGCACTGAAGACCGTGGACGTCGTCACCGGCGAGGAGGCCGCCGCCCACCACCAGCGCTCCGACGTGTGCGCCGTGCCGGCCGCCGGCATCGTCGCCGAGGCCATGGTCGCCCTGGTCCTCGCGGACGCGGTCGCGGAGAAGTTCGGCGGCGACAGCGTCACCGAGACCCGCCGCAACGTGACGTCGTACCTCGAGAACCTGGCCATCCGATGAGCTCACCGGTCATCGTGCTGGTCGGCCCCATGGGCGTGGGCAAGTCCACGGTGGGGCGGTTGCTGGCCGAGCGGCTGGGGGTCGGCTACCGGGACACCGACGACGACATCGTCACCGCCGAGGGCAGGACCGTCGCCGACATCTTCGTCGACGAGGGCGAGCCCGCCTTCCGCGCCATCGAGAAGCGCGCGGTGCGTACGGCGCTCACGGAGCACGACGGCGTCCTGGCGCTCGGCGGCGGCGCGATCCTCGACGCGGAGACGCGCGCCCTGCTCGCCGGACAGCGGGTCGTGTACCTCTCGATGGACGTCGAGGAGGCGGTCAAACGCACCGGCCTCAACGCCGCCCGCCCGCTGCTCGCGGTCAACCCGCGCAAGCAGTGGCGCGAGCTGATGGAGGCGCGCCGGCACCTGTACGAGGAGGCCGCCACGGCCGTCGTACCCACGGACGGCCGCACCCCCGAAGAGGTCACGGAAGCCGCCCTGAACGCACTGGAGTTGAAAGAAGCATGAGCGAGGCAGTGACGCGGATCGCCGTCGGCGGCACGGCGGGCACCGACCCCTACGACGTCCTGGTGGGGCGTCAGCTCCTCGAAGAGCTGGGCGGGTTGATCGGTGACCGGGCCAAGCGGGTCGCGATCGTGCACCCCGAGGCGCTCGCCGAGACCGGCGACGCGCTCCGCGCCGACCTGGCCGGCCAGGGGTACGAGGCGATCGCCATCCAGGTGCCCAACGCGGAGGAGGCCAAGACCGCCGAGGTCGCCGCCTACTGCTGGAAGGCGCTGGGCCAGTCCGGCTTCACCCGCACCGACGTCATCGTCGGCGTGGGCGGCGGCGCCACCACCGACCTGGCCGGCTTCGTCGCCGCGACCTGGCTGCGCGGAGTCCGCTGGATCGCGATCCCGACCACGGTGCTCGCCATGGTGGACGCGGCCGTGGGCGGCAAGACCGGCATCAACACGGCCGAGGGCAAGAACCTGGTGGGCGCCTTCCACCCGCCCGCCGGCGTGCTGTGCGACCTGGCCGCCCTGGACTCCCTCCCGGTCAACGACTACGTCTCCGGACTCGCCGAGGTCATCAAGGCCGGCTTCATCGCCGACCCGGTGATCCTGGACCTCATCGAGTCCGACCCCCAGGCCGCCCGCACCCCGTCGGGCCCGCACACCGCGGAGCTGATCGAGCGCTCGATCCGGGTCAAGGCGGAAGTCGTCTCGTCCGACCTGAAGGAATCGGGTCTCCGCGAGATCCTGAACTACGGTCACACCCTCGGCCACGCCATCGAGAAGAACGAGCGCTACAAGTGGCGCCACGGCGCGGCGGTCTCCGTCGGCATGCACTTCGCCGCCGAACTGGGCCGTCTCGCGGGCCGCTTGGACGACGCCACCGCGGACCGCCACCGCACGGTCCTCGAATCGGTCGGGCTCCCCCTGCACTACCGCTACGACCAGTGGCCCAAGCTGCTGGAGAACATGAAGGTCGACAAGAAGTCCCGCGGCGACCTGCTGCGCTTCATCGTCCTCGACGGTCTCGCCAAGCCCACGGTGCTCGAGGGACCGGACCCGGCCGTGCTGCTCGCCGCGTACGGCGAGGTCGGGGAGTAGTCCCGGGCACTCATCGCCGCCCCCGGCCGTTCACACAACGACGGCAGGGGGCGGTACCGTTCGGTAGCACGCGGGTCACCCCCGCTGTCAGCGCCCCATCGCCTGTACGAGACGGAGTGGCACCGGATGCAGCACGCAGTGGGTTCTCCGCTGCCGCCGCCCCACCAGCCGGGGCACGGACCGGCCGTCGGCTGGTCACCGGCCGCACACCACCCGGGCCAGCACCCGGGAGCGCACCAGGGACCCGTCCCTGTGCCCGGGCCTCCTCCGGCACCGGGCTATCCCGCGCCCCCGCCCGGACCCACCCCGCCCCCCGCGGATCCGCGGCACGCCTCGATGCCCCCGCCGCCGGACACCACCGGCCACGTACCGCTGCCGCCCGGCGGTCCGGTCGCCATGCCCAGCTCACCGCAGGCTCCCGCGGCCCCCGACCCGGCCGGCACGATCATCGCCGTGCTGCTCATAGGCCCCGCGGGCGCCGGCAAGACGAGTGTGGCCAAGTACTGGGCGGACCACCGCCGGGTCCCCACGGCCCACATCAGCCTCGACGACGTACGCGAGTGGGTCCGCTCCGGTTTCGCCGACCCGCAGTCCGGGTGGAACGACCACTCCGAGGCGCAGTACCGCCTGGCCCGCCGCACCTGCGGCTTCGCCGCCCGCAACTTCCTGGCCAACGGGATCTCGTGCATCCTCGACGACGCGGTCTTCCCCGACCGCCCGGTCGTCGGCCTCGGTGGCTGGAAGCGGCACGTGGGCCCCGGCCTGCTGCCGGTGGTCCTCCTGCCCGGCCTGGACATCGTCCTGGAGCGCAACGCGGAACGTTCCGGCAACCGACGCCTCAGCGACGAGGAGGTGGCCCGGATCCACGGCCGGATGGCCGGCTGGTACGGCTCGGGCCTCCCCATCATCGACAACTCCCAGCTGGACATACCGGAAACGGCCCGCATCCTGGACGACGTCCTGGCCCGTGCGATAGCGAGCCCTCCGCAGTGGTGAACGAGGGGCCCCGGGCCACCCGGGGGTACTTCCCAGGCCTTTAAAGCACTGGGGGAGGCGCGACTGCCCGCAGCTGGGTATTGCGGTTGCAGGGTCGTGCCGCAGACGCAGACGCAGACGCCGACGGACCGGAGCGGGGTGCGGGGGTGCGGCGGAGCCCGCCGCTCACCTGGTCCCCGCCCGGTCCACTGCGGCAGCGCCGGAGGGTCGCGACTGCGGCGGGCGAGCCGCACCCCCACACTCCCGACCGCACGACGCGACCGCACGCGCCCCCGCCGCACCCCTGCCACACACCCCCCGCCGCACCCCCACTCGGCCCCGCTCGACCGGCGACATCCAGCCACCGCTCCTACGCTCGAAGAATGTCAGAGGTCTACGCGGTCCGCCGGACGCGGCTACGGGAATGCTGCAACGCGGGCGGCAGCGCGGCGGCGCTGGTGTCCCGGCCCGCAAACGTGCGCTACCTCGCCGGCGCCGCCCCCGAGGGCGCCGTGCTCCTGCTGGGCAGGACCGAGGACCTGCTGGTCTGCGCCGGCCCACCCGACGACCGCTCACCGCAGAGCCGCCCCGACGAATCCCTCCGTGTGCACGTCGTACCCGGCATCGGCGGCGACGCCACCCTCGCGGCCGCCGGCCTCGCCGTCGGTCAGGGCGTCGACTCCCTCGCCGTCGAGGAGCACCACCTCACCGTCACCCGCCACCGCGCGATCCGCGACGTCGCCCCCCGCCTCCGCCTCGCCGGCATCGGCTGCGCGGTCGAACAGCTCCGCGTCGTCAAGGACGAGGAAGAGATCTCCTGCCTCCGCATCGGCGCGGAGATCGCCGACCAGGCCCTCGGCGAACTCCTGGAGTCCATCCTCGTCGGCCGCACCGAACGCCACCTCGCCCTGGAACTCGAGCGCCGCCTGGTCGACCACGGCGCCGACGGCCCCGCCTTCCCCACCTCCGTCGCCACCGGCCCGAACGCCGGCCGACCCGGCCACCGTCCCACCGACCGCCGCGTCGAGGAGGGCGACTTCCTCTCCGTCTGCCTGGGCGCCACCTACCGCGGCTACCGCTGCGAGATCGGCCGCACCTTCGTCATCGGCACGGCCCCCGCGGACTGGCAGATCGAGCTCTACGACCTCGTCTTCTCCGCCCAGCGGGCCGGCCGCGAGTCCCTCGTCCCCGGCGCCGCCTGCCGGGATGTGGACCGCGCGGCACGCCACGTCCTGGATTCCGCCGGGTACGCCGAGGCACTCCCCAAACTCACCGGTCACGGCGTCGGACTCGAAATCGACGAGGACCCTCAATTGACCCCCGCGGCCATGGGTAAACTGGACGCTTGCGTGCCGGTCACCGTCGAACCGGGGGTCCACCTCCCGGGCCGGGGCGGAGTCCGGATCGATGACACGCTCGTCGTACGCCCCGAGGCGGACGGCGGACCCGAGCTACTCACCATCACGACCAAGGAGCTGCTCGCGCTCTAGCCCCACGCTGGGCGCGGGCGCACGCCCCGGCCGTCGTCCACGTCAGTCCAGTCCAGGAGATTCCGCAACCGTGGCTTCCACGAACGACCTCAAGAACGGCATGGTGCTCAAGCTCGAAGGCGGCCAGCTCTGGTCCGTCGTCGAGTTCCAGCACGTCAAGCCCGGCAAGGGCCCGGCCTTCGTGCGCACCAAGCTCAAGAACGTGCTCTCCGGCAAGGTCGTCGACAAGACCTTCAACGCCGGCGTCAAGGTCGAAACGGCCACCGTCGACAAGCGCGACATGCAGTTCTCCTACATGGACGGCGACTACTTCGTCTTCATGGACATGGAGACCTACGACCAGCTCATGGTCGACCGCAAGGCCGTCGGCGACGCCGCCAACTTCCTCGTCGAGGGCTTCACCGCCACCGTCGCCCAGCACGAGGGCGAGGTGCTCTTCGTCGAGCTCCCGGCCGCCGTCGAGCTGACGATCCAGGAGACCGAGCCGGGCGTCCAGGGCGACCGCTCCACCGGCGGCACCAAGCCGGCCACGCTGGAGACCGGCCACCAGATCCAGGTCCCGCTCTTCATCACCACCGGTGAGAAGATCAAGGTCGACACCCGCACCAGCGACTACCTCGGCCGGGTGAACAGCTAACCGTGGCTGCCCGCAACACGGCCCGCAAACGCGCCTTCCAGATCATCTTCGAGGGCGACCAGCGCGGCGCCGAGGTCCTGACCGTCCTCGCCGACTGGGTCCGGCACGCCCGGTCCGACACCCGGCAGCCGCCGGTGAGCGAGTACACGATGCAGCTCGTCGAGGGCTACGCGGAGCACGCGCAGCGCATCGACGAGCTGCTCGCCCAGTACTCGGTCGGCTGGACGCTCGACCGGATGCCGGTCGTCGACCGCAGCATCCTGCGGCTGGGCGCCTACGAGCTGATCTGGGTCGACGAGACCCCGGACGCCGTGGTCCTCGACGAGATGGTGCAGCTGGCGAAGGAGTTCTCCACGGACGAGTCGCCCTCCTTCGTGAACGGGCTGCTCGGCCGACTCAAGGAACTGAAGCCGTCCTTGCGCCGGGAGTAGAAGCGCGCCCCGTAGGGGCGCGGGGAACTGCGCGCTCAGCCCTCGACGGCCCGCGGCCGGCAAGAGACCGCAGCCGGCTGACGAAAAACCGCCGGGGTGGCCGGAACCAACGTTGGTTCCGGCCACCCCGGCGGCACGTTTCTGCGTACCCGCGGAGCGGGTTACGCCTCCTCGTGCGTGGCCACCGCGCGGCGGGCGTCCGCGTCCAGGACGCCCCAGCTGATCAGCTGCTCGGTGAGGACCGACGGCGACTGGTCGTAGATGACGGCGAGGGTGCGCAGGTCGTCCTGGCGGATCGAGAGCACCTTGCCGTTGTAGTCACCGCGCTGCGACTGGATCGTCGCCGCGTAGCGCTGCAGCGGGCCCGCCTTCTCGGCCGGCACCGTGGCCAGCCGCTCCAGATCCAGGACCAGCTTCGGCGGCGGCTCGGCGGCGCCGCCCGGGGTCGTACCCGGCAGCAGCTCCTGCACCGGAACGCCGTAGAAGTCCGCCAGCTCCGCGAGGCGCTGCACGGTCACGGCGCGGTCGCCGCGCTCGTACGAACCGACCACGACCGCCTTCCAACGGCCCTGGGACTTCTCCTCGACACCGTGGAGGGAAAGGCCCTGCTGGGTGCGGATCGCCCGGAGCTTGGCCCCGAGCTGTTTGGCGTATTCGCTGGACATATAGCTCCCCGGCACTGTGTCGACGCGACTCTGGCTGGTTTCCATGCCGCGCGGCTGGTAACTCACTGTGAGGTTACGCAGCGTTACTCTCGTGCGTCAAGCCGAATGGTCCACACCGACTCTTCCGTGGTAGCGAAGATCGGCTACGCCATTGGAGTGATCGGGGGTGTCGCTCCGCGCGCATTGCGGCCTGATAGCCTGAGTGGCGCAATCCGACGTCCTTTAAGGTCCGTCCCGTGAGGCGGAGAAGGAGGTCCGTTTCACATGGACAAGCAGGACACGCAGGACAAGCAGGAACCGCAGTCCGATGCGCGGCCCGTTCTCGAAGGCCCCGACATCGCGCGGGTGCTGACCCGCATCGCCCACGAGATCGTCGAACGCGCCAAGGGCGCCGACGACGTGGTGCTCCTCGGCATCCCGACCCGAGGCGTCTTCCTCGCCCAGCGGCTCTCCGCCAAACTGGAGCAGATCACCGAGCGCAAGATCCCGGTCGGCTCGCTGGACATCACCATGTACCGCGACGACCTGCGCATGCACCCGCCGCGTGCGCTGGCCCGCACCGAGATCCCCGGTGACGGCATCGACGGCCGGCTGGTCGTCCTCGTCGACGACGTGCTCTTCTCCGGCCGCACCATCCGCGCCGCCCTCGACGCGCTGAACGACATCGGGCGCCCCCGCGCGGTGCAGCTCGCCGTCCTCGTCGACCGCGGCCACCGCGAACTGCCCATCCGCGCCGACTACGTCGGCAAGAACCTCCCCACGTCGCTGCGGGAGACGGTCAAGGTCCTGCTCGCCGAGGAGGACGGTCGCGACACCGTGCTGCTCGGCGCCAAGCGGACCGCCCAGTAGCACCGCGGAGCGCACGCCGACGGCGTGCGTCGGCCCGGCACGCCCACGCGCGTACCCGTCTGCCCGATTTCGCCTCATTGAACTGCCTTACGGAGCCTGACAGATGCAGCGTCATCTCATCTCGGCCGCCGACCTCACCCGCGACGACGCCGTCCTGATCCTCGACACCGCCGAGGAGATGGCCCGGGTCGCCGACCGGCCGATCAAGAAACTCCCGACCCTGCGCGGCCGGACCGTCGTGAACCTCTTCTTCGAGGACTCCACCCGCACCCGCATCTCCTTCGAGGCCGCCGAGAAGCGGCTCTCCGCGGACGTCATCAACTTCACCGCCAAGGGCTCCAGCGTCTCCAAGGGCGAGTCCCTGAAGGACACCGCCCAGACCCTGGAGGCCATGGGCGTCGACGCCGTGGTCATCCGGCACGGCGCCTCCGGGGCCCCGTACCGCCTCGCCACCTCCGGCTGGATCGACGCCGCCGTCATCAACGCGGGCGACGGCACCCACCAGCACCCCACCCAGGCCCTCCTCGACGCCTTCACCATGCGGCGCCGGCTGGTCGGCCGGGACGCCGGACTCGGGCAGGACCTGTCGGGACGGCGCATCACCATCGTCGGCGACGTCCTGCACAGCAGGGTCGCCCGCTCCAACGTCGACCTGCTGCACACCCTCGGCGCCGAGGTCACCCTCGTCGCCCCGCCGACCCTGCTGCCGGTCGGCGTGGACACCTGGCCCTGCGAGGTGTCGTACGACCTCGACTCGACGCTGACCAAGTCCGACGCGGTGATGATGCTGCGCGTCCAGCGCGAGCGGATGAACGCCGCGTTCTTCCCCACCGAGCGGGAGTACTCGCGCCGCTACGGCCTCGACGGCGACCGCATGGCGCGGATGCCCGAGCACGCCATCGTGATGCACCCCGGCCCGATGGTCCGCGGCATGGAGATCACCGCCGAGGTCGCGGACTCCGACCGCTGCACCGTGATCGAGCAGGTCGCCAACGGGGTCTCCATCCGGATGGCCGTCCTCTACCTGCTGCTGGGCGGCAACGAACCCGCCGTGACCCACGCCCGTACCACCGAGGAGAAGTAAGAACAATGAGCAAGATCCTGATCCGCGGTGCGAAGGTGCTCGGCGGCGAGCCGCAGGACGTCCTGATCGACGGCGAAACGATCACCCGGGTCGGCACCGGCCTGCCCGCCGAGGGCGCGGAGGTCGTCGAGGCCGGCGGCAAGGTCCTGCTGCCCGGCCTGGTCGACCTCCACACCCACCTGCGCGAGCCCGGCCGCGAGGACTCCGAGACCGTGCTGACCGGCACCCGCGCGGCGGCGAGCGGCGGCTACACCAGCGTCTTCGCCATGGCCAACACCTTCCCGGTCGCCGACACCGCCGGCGTCGTCGAGCAGGTCTGGCGGCTCGGCCAGGAGTCCGGCTACTGCGACGTGCAGCCCATCGGCGCCGTCACCGTCGGCCTGGAGGGGCGGAAGCTCGCCGAACTGGGCGCCATGCACGAGTCCGCGGCCGGCGTCACCGTCTTCTCCGACGACGGCAAGTGCGTCCACGACGCCGTGATCATGCGCCGCGCCCTGGAGTACGTGAAGGCCTTCGACGGGGTCGTCGCCCAGCACGCCCAGGAGCCGCGGCTGACCGAGGGCGCCCAGATGAACGAGGGCGTCGTCTCCGCCGAACTCGGCCTCGGGGGCTGGCCGGCCGTCGCCGAGGAGTCGGTCATCGCGCGGGACGTGCTGCTCGCCGAGCACGTCGGCTCCCGCGTCCACATCTGCCACCTCTCCACGGCGGGCAGCGTCGAGATCGTCCGCTGGGCCAAGTCCCGCGGCATCCGCGTCACCGCCGAGGTCACCCCGCACCACCTCCTCCTCACCGACGAGCTGGTCCGGTCGTACAACCCGGTCTACAAGGTCAACCCGCCGCTGCGCACCGAGCGCGACGTCATGGCCCTGCGCGAGGCGCTCGCCGACGGCACGATCGACATCGTCGCCACCGACCACGCCCCGCACCCGCACGAGGACAAGGACTGCGAGTGGGCCGCCGCCGCCATGGGCATGGTCGGCCTGGAGACCGCGCTGTCCGTGGTGCAGGAGACCATGGTCGACACGGGGCTGCTCGACTGGGCCGGCGTCGCCGACCGCATGTCCTTCACACCCGCGCGCATCGGACGGGCCGAGGGCCACGGCCGTCCCGTCTCGGCAGGTGAGCCCGCCAACCTCACCCTCGTCGACACGGCATACCGTGGTCCCGTGGACCCCGCGGGCTTCGCCTCGCGCAGCCGCAACACCCCGTACGAGGGCCGTGAGCTGCCGGGCCGTGTCACGCACACCTGGCTCCGGGGCAAGGCCACGCTCGTCGACGGGAAGCTCACGTGACACCTGTACTCCTGCTGGCCGCCGAGAAGGAATCGGCGGAAGTGACCGACTGGGCCGCCCGGATCGGCTGGGTCGTCGGACTCGCCCTCTTCGTGGCGCTCGTCTACTGGCTGATGCGCGAGGGCTGGAAGTGGCGCGGCACGCTCCAGGGCGACCTGCCCGAGCTGCCTGGCGCGCCGGACGACCCCGGCCCGGTGAAACTGAGCATGAGCGGCCGCTACCACGGCTCCACCACCGCCGGTCAGTGGCTCGACCGCATCGTGGCGCACGGCCTGGGCACCCGCAGCCGGGCCGAGCTCACGCTGACGGACGCCGGACTGGACGTCGTACGCCCCGGCGCGCACGACTTCTTCGTCCCGGTCGCCGCGCTGCGCGAGGCCCGGCTCGACAAGGGCATCGCCGGCAAGGTCCTCACCGAGGGCGGCCTGCTGGTCGTCACCTGGGAGCACGGCGACAGGCTGATCGACTCCGGCTTCCGCTCCGACCACGCGGCCGAGCACAACGAGTGGGTCGAAACACTGAACGACATGATCAACAAGACGGAAACGGAAGGCGCACGATGACGACCTCCACCCGGGGAGCCGGCAAGGCTCCCGCCGTACTCGTCCTGGAGGACGGCCGGATCTTCCGCGGCCGGGCCTACGGGGCCGTGGGGGCCACGTTCGGTGAAGCCGTGTTCTCCACCGGCATGACCGGCTACCAGGAGACCCTCACCGACCCGTCGTACCACCGCCAGGTGGTCGTGATGACCGCCCCGCACGTGGGCAACACCGGCGTCAACGACGAGGACATGGAGTCCAAGAGGATCTGGGTCTCCGGCTACGTCGTCCGCGACCCCGCGCGCGTGCCCTCCAGCTGGCGTTCCCGCCGCACGCTGGACGACGAGCTGGCCGCCCAGGGCGTCGTCGGCATCTCCGGCATCGACACCCGCGCCCTCACCCGCCACCTGCGCGAGCGCGGCGCCATGCGCGTCGGCATCTTCAGCGGTGACGCCATCCAGGACGACGCCGCTCTGCTGGCCCGTGTCCAGGAAGCACCCCAGATGACCGGCGCCGACCTGTCCGCCGAGGTCGCCACCACCGAGCCGTACGTCGTCCCCGCGATCGGCGAGAAGAAGTTCACCGTCGCCGCCGTCGACCTCGGCATCAAGGGCATGACCCCGCACCGCATGGCCGAGCGCGGCATCGAGGTGCACGTCCTGCCGGCGACCGCCACCGTCGAGGACGTGTACGCGGTCGACCCGGACGGCGTGTTCTTCTCCAACGGCCCCGGTGACCCGTCCACCGCCGACCACCCGGTCTCCGTCATGCAGGGCGTCCTGGAGCGCGGCACCCCGCTCTTCGGCATCTGCTTCGGCAACCAGATCCTGGGCCGCGCCCTCGGCTTCGGCACCTTCAAGCTGAAGTACGGCCACCGCGGCATCAACCAGCCGGTGCAGGACCGTACGACCGGCAAGGTCGAGGTCACCGCGCACAACCACGGATTCGCCGTCGACGCCCCGCTCGACAAGGTCTCCGACACCCCCTACGGCCGCGCCGAGGTCTCCCACGTCTGCCTCAACGACAACGTGGTGGAGGGCCTCCAGCTCCTCGACAAGCCGGCCTTCAGCGTCCAGTACCACCCCGAAGCGGCAGCGGGCCCGCACGACGCCGCCTACCTGTTCGACCGCTTCGTTTCCCTGATGGAGGGCCAGCGTGCCTAAGCGCACCGATATCCAGTCCGTCCTGGTCATCGGCTCCGGCCCGATCGTCATCGGCCAGGCCGCCGAGTTCGACTACTCCGGCACCCAGGCGTGCCGGGTCCTGAAGTCCGAGGGCCTGCGGGTCATCCTCGTGAACTCCAACCCGGCGACGATCATGACCGACCCGGAGATCGCCGACGCCACCTACGTCGAGCCGATCACCCCCGAGTTCGTCGAGAAGATCATCGCCAAGGAGCGCCCCGACGCCCTGCTGCCCACCCTCGGTGGCCAGACCGCGCTCAACACCGCCATCTCGCTGCACGGCAACGGCGTCCTGGAGAAGTACGGCGTCGAGCTGATCGGCGCCAATGTGGAGGCCATCAACAAGGGCGAGGACCGCGACCTGTTCAAGGAGGTCGTCGAGGAGGTCCGCAGGAAGACCGGCCACGGCGAGTCCGCCCGGTCCTACATCTGCCACTCCATGGACGACGTCCTCAAGGGCGTCGAGGAGCTCGGCGGCTACCCGGTCGTCGTGCGCCCCTCCTTCACCATGGGCGGCGCCGGCTCCGGCTTCGCCCACGACGAGGAGGAGCTGCGCCGCATCGCCGGGCAGGGCCTCACCCTCTCGCCGACCACCGAGGTGCTCCTGGAGGAGTCCATCCTCGGCTGGAAGGAGTACGAGCTGGAGCTGATGCGCGACAAGAACGACAACGTCGTGGTCGTCTGCTCCATCGAGAACTTCGACCCCATGGGCGTGCACACCGGCGACTCGATCACCGTCGCGCCGGCGATGACGCTCACCGACCGCGAGTACCAGGTGCTGCGCGACGTCGGCATCGCGATCATCCGCGAGGTCGGCGTCGACACCGGCGGCTGCAACATCCAGTTCGCGGTGAACCCCGAGGACGGCCGGGTCATCGTCATCGAGATGAACCCGCGCGTGTCGCGTTCCTCGGCGCTCGCCTCCAAGGCGACCGGCTTCCCGATCGCCAAGATCGCCGCCAAGCTCGCCGTCGGCTACACCCTGGACGAGATCCCGAACGACATCACGCAGGAGACCCCGGCCTCCTTCGAGCCGACGCTCGACTACGTCGTCGTGAAGGCCCCCCGGTTCGCCTTCGAGAAGTTCCCGAGCGCCGACTCCACCCTCACGACCACCATGAAGTCGGTCGGCGAGGCCATGGCCATCGGCCGCAACTTCACCGAGGCCTTCCAGAAGGCGCTGCGCTCGCTGGAGAAGAAGGGCAGCCAGTTCACGTTCGTCGGCGAGCCCGGCGACAAGGCCGAGCTGTTGCGCGAGGCCGTCCGGCCGACCGACGGCCGGATCAACGCCGTCATGCAGGCCATCCGCGCGGGCGCCACGCCGGAGGAGGTCTTCGAGCACACGAAGATCGACCCCTGGTTCGTCGACCAGCTCTTCCTCATCAAGGAGATCGCCGACGAGCTGGCCGCCGCCCCCGAGCTGACAAGCGAGCTGCTCGCCGAGGCCAAGCGGCACGGCTTCTCCGACCAGCAGATCGGCGAGATCCGCGGCCTGCGCGAGGACGTCGTCCGTGAGGTCCGCCACGCGCTGGGCGTCCGCCCGGTCTACAAGACCGTCGACACCTGCGCCGCCGAGTTCGCCGCGAGGACGCCGTACTTCTACTCCTCCTACGACGAGGAGACCGAGGTCGCGCCGCGCGAGAAGCCCGCGGTGATCATCCTGGGCTCCGGCCCGAACCGCATCGGCCAGGGCATCGAGTTCGACTACTCCTGCGTCCACGCCTCCTTCGCGCTGAGCGACGCCGGGTACGAGACCGTGATGGTCAACTGCAACCCGGAGACCGTCTCCACCGACTACGACACCTCCGACCGGCTCTACTTCGAGCCGCTCACCCTGGAGGACGTCCTGGAGATCGTCCACGCCGAGCAGCAGGCAGGACCGGTCGCGGGCGTCGTCGTCCAGCTCGGCGGGCAGACCCCGCTCGGCCTGTCGCAGGCGCTGAAGGACAACGGCGTGCCGATCGTCGGCACCTCCCCGGAGGCCATCCACGCCGCCGAGGACCGCGGCGCCTTCGGCCGGGTCCTGGCGGAGGCCGGACTGCCGGCCCCCAAGCACGGCACCGCCACCACCTTCGCCGAGGCCAAGGCCATCGCCGACGAGATCGGCTACCCGGTCCTCGTCCGCCCGTCCTACGTGCTCGGCGGCCGCGGCATGGAGATCGTCTACGACGAGACCCGGCTGGAGTCGTACATCGCCGAGTCGACCGAGATCAGCCCCTCCCGGCCGGTCCTCGTCGACCGCTTCCTCGACGACGCCATAGAGATCGACGTGGACGCCCTGTACGACGGCGAGGAGCTCTACCTCGGCGGCGTCATGGAGCACATCGAGGAGGCCGGCATCCACTCCGGCGACTCGGCGTGCGCCCTGCCCCCGATCACCCTCGGCGGCTTCGACATCAAGCGGCTGCGCGCCTCCACCGAGGCCATCGCGCGCGGTGTCGGGGTGCGCGGTCTGATCAACATCCAGTTCGCACTGGCCGGGGACATCCTGTACGTCCTGGAGGCCAACCCGCGCGCCTCGCGCACCGTGCCCTTCACCTCGAAGGCGACCGCGGTGCCGCTGGCGAAGGCCGCCGCGCGGATCTCGCTGGGCGCCACCGTCGCCGAGCTGCGCGCCGAGGGCCTGCTCCCGGCGAACGGCGACGGCGGCGAGCTGCCGCTGGACGCGCCGATCTCCGTCAAGGAGGCCGTGATGCCGTGGTCCCGCTTCCGGGACATCCACGGCCGCGGCGTCGACACCGTCCTCGGCCCGGAGATGCGCTCCACCGGCGAGGTCATGGGCATCGACTCCGTCTTCGGCACGGCGTACGCCAAGTCGCAGGCGGGCGCGTACGGCCCGCTGCCGACCAAGGGACGCGCCTTCATCTCGGTCGCCAACCGCGACAAGCGCTCGATGATCTTCCCCGCGCGGGAGCTGGTGGCGCACGGCTTCGAGCTGCTCGCCACCTCCGGCACCGCCGAGGTGCTCCGGCGCAACGGCATCAACGCCACGGTCGTGCGCAAGCAGTCCGAGGGCCCCGGTCCGAACGGCGAGAAGACCGTCGTCCAGCTCATCCACGACGGCGAGGTCGACCTCATCGTCAACACCCCGTACGGCACCGGCGGCCGCCTCGACGGCTACGACATCCGCACGGCCGCCGTGGCACGGTCCGTGCCCTGCCTGACGACGGTCCAGGCGCTCGCCGCCGCCGTCCAGGGCATCGACGCGCTCAACCGAGGCGACGTGGGCGTCCGCTCACTGCAGGAACACGCGGAACATCTGACCGCGGCCCGCGACTAGCAGCAGCCCGCAGGGGGACACCGGAAACGGTGTCCCCCTCTCCATGAGGACACCATGTACAAGATTCTCTTCACCCTGCTCTTCCGGCGGATGGACCCCGAGCAGGCCCACCACCTGGCCTTCCGCTGGATCCGCCGCGTCGCGCGGATCCCCGGCCTGCGCACCTTCGTCGCCGCCGTGCTCGCCCCCCGCCACGAGGAACTGCGCACCGAGGCCCTCGGACTGCGTCTGCACAGTCCCTTCGGCCTCGCCGCCGGCTTCGACAAGAACGCCGTCGGCATCGACGGCCTGGCGATGCTCGGCTTCGACCACGTCGAGATCGGCACGGTGACCGGGGAGCCGCAGCCCGGCAATCCCAAGAAGCGGCTGTTCCGCCTGGTCGCGGACCGGGCCCTGATCAACCGCATGGGCTTCAACAACGAGGGTTCGCTGGCCGTCGCGGCCCGCCTGGCCTCCCGCACGCCCGTCTTCAGGACGGTGGTCGGCGTCAACATCGGCAAGACCAAGGCCGTCCCCGAGGACGAGGCCGTCGCCGACTACGTGAAGTCCGCCGAGCGGCTGGCGCCGTACGCCGACTACCTGGTCGTCAACGTCTCCTCCCCGAACACCCCGGGACTGCGCGACCTGCAGGCCGTGGACCACCTGCGCCCACTGCTCGCCGCCGTCCGCGAGGCCGCCGACCGGACCGTCCCGGCCCGCCGGGTGCCGCTGCTGGTGAAGATCGCCCCCGACCTCGCCGACGAGGACGTCGACGCGGTCGCCGACCTCGCCGTGGAACTCGGCCTGGACGGGATCATCGCCACCAACACCACCATCGCCCGCGAGGGACTCGGCCTGACGTCCTCGCCCGCCCTCGTCCAGGAGACCGGCGGCCTCTCCGGCGCCCCCCTCAAGGCGCGCTCCCTGGAGGTGCTGCGCCGCCTCTACGCGCGCGTGGGCGACCGGATCACCCTGGTCGGCGTCGGCGGCGTCGAGAACGCCGAGGACGCCTGGCAGCGCATCCTGGCCGGTGCCACGCTGGTCCAGGGGTACAGCGCGTTCATCTACGAGGGCCCCTTCTGGGGCCGCGCCATGCACAAGGGGCTCGCCGCGCGGCTGCGCACCAGCCCGTACGCCACGCTCGCCGACGCGGTGGGCGCCGACGTGAGGACGACGGTATGACCGGCCCGGAACCCTTCGGCGCGCGGCTGCGCCGCGCGATGGACGAGCGCGGCCCGCTGTGCGTGGGCATCGACCCGCACGCCTCCCTGCTCGCCGAGTGGGGCCTGGACGACGACGTCACGGGCCTGGAGCGGTTCAGCCGCATGGTCGTCGAGGCGCTGGCCGACCGGATCGCCGTGCTCAAGCCGCAGAGCGCCTTCTTCGAGCGCTTCGGCTCGCGCGGTGTCGCCGTCCTGGAGAAGACGGTCCGGGAGGCGCGGGCGGCCGGGGCGCTGGTCGTCATGGACGCCAAGCGCGGCGACATCGGCTCCACCATGGCCGCCTACGCCGAGTCCTTCCTGCACGAGGACGCGCCCCTGTTCTCCGACGCGCTCACCGTCTCGCCGTACCTCGGCTACGGCTCGCTCAGCCCGGCCGTCGCGCTGGCCCGCGAGACCGGCACCGGGCTGTTCGTGCTGGCGCTGACGTCCAACCCGGAGGGCGGCGAGGTCCAGCACGCGATCCGCGCCGACGGGCGCACCGTCGGGGCGACCATGCTCGGACACCTGGCCGTCGAGAACGCCGGCGAGGAGCCGCTCGGGTCCTTCGGCGCGGTGGTCGGCGCGACGCTCGGCGACCTCTCCTCGTACGACCTGGACATGGGCGGGCCGATCCTCGCGCCGGGTATCGGCGCGCAGGGGGCCACGGCGGCCGACCTCCCGGCGGTCTTCGGCCGCGCGGTGCGCAACGTCGTGCCGAACGTCAGCCGGGGGGTGTTGCGCCACGGTCCCGACGCGGTCGCTCTGCGTGACGCCGCGGAGCGGTTCGCGGAGGAGATCGGCACCGCCGTGACGCGGGCCTGAACCGGCGGACGGGGGAATCCGTGGTCGCCGGACTCTGGATACATCCTCAAATCCGGGGGATTATGTCTTAAATGTCCGGCCTGGCGGAGGCTGACCAGGACTTTTCCGCAGTTCTCGCTGACTCCGGCGGAGTTGGCCGCTAGTCTCCGACGGAGAGTGAACGGGCGACGGTGTTGCTCGTGACTCCTCAGGTGTGGGGCGACTAGGTTCCTCACCGGTCCGTATCCGACAGTTCGACATCCGAGGTGACGTAGGCGTGGCTCTTCCGCCCCTTACCCCTGAACAGCGCGCAGCCGCGCTCGAAAAGGCCGCCGCGGCTCGCCGGGAGCGGGCCGAGGTCAAGAATCGACTCAAGCACTCCGGCGCCTCCCTTCACGAGGTCATCAAGCAGGGCCAGGAGAACGACGTCATCGGCAAGATGAAGGTCTCCGCCCTGCTCGAGTCCCTGCCGGGCGTGGGCAAGGTCCGCGCCAAGCAGATCATGGAGCGACTGGGCATCTCCGAGAGCCGCCGCGTACGCGGTCTCGGTTCCAACCAGATCGCCTCCCTGGAGCGCGAGTTCGGCAGCACCGGTTCCTGAGTACGGGCCGGTCCGGGGCCGACGTCCCGGGCATCCCGCGATTGCTGGAATAATCGCTGCATGACTGAACGTCCGCGGCTGACCGTGCTCTCCGGCCCCTCCGGGGTCGGCAAGAGCACGGTCGTCGCCCATATGCGCAAGGAACACCCCGAGGTCTGGCTCTCGGTGTCGGCGACGACCCGGGCGCCCCGTCCCGGGGAGCAGCACGGAGTCCACTACTTCTTCGTCACCGACGAGGAGATGGACAAGCTGATCGCCAACGGCGAGCTGCTGGAGTGGGCCGAGTTCGCCGGCAACCGCTACGGCACCCCCCGCGCGGCGGTGCTGGAGCACCTGGAGGCGGGCGTGCCGGTGCTGCTGGAGATCGACCTCCAGGGCGCGCGGCAGGTCCGTGAGTCCATGGCCGAGGGCCGGCTGGTGTTCCTGGCCCCTCCCTCCTGGGAGGAGCTCGTGCGCAGGCTCACTGGCCGGGGCACCGAGTCGCCCGAGGTCGTCGAGCGCCGACTGGAGGCCGCGAAGATCGAACTGGCGGCCGAGCCGGAGTTCGACACCACCCTGGTCAACACCTCCGTCGAGGACGTGGCCCGCGAGCTGCTAGCCTTGATGAACGTCGTGTGATCGTGGGCAGTCGTTCACCGGTCGCGCCGACTGAATCTTTTCCATCCATCGGAAGGTAGAGCGTGTCCTCTTCCATCTCCGCGCCCGAGGGCATCATCAACCCGCCGATCGACGAGCTCCTCGAGGCCACGGACTCGAAGTACAGCCTCGTGATCTATGCGGCCAAGCGGGCCCGCCAGATCAACGCGTACTACTCCCAGCTCGGCGAGGGCCTGCTCGAGTACGTCGGTCCCCTCGTCGACACCCACGTCCACGAGAAGCCGCTCTCGATCGCCCTGCGCGAGATCAACGCGGGACTGCTGACCTCCGAGGCCGTCGAAGGCCCCGTTCAGTAACCGGTCGGCAGGCCGCACCAGCTGCTCGCAGCTGACTTCTCCACAGGCCCGGCAGCACGGCTGCCGGGCCTGTGGTGTCTCATGGGAGTGGTCGCACATTTCCGAGGTCCGGGGAGAGACGGTGGACAAGCCGAAGGTCGTTCTGGGGGTCAGCGGCGGCATCGCCGCGTACAAGGCCTGTGAGCTGCTCAGGCGGCTGACGGAGTCGGGGCACGACGTCCGGGTCGTCCCCACCGCCTCCGCGCTGCACTTCGTCGGCGCCGCCACCTGGTCCGCGCTCTCCGGGAACCCGGTCTCCACCGAGGTCTGGGACGACGTCCACGAGGTGCCGCACGTCCGCATCGGACAGCACGCCGACCTGGTGGTCGTCGCCCCCGCCACCGCGGACACGCTGGCCAGGGCGGCCCACGGCCTGGCCGACGACCTCCTCACCAACACCCTGCTCACCGCCCGCTGCCCGGTCGTCTTCGCCCCCGCCATGCACACCGAGATGTGGGAGCACCCGGCCACCCAGGAGAACGTGGCCACCCTGCGCCGCCGCGGCGCCGTCGTGATCGAACCGGCCGTCGGCCGCCTCACCGGCGCCGACACCGGCAAGGGCCGGCTGCCCGACCCGGGCGAGATCTTCGAGGTCTGCCGCCGGGTGCTGGCCCGCGGCGTCACCGCGCCCGACCTCGCGGGCCGGCACGTCGTCGTCAGCGCCGGAGGCACCCGCGAGCACCTCGACCCCGTCCGCTTCCTCGGCAACCGCTCCTCCGGCAAGCAGGGCTACGCCCTCGCCCGCACCGCCGCCGCCCGCGGCGCCCGCGTCACGCTGATCGCGGCCAACACCGCCCTGCCCGACCCGGCGGGCGTGGACCTCGTCCGGGTCGGGACCGCCGTGGAGCTGCGCGAGGCCGTCCTCGGCGCCGCCGCCGACGCGGACGCCGTGGTCATGGCCGCGGCCGTCGCCGACTTCCGGCCGGCCGCCTACGCCACCGGCAAGATCAAGAAGAAGGACGACCGGGAGCCCGAGCCCATCACCCTGGTACGGAATCCGGACATCCTCGCCGAGATCTCCGGTGACCGGGTGCGCGCCGGACAGGTGATCGTCGGCTTCGCCGCCGAGACCGACGACGTGCTCGCCAACGGCCGCGCCAAGCTGAAGCGCAAGGGCTGCGACCTGCTGGTGGTGAACGAGGTGGGGGAGCACAGGACCTTCGGCTCCGAGGAGAACGAGGCCGTGGTGCTGGGCGCCGACGGCAGCGAGACCCCCGTGGCGCACGGCCCGAAGGAAGCCCTGGCCGAAACCGTGTGGGACCTGGTGGCCGAACGCCTCGGATGAGTGATTCATTCTTCGTCCGCGGTTCCCCGAAACCCGGCTCGTTCGGGGCGTGGCGCCTCTGGCCAACCTCGCCCGGCGTGGGCAGAATGCCCGTGCCGCAGGTCACAGCGCTCTCGCGAGACGAGACAGGGGGACCCGTGGCGAAGCGCGACCGATAAACTGTTCCACGGACGGCGTCGGGTGCAGCCCCCGCCGTCCGCCAATGATCAGCCAGCAGCCGCTGCAACCCCAGGGAGCGTTGTGTCCCGTCGTCTGTTCACCTCGGAGTCCGTGACCGAGGGTCACCCCGACAAGATCGCTGACCAGATCAGCGACACCATTCTCGACGCACTCCTCCGTGAGGACCCGACCTCCCGGGTCGCCGTCGAGACCCTGATCACCACCGGCCTGGTGCACGTGGCCGGCGAGGTCACCACCAAGACGTACGCGGACATCGCGACGCTGGTGCGCAACAAGATCCTGGAGATCGGCTACGACTCCTCGAAGAAGGGCTTCGACGGCGCCTCCTGCGGTGTGTCGGTGTCCATCGGCGCGCAGTCCCCGGACATCGCGCAGGGCGTCGACGCCGCCTACGAGGCCCGCGTCGAGGGCGACGACGACGAACTCGACCGGCAGGGCGCCGGCGACCAGGGCCTGATGTTCGGCTACGCGACGGACGAGACGCCGACGCTGATGCCGCTGCCGGTCTTCCTCGCGCACCGCCTGTCCAAGCGCCTGTCCGACGTGCGCAAGAACGGGACCATCCCCTACCTGCGCCCGGACGGCAAGACCCAGGTCACCATCGAGTACGACGGTGACAAGGCGGTCCGTCTGGACACCGTGGTCGTCTCCTCCCAGCACGCCTCCGACATCGACCTGGAGTCGCTGCTCGCCCCCGACATCCGCGAGTTCGTCGTGGAGCCGGAGCTGAAGGCGCTCCTGGACGAGGGCATCAAGCTCGACACCGAGAAGTACCGGCTGCTGGTGAACCCGACCGGCCGCTTCGAGATCGGCGGCCCGATGGGCGACGCCGGCCTCACCGGCCGCAAGATCATCATCGACACCTACGGCGGCATGGCCCGCCACGGCGGCGGCGCCTTCTCCGGCAAGGATCCGTCCAAGGTGGACCGCTCGGCGGCGTACGCGATGCGCTGGGTCGCCAAGAACGTGGTGGCGGCCGGCCTGGCCGCCCGCTGCGAGGTCCAGGTGGCGTACGCCATCGGCAAGGCGGAGCCGGTCGGCCTGTTCGTCGAGACCTTCGGCACCGCCAAGGTCGACACCGAGAACATCGAGCGGGCCATCGACGAGGTCTTCGACCTCCGCCCGGCCGCGATCATCCGCGACCTCGACCTGCTGCGCCCGATCTACGCCCAGACCGCCGCCTACGGCCACTTCGGCCGTGAGCTGCCCGACTTCACCTGGGAGCGCACCGACCGCGTCGACGCCCTGCGCAAGGCGGCGGGGCTGTAAGCCCCACCCCGCGTCTCCCCGAGGCCCGGCGGCCCCCTTCAGAGGGGCCGCCGGGCCTCGGCGCGTACGGGGCGCCGTACGTACCCGTGCACGCCGCACAAGTACGTGCGGCGCTCGTGGTGCGGCGGCGTCACGGCCCGGTGCGAAGGGCACGGACACTTCCGGGGACGCCGCCCCTCGCGGGTCCGGATCCTGCTGACGGTCCCGGACCGGTACGGCCGAGCGGCCCGAGGCGGAAGCCCCTTCGGACGTCCGTGCCCGGCGCCGATCCCGGGCCCGGCGCCGCTGTCAGTCGCGTTTGGTAAGAATGCAGGCGTGAGCAGCGAGAACGGACAGCCGGAGGGCGGCGCGGAGGGCGCGCCGCCCGAGCAGCTCGCGCTCATCAGGGAGAGCGTGCGCAAGGCCAGGGCGCCCCGGGCCAAACCACGCACCTGGCGCGGCGCCGCACTCGCCGGGGAACTGCCCGTCGCCCGGGTCCTCGTCGACAAGGGCGTGCTCCACCTCGACCGCTACTTCGACTACGCCGTGCCCGAGGAACTGGACGCCGACGCGCAGCCGGGGGTGCGGGTGCGGGTGCGGTTCGGGGCCGGACGGCACCGGGTGCGGGAGGGGCGGCGCGAGGGCGGCGGACTGATCGACGGGTTCCTCGTCGAGCGCCTCGCCGAGTCCGACTACTCGGGACCCCTGGCGGCGCTGGCGCAGGTGGTCTCGCCCGAACCGGTGCTCGGCGAGGAGCTGCTGGGCCTCGCCCGCGCGGTCGCCGACCGGTACGCGGGCAGCCTCGCCGACGTCCTCCAGCTCGCCGTGCCGCCGCGCAACGCCCGCGCGGAGCGACGGCCCTCGCCCGACCCGCTGCCGCCGCCCCCGGCGCCCGCACCCGGCTCCTGGGAGCGGTACGAGCAGGGGCCGGCCTTCCTGGAGTCGCTGGCCTCGGGAGGCGCCCCACGGGCCGTGTGGAACGCGCTGCCGGGGCCGCGGTGGAGCGAGGAACTGGCCCGCGCCGTCGCCGCGACCCTGGCCTCCGGGCGGGGCGCGCTGGTCGTCCTGCCGGACGGGAGGGCCGTGGCCCGCGTCGACGCGGCGCTCACCGAACTGCTGGGGGAGGGACGGCACGCGGTCCTCACCGCCGACGCCGGGCCGGAGAAGCGGTACGCGCGGTGGCTCGCCGTGCGGCGGGGCTCCGTACGGGCCGTCGTCGGGACCCGGGCGGCGATGTTCGCGCCGGTCCGGGACCTCGGGCTGGTCGCCGTCTGGGACGACGGCGACGACAGCCACAGCGAGCCGCACGCCCCGCAGCCGCACGCCCGTGAGGTGCTGCTGCTGCGGGCGGCGCAGGACAGGTGCGGCTTCCTGCTGGGCAGCCGGCACTGCACCGTGGAGGCCGCCCAGCTGGTGGAGACCGGCTGGGCCCGGCCGCTGGTCGCCGGGAGGGAGCGGGTGCGGGCCGCCGCGCCGCTGGTGCGGACCGTGGGGGACGGGGACCTCGCGCGTGACGAGGCCGCCCGCGCGGCGCGGCTGCCGAGCCTCGCCTGGCAGGCCGCCAGGGAGGGGCTGCGGCACGGGCCGGTGCTCGTACAGGTGCCCCGCCGTGGCTATGTGCCGCGGATGGCGTGCGCCGGCTGCCGGGCCCCCGCCCGGTGCCGGCACTGCTCCGGGCCGCTGCAGGCACCGGGGTCCGACGATCTGCGGTGTGAGTGGTGCGGGCGCGAGGAGAGCTGCTGGCACTGCCCCGAGTGCGGCGGGTTCCGGTTGCGGGCCCAGGTGGTCGGGGCGCGGCGGACCGCCGAGGAGCTGGGCCGGGCCTTCCCCGCGGTCCCGGTGCGCACCTCGGGGCGCGAGCACGTACTGGACACGGTGCCGGGGACACCCGCGCTGGTGGTGAGCACCCCCGGCGCGGAGCCGGTGGCCGAGAGCGGATACGCGGCGGCGCTGCTGCTGGACGGGTGGGCCATGCTGGGCCGGCCCGATCTGCGGGCCGGGGAGGACGCGTTGCGCCGCTGGATCGGCGCGGCGGCGCTGGTCCGGCCGCAGTCGGCGGGCGGCACGGTGGTCGTGGTCGCCGAGCCGACCCTGCGGCCCGTGCAGGCGCTGGTCCGGTGGGACCCGGTCGGGCACGCGGTACGGGAACTGGCCGAGCGGGGCGAACTGGGGTTCCCGCCGGTGTCCCGGATGGCTGCGGTGTCCGGGCCGGGCGAGGCGGTGGCCGAGTTCCTCCGCGCGGTGGAGCTGCCCGCGCGGGCGGAGATCCTGGGTCCGGTGCCCCTGCCGGTCACCCCGGCGGGCCGCCCGCGCCGGCCGGGCGCACCGCCCCCCGGCGAGCACTGGGACCGGGCGCTGGTCCGGGTGCCTCCCGGCAACGGCGCCGCGCTGGCCGCCGCGCTGAAGTCCGCCCAGGCGACCCGCACGGCCCGGGGCGGGACCACCCCCGTATGGGTCCGCATCGACCCTCCGGACATCGGCTGAACCCGCCGGGACGTGCCGCGCCCTCCCGGGGGCGGTGCGTCCGGGAGGGCGCGGTGGGGCGGCGAGCGGGGGCTCAGCCGTTGCGGGGGGAGGGCAGGGCCGTCGGGCGTGGGTCGTCGAGGAGGGACGGACTGCCGGCCGTGGGCTGGGTCGGCATGGAGTGGGCCGCGGGGACCGTCGGCACCGTGGTGACGCCGGCGACCGCGTTCACCGTGCGGGTGCCCGGCGCCTCCGCGGCGGCCTCGGCGGCCGCCGACGCCTGGGCGGCGGCGCGGCGGGCGCCGTAGCGGCGGTGGACCGCCTGCTTGGTGACCCCGAGCGCCGAGCCCACGGCGTCCCACGAGAAGCCCAGGGAGCGGTCGAAGTCCACGGCCGCCGTGACCAGGGTCTCGACACTGTCCCGCAGCTCCTGGGCGAGACGGACCGTGGGGGCGGGAGCACGTCCGTAGACGACGAAGCCCGTGGAGGGCCCGGAGCGGCGCGGGCGGTAGACGTTGCCCAGCTGGGCGGTGAGCGTGCGCAGCGCGTCCACCTGCCGGCGGACCCGCTCGATGTCCCGCACCAGCAAGTGCAGGCTGGCCCGAGCCTGGGCGTCGTGGGTTGCGTGGTCGGCCATGAACAAGCCTCTCGAACCGGCGTGAAAGGAATCGGGCCCGTGGCGGGGCCCTTGGTCAACTCTTTCTTGACCAACGCGTAGGCGCTCCGCTGGTCACGGGGTGGGGGCGTGGCGGCATATGCGTACGCCCCCGCGCGGGGTGCGCCTCGGCCCTCGGCCCCGGCGTGTCCGCCACCCGCGCACCATCCGTTCCCGGTGAGTCGGGAGGCGGAGACCTGCCGTGGGGCTGCCTCGCCGTCGGCGGCTCTCCCCGCACGGGTGGTTCCTTCGGCACCCCCATAGACTGGTGCGCCGCCCGTGTCCGTCCTCGCCCGAGAGGCCCCAAGCACCCCATGAAGCTCGTCTTCGCCGGTACCCCCGAGGTCGCCGTTCCCGCACTGGACGCTCTTCTCGCCTCCGGGCGGCACGAGGTGGCCGCCGTCGTCACGCGGCCCGACGCGCCCGCCGGGCGGGGGCGCAGGCTCGTCGCCTCCCCCGTCGCCGAGCGGGCGGAGGAGGCCGGGATCGAGGTGCTGAAGCCGGCGAAGCCCAGGGACCCCGAGTTCCTGGCGCGGCTCGAGGAGATCGCGCCGGACTGCTGCCCCGTCGTCGCCTACGGCGCCCTCCTGCCCAGGGCCGCCCTCGACATCCCCGCCCGGGGCTGGGTCAACCTGCACTTCTCGCTGCTGCCCGCCTGGCGCGGCGCCGCACCCGTGCAGCACGCCATCATGGCCGGCGACGAGATCACCGGCGCCGCCACCTTCCTCATCGAGGAGGGCCTCGACTCCGGGCCCGTCTACGGCACCGTCACCGAGGAGATCCGCCCCACCGACACCAGCGGCGACCTGCTCACCCGGCTCGCCTTCGCCGGCGCCGGGCTGCTCGCCGCCACCATGGACGGCATCGAGGACGGCACCCTGAAGGCCGTACCGCAGCCCGCCGACGGCGTCAGCCTCGCCCCCAAGGTCACCGTCGAGGACGCCCGCGTCGACTGGGGCACCCCGGCGCTGCGCGTCGACCGGGTGGTGCGCGGCTGCACCCCCGCGCCCGGCGCCTGGACCACCTTCCGGGGCGAGCGCCTGAAGATCGTCCAGGCCGCCCCCGTACCGGACCTGACCGACCTCGCGCCCGGGCAGCTGTCCGTCGGCAAGAACAACGTGTACGTGGGCACCGGTTCGTACGCCGTGGAGCTGCTGTGGGTGCAGGCCCAGGGCAAGAAGCCGATGCGGGCGGCGGACTGGGCGCGCGGGGTGCGGATCGCCGCCGGGGAGACCGTCGGCGCCTGACGCCCCCGGATCTCCACGACGTAGGCTGGAGAGCGCACTTCACCCCACATCCGGAGCACTTTTTTCGTGAGCGACCAGCCCCGTCGGCCCCGCAGGCCCGCCAAGCCCTACCGCCGGCCCAAGAAGGACCCCGTCCGCATCCTCGCCTTCGAGGCCCTGCGGGCCGTGGACGAGCGGGACGCGTACGCCAACCTCGTCCTGCCCCCGCTGCTGCGCAAGGCGCGCGAGAACGGCGACTTCGACGCCCGCGACGCGGCGCTGGCCACCGAGCTGGTGTACGGCACGCTGCGCCGCCAGGGGACGTACGACGCGATCGTCGCCGCCTGCGTCGACCGGCCGCTGCGCGAGGTGGACCCGCCGGTGCTGGACGTGCTGGACCTCGGCGCGCACCAGCTGCTCGGTACGCGGATCCCGACGCACGCCGCCGTGTCCGCCACCGTCGAACTGGCCCGGGTGGTGCTCGGCGACGGCCGCGCCAAGTTCGTCAACGCCGTGCTGCGGAAGATCGCGCAGGACGATCTCGACGGCTGGCTGGAGCGGGTCGCGCCGCCCTACGACGAGGACCCCGAGGACCACCTCGCCGTCGTGCACTCGCACCCCCGCTGGGTCGTCTCCGCGCTGTGGGACTCCCTCGGCGGCGGGCGCGCCGGCGTCGAGGAGCTGCTGCGGGCCGACAACGAGCGGCCCGAGGTGACCCTGGTCGCCCGTCCCGGGCGGGCGACGACCACCGAACTGCTCGACGAGGAGGCCGCCGTCGCCGGCCGCTGGTCGCCGTACGCGGTGCGGCTCACCGAGGGCGGGGAGCCGGGCGCCGTCCCGGCGGTCGCGGAGGGCCGGGCCGGCGTGCAGGACGAGGGCAGCCAGCTCGTCGCGCTCGCGCTCGCGAACGCGCCCGTCGAGGGTCCCGACCGGATGTGGCTGGACGGGTGCGCCGGGCCGGGCGGGAAGGCCGCGCTGCTCGGCGCGCTCGCCGCCGAGCGGGGCGCCGTGCTGCTGGCCTCCGAGAAGCAGCCGCACCGGGCCGGTCTGGTGGCGAAAGCGCTCGCCGGGAACCCGGGGCCGTACCAGGTCGTCGTCGCCGACGGGACGCGCCCGCCGTGGCGGCCCGGCAGCTTCGACCGGGTGCTGGTCGACGTGCCGTGCACCGGCCTCGGTGCCCTGCGCCGCCGCCCCGAGGCGCGCTGGCGGCGCCGCCCGGAGGACCTGGACGGCTTCGCCCCCCTCCAGCGCGGGCTGCTGCGCACCGCCCTGGAGTCCGTACGGGTCGGCGGTGTCGTCGGCTACGCCACCTGCTCCCCGCACCTCGCGGAGACCCGGGCCGTGGTCGCCGACCTCCTCAAGCAGTTCCCGGAGGCCGACCTGATCGACGCCCGGCCGCTGCTGCCCGGCGTACCGGATCTGGGCGAGGGCCCCGACGTACAGCTGTGGCCGCACCTGCACGGCACCGACGCGATGTACCTGGCCCTCATCCGTCGGACCGGCTGAGGCTCTCCTCGGGCTCCCTCACCTCGCCGCCGTCCTCGCGGGCCAGCCGGTGCGGCCACCACACCTTCGGGCCCACGTCCAGGAACAGGGACGTGACCAGCACCGACCGCACGACGAAGGTGTCCAGCAGCACGCCCAGGGCGACCGCGAAGCCGATCTCGGCGAACGCGACCATGGGCAGCGTGCCGAGGGCGGCGAAGGTGCCGGCGAGGACCAGGCCCGCCGAGGTGATGACGGCGCCCGTGGCCGCGAGGCCGGTGACCACGCCCGGCCGGGTGCCCTGGCGGGCGGCCTCCTCGCGGATGCGGGTGGTCAGGAAGATGTTGTAGTCGATGCCCAGGGCCACCAGGAAGACGAAGACGAACAGCGGGAAGTCGGTCGACTCGCCCGCGTAGCCGAAGACGTGCCGGAAGGCCAGGGCGCTGAGGCCGAGCGCCGCCGCGAACGACAGGATCACCGTCGCGATCAGCAGCAGCGGGGCGATCAGGGCGCGCAACAGCACGCACAGGATCAGCAGGACGACCACCAGCACCAGCGGGATGATCAGCCTGTTGTCGTGGGCGGTCGCCTCGTCCATGTCCAGCAGCGCCGCCGTACCGCCGCCCACCTGCGCGTCGGCGTCCGGTACCGCGTGCACGGCGTCACGGACCCGCTCCACGGTCTGCTTGGCCGCCTCGCTGTCCGACGGGGCGGTCATGGTGGCCTCGAAGAGCACCTTGCCCTCGAACGACGGCTTCGTGCCCGGGGGAAGCCCGAGGGACTCCGGGACGACCCCCTCCGTACCGGCGACCGCGCGGCCGACCTGCTCGGCCTGCGCCCGGTTGCCGACGACGACCAGCGGATCGCCGCTGCCGGCCGGGAAGTACCGCGCGGAGACCTCCTGCCCGGTGATCGAGTCCGGTTTCCCGGTGAACGCGTCCGCGTTGCCGATGCCCTCCGCGCGGAGCTGGACCAGGCCCAGCGAGCAGACCGCCAGCACCACCGTCGTCACACCCCAGACCAGGCGCGGGCGGCGGGCGATGCGGCGGCCCGTGCGCGCCCACACGCCCCGCTCGGTCGGATCGGGGGCGCCGTGGTGCGGGATCACCGGCCAGAAGATCCACCGGCCGCAGACGACCAGCAGCGCCGGGAACAGCGTCAGCATGGCCAGCAGGGCGACCGCGACACCGATCGCGGCGACCGGGCCGAGTCCCCGGGTGGAGTTCATCTCGGCGGTCAGCAGCACCAGCATGCTCAGGACGACGGTCGCGCCGGAGGCGAGCACCGCCGGACCCGCGCGGTGCAGGGCCAGCGCCATCGCCTCGTGCCGGTCCTCGTGCCGGCGCAGCTCCTCCCGGTAGCGGGCGACCAGCAGCAGGGCGTAGTCGGTGCCCGCGCCGAAGACCAGCACGGTGAGGATGCCGGCGCTCTGCCCGTTGACCGTCAGCCCCGCGTACTCGGCCAGGAAGTAGATCAGGGCCTGCGCCGTGAACAGCGCGCAGATCACCGCGAGCAGCGGCACCAGCAGCAGGGTGGGGCTGCGGTAGGTGATCAGCAGCATCACGACGACGACGGCCATCGCGGACAGCAGCAGCGTGGAGTCGATGCCCTCGAACGCCTCGGCGAAGTCGGCGGACGTGCCGCCGGGGCCGGTGATGTGCACGGCGAGTCCGTCACCGCTCCCGCCGACGTGGTCGCGGACGGAGTCGACCGCGGGGCCGATCCGCTCCCAGCCCTGCGCGTCCATCGTGATCGGCACGAAGACCTGCGCGGCACGGGGGCCGGCCTCCCGGTCGAAGACCGGGCCGAGGGTCTCGTCGCCCCTGACGCCGTGGTCGTCCAGCCGCTCGAGCTGCTCCACGTCCTCGGCGATCCGCGCCCGGTCGGCGGCCGTCAGCCCGCTGTCCCGCGCGTAGACCACGATCGCGGGGATCTGCTCGGGCCGGAAGCCCTCGGAGATCTCCAGCACCTGCGTGGACTCGGCGGACCCCGGCAGCCACGACGCCGCGTCGTTGTCCTGCGCGTCGGCCAGCTTCTGGGCGAACGGTGCCGTCAGGAGCAGCACCACGACCCACAGCCCGAGCACCAGCCACTTGGAGCGCCGCCCGCACACGAGACGCGCGACACCACGGCCACCTGTCATGGAGACCTCCGCAAGAGCGCCCCCAGAGGGGCGCGGGGCAGCAACGTCCGGGGCTTCGCCGAGCGGGCACGGGCGGCGACGACCGGCCCGCGGACCACGCACGACCGTCCCCGCACGGGACCCACGCACACAACCCCCGGAGGGCATGGCAGTCTTGACGCATGGCCCCGCAGATCAGCCCCAGCATCCTGTCCGCCGACTTCGCCCGCCTCGCCGACGAGGCGAAGGCGGTGGAAGGAGCCGACTGGCTCCACGTCGACGTCATGGACAACCATTTCGTCCCGAACCTCACGCTCGGCGTGCCGGTCGTGGAGTCGCTCGCCCGCGCGACGGACACCCCGCTGGACTGCCATCTGATGATCGAGGCCCCCGATCGATGGGCGCCCCAGTACGTGGAGGCGGGGGCCGGTTCGGTCACCTTCCACGTCGAGGCGGCCACCGCGCCCGTACGGCTCGCCCGGGAGATCCGCGCCAAGGGCGCCCGTGCCTCCATGGCGCTGAGGCCGGCGACCCCCGTCGAGCCGTACGAGGACCTGCTCCCCGAACTCGACATGCTGCTGATCATGACGGTCGAGCCGGGGTTCGGGGGCCAGGCCTTCCTCGACATCATGCTTCCGAAGATTCGCCGCACCCGCGAGTTGATCAACAAGCACGGTCTCGAGCTCTGGCTCCAGGTCGACGGCGGGGTCTCGGCGTCCACCATCGAGCGGTGCGCCGACGCCGGCGCCGACGTCTTCGTCGCGGGTTCCGCCGTGTACGGGGCGGCGGACCCGGCCGAGGCGGTACGTGCACTGCGCAACCAGGCCGAGGCCGCGACGGCCAAGGCGTCGTGGGCATGCGACCACTGAGCGTCAGGAACATGAACGGCGCCCGGCAGGGCTGATCGACCGCGCCGGATCTGCAAGGATGAACGGCGAATCCAGAGTGTGAACAGCAGTGAGGAGATCGCCGTGTCGGGTATGTCGGCGGGCCGGTCAGCCATGCGGATGGGACCCGCTGAGCTGGTGCAGGCGGCGGCCATGGCCCGCCGCTTCTACCTCGAGGGCAAATCCAAGATCCAGATCGCCGAGGAGTTCGGCGTCAGCCGCTTCAAGGTGGCCCGGGTCCTGGAGACCGCCCTCGAACGGGATCTCGTGCGGATCGAGATCCGCGTGCCGGCCGAGCTGGACGCCGAGCGCTCCGACGCGCTCCGCGCCCGGTACGGCCTGAGGCACGCCGTCGTGGTCGAGTCCCCGGCCGAGGCCGCGGAGACACCCGACCCCGAGAACCTGGGAGAGGTGGCCGCCGACCTGCTCGGTGAGCTGGTCAACGAAGGGGACGTGCTGGGCCTGGCCTGGGGCAGGTCCACCATCCACATGGCGGCGGCCCTGGACCGGCTGCCGCCCTGCACGGTCGTGCAGCTCACGGGCGTGTACGACGCCGGGACCGCCGAGCGCGGCTCGGTGGAGGCCGTGCGCCGCGCCGCGCAGGTGTCGGGCGGCGACGCCCACCCCATCTACGCGCCGATGCTGCTGCCGGACGCGGCCACCGCCCAGGCGCTGCGCCACCAGACCGGCATCGCGCGGGCCTTCGAGTACTTCGACAAGGTCACCGTCGCCTGCGTCTCCATCGGTTCCTGGGAGCCGGGCATCTCCACGGTGCACGACATGCTCAGCGACGAGGAGCGGGCGCACTACGCCTCCCTCGGTGTCGCCGCGGAGATGTCCGCGCACCTCTTCGACGCGGAGGGGCGCCGGGTCGGCCGGGACCTGGGGGAGCGGTGCATCACGGTCAAGACCGACCAGCTGCGCCGGGTTCCCGAGGTCGTCGCGATCGCGGGCGGTCAGCGCAAGGGGCCCGCGATCGACGCCGTACTGCGCTCCGGTCTCGTCACCAGCCTGGTGACGGACACGTCGGCCGCGGACTACCTGATGACGGCGGGGACCACCCCGCGGTCCGCCCTCAACCGCGCGGACCCGGACGGCCCCTGACGGCGGGTGAGGCGGGGGCGGGCCCGGCGGCATCGCCGCACGGTGCCGCGACAGGCCCTGCTCCCGCGTCCCGCCCGCCCTGCCGGCCGGCCGCTCGTCCGCCGGTGACGACGGGCCGGCGCCCGCGTGGGCCGACGGCACGGACACCGTCCGGACAGCCGGTCCGCCCGCCGGGGCGTGCCGCACCCCGGAGCCCGTCGACGCGGGTGGCCCCCTTCCCGCACGACCGGGACGGCGCCGTCCTCGGCGACTTCGAGGGCCTGCGGCCCCGGCACGGACGCGGTTGCCCCCGCCGACCGGTTCGGCCGCGACGGGGACGTCCTCGCCGACTCCCTCTCCGATCACACCGTCCGGCTCGAGGGAGCCGTGGAACGAGGGCCGCTGATCGTCGTACGCGGCCGGCGGGCGTACGCGGCGGCGCGTTCCGCAGAGTGGGCGACCGCCCGGGACGTGTTCGCCGAGACGGCCGGCCTGACGCCGCCCCCATCGTGGCCCCGACCCTTGGAGGATCCTCCGAGCAGGGCTCTGACCAGCCTGGACGATCCGCCCGGAGATGGCGCTCCGGTCGACATGGGACAATGAAGTACGTGCTCTTCCCCCTGGCTGACCTGTCCGGGGGCCACCTCTGATCGACTGGGATGTGCAGCACGTGCGTTTCCTCAACGACATCCAGCCCGCGTACGACCTGACGTACGACGACGTCTTCATGGTGCCGAGCCGCTCCGCGGTCGGCTCGCGGCAGGGCGTGGACCTCAGCTCCCCGGACGGCACGGGCACCACCATCCCGCTGGTCGTCGCCAACATGACCGCCATCGCCGGCCGCCGCATGGCCGAGACCGTGGCCCGTCGCGGGGGACTCGTCGTCATCCCGCAGGACATCCCGATCGAGGTCGTCACCGAGGTCGTCTCCTGGGTGAAGGGCCGCCACCACGTCCTGGACACCCCGATCGTGCTGGCCCCGCACCAGACCGTCGCCGACGCGTTCTCCCTGCTGCCCAAGCGGGCGCACAACGCGGGCGTCGTCGTCGACGACGAGTACAAGCCGATCGGCGTGGTCACCGACACCGACCTCTCCGGAGTGGACCGCTTCACCCAGCTCGAGGAGGTCATGTCCAAGGACCTGATCCTCATCGACGCGGACACGGACCCGCGCGAGGCCTTCCACACCCTCGACGCCGCCAACCGCCGCTACGCGCCCGCCGTGGACCGGGACGGCCGCCTGGCCGGCATCCTCACCCGCAAGGGCGCCCTGCGCGCCACCCTGTACACCCCGGCCACCGACGCGCAGGGCAGGCTCCGCATAGCCGCCGCCGTCGGCATCAACGGCGACGTGGCCGGCAAGGCCCGGCAGCTGCTGGACGCCGGCGTCGACACGCTCGTCATCGACACCGCGCACGGGCACCAAGAGTCGATGATCAGCGCGCTGAAGCTGGTGCGCGACCTCGACCCGCGGGTGCCGATCGTCGCCGGCAACGTCGTCGCCGCCGCGGGCGTCCGCGACCTGATCGAGGCCGGCGCCGACATCGTCAAGGTCGGCGTGGGCCCCGGCGCCATGTGCACCACCCGCATGATGACCGGCGTCGGCCGGCCGCAGTTCTCCGCCGTCCTGGAGTGCGCCGCCGAGGCGAGGAAGTACGGCAAGCACGTGTGGGCCGACGGCGGTGTCCGGCACCCGCGCGACGTGGCGATGGCGCTCGCCGCCGGCGCGTCCAACGTGATGATCGGCTCCTGGTTCGCCGGGACCCACGAGTCCCCGGGCGACCTCCAGCACGACGCGGACGGCCGTCCCTACAAGGAGTCCTTCGGCATGGCCTCCGCGCGTGCCGTGCGCAACCGCACCTCCGAGGAGTCCGCCTACGACCGCGCCCGCAAGGGCCTGTTCGAGGAGGGCATCTCCACCTCCCGCATGTTCCTCGACCAGGCCCGCCCCGGCGTCGAGGACCTGATCGACTCGATCATCGCGGGCGTCCGCTCCTCCTGCACCTACGCGGGGGCCGGATCGCTCGAGGAGTTCGCCGAGAGGGCCGTCGTCGGCGTCCAGAGCGCCGCCGGCTACGCCGAGGGCAAGCCGCTGCACGCCAGCTGGAGCTGACGGCCCCCGTCCCCGCCCGGCCCCCGTCGATCCCGCCCCGGGATCGACGGGGGCCGGCGCGCAACGGTCGAAAGCCCCCGCGCAACGAACACCCGCGTCCCCGCCGGTAACGCAATGATCTTGCGCAGGTGCGCAAGGTTGCTGCATTTCAGAAGCAACGAAGAACCTCGTAGGGTTACGCGCTGTACGTGGTGCGGCGAGGACCCCGCCCGACGGGTTCCGGCTGTCGCGGGACGTCGTCGGTCCCTGCCGCGGAAGACCGGCAGCGACGAAGGAGTCAGCGCGTGCTCGACCAAGGCGCACCCCCGCACAACGGCCACCCCGCCGCCCCGCCGTCTCCGGGCGTCGCCGCGCGCCTCATGCGCCGCAAGCCCGTGGAACGCCTGGTCGCGGAGGGTGGCCAGGGTGAGGGCGGCTCCCTGCGGCGGTCCCTGGGGCTGTGGCAGCTGACCATGATCAGCATCGGTGCCACCCTCGGCACCGGCATCTTCGTCGTCCTCGGCGAGGCCGTCCCCAAGGCCGGTCCGGCCGTCACGCTGTCCTTCGTCATCGCCGGTCTCACGGCCCTCTTCTCCGCCCTCTCCTACGCCGAGCTGGCGGGCACCATCCCGGTCTCCGGCTCCTCCTATTCGTATGCGTACGCAACGATGGGCGAGCTTGTCGCCTGGGTCTGCGGTTGGTGCCTGATGCTGGAGTACGGGGTCTCGGTCGCCGCCGTAGCCGTCGGCTGGGGCGAGTACCTCAACGAACTGCTCGACGGCACCGTCGGCGTCACCATCCCGGCGGCGCTGTCCGCCCCGCCCGGCGACGGCGGCGTCTTCAACCTGCCCGCGCTGATCGTCGTCCTGCTCGCCATGGCGTTCCTGATGGGCGGGGCCCGCGAGTCCGCCCGCGCCAACACGATCATGGTCGTCGTGAAGATCGGCGCGCTGGTGCTGTTCTGCGCCATCGGCGTCCAGGGCTTCCGCTCCGGCAACTACGAGAACTTCATGCCGCTCGGCATGGCCGGCGTCAGCGCCGCCGGGGCGACGCTGTTCTTCTCGTACATCGGCTTCGACGCCGCCTCCACCGCCGGTGAGGAGGCCAGGAACGCCCAGCGCGACCTGCCCCGCGCCATCCTGCTGTCGCTCGCCATCATCACCGCGCTGTACGTCCTGGTCGCCGCCGTCGCCGTGGGCACCAAGCCCTGGCGGCACTTCACCGACTCCGAGGCCGCGCTCGCCCAGATCATGCGCGAGGTCACCGGCCAGAGCTTCTGGGGCACCCTGCTGGCGTTCTGCGCCGTCATCGCCATCGCCAGCGTCGTCCTGACCGTGCTCTACGGCCAGACCCGCATCCTGTTCGCCATGTCCCGGGACGGCCTCGTGCCCAAGGCGTTCGGCAAGGTCAGCCCGAAGACCGGCACGCCCCGCACCAACACCCTGATCGTCTCCCTCTTCTGCGGCGTGCTGGCCGCCGCGATCCCGCTCGGCCAGCTCGCCGACGCCACCAGCATCGGCACCCTGTTCGCCTTCGCGCTGGTCAACGTGGCCGTCGTGGTGCTGCGCCGGACGCGCCCCGACATGCCCCGCACCTTCCGGGTGCCGCTGTCGCCGCTCATGCCCGCCCTCGGCTTCGCGTTCTGCGTGTGGATGATGGGCAGCCTGTCCACGATCACCTGGGTGGTCTTCGGTGTCTGGATGGCCGCCGGACTCGTGTTCTACTTCCTGTACGGCTACCGCCGCTCCCGGCTCGCCGCACCGGACACATCAGAAGCGAAGTGAACCACCCGCAGTGCTGAACGATCTCGACGAACGCATCGTGCACGCCCTCGCCGAGGACGCCCGCCGCTCCTACGCGGACATCGGCCAGCTCGTCGGCCTGTCCGCCCCCGCCGTGAAGCGGCGGGTGGACCGGCTGCGCGCCACCGGGGCCATCACCGGGTTCACCGTACGGGTCGCCCCCGCCGCCCTCGGCTGGCAGACGGAGGGGTTCGTCGAGATCTACTGCCGCAGCAACACCTCCCCGGAGACCATCCAGCGGGGTCTGGAGCGCTACCAGGAGGTCGTGGCCGCCTCCACCGTCACCGGTGACGCGGACGCGGTCGCCCAGGTCTTCGCCTCCGACATGCGCCACTTCGAACGGGTCCTGGAACGCATCGCGGGCGAGCCGTTCGTCGAGCGGACCAAGTCCGTGCTGGTGCTGTCCCCGCTGCTGCGGCGGTTCTCGTCGGGATCGCCCGCGTAGGGAGGCCCGTACCGGCGTAGGCTGACGTCATGCTGGATCGGCATGATTCCGGACATATGGGGATCGAATCGCCGGCCGGTGTGAGCGTTCCCGTGTTCGTCGACTCCTCCGGCAGGCGTGCGCGCGTGCTCCGGCGTACCGGATACGGCGTGGCCGGCCTGGCGGCCGCGTACATGGCGATGCTGGGACTGAGCCTCATGGGAGCGACGCCCTTCGCGCCGGGGGCGATGCTGCCGCCCCTGCCCGGAGACGTCACGGCACCGTCCGCGCCGGAACGGCGGAGCCCGGACGACGGGGGCCGACTGCCCGGCGGCGTGCTCGATCCGGGACGCCGAGGCCTCGGCGGCGTCGCGGGCGGTCCGGGCTCCCCGCCGGTTCCGCTGCTGACGTCGCCCGGTGCCCCGCTCCTCACTTCCGGCTCCCTGCTCGTCCCCGGCGGGCCGGTGCCGACGGTCCCGGCCGAACCGGAGCCCTCCGCGACGGGGACGCCGGCGGACCGGCCCGCCGCCCCGGCCCCCGGTGACCCGTCCGCACCCACGCCCGGCACGGGAAGCGGCCCCGCCCCTCCGCCGCCCCCGGGCACGGACGAGCCGCCCGCAGCGGATACGGACGATCCGTCGGCCCCGCCGCCGGCACCCGAGCCCCCGCCCGGAACGCCGCAGCCCACCCCGCCCGCGCCCCCTCAGGAGGCGCCGTCCGGCACCCCCGGCGACCCGGGCGCCTCCCCGCCCGGCGACGCACCGGTGACCGGAGCCCCCTGATGCGGCGGCGCCCGCACCGGCCGGTCCGCCCCCCACCGGCGACACCCGGGCCGCGGCGGACCCGAGCGCCCCTGCCGTCCCGGCACCGCTTCCGCGTCGTCGTCCCGCTCGTCCTGCTGGCCTTCGTCGTCTCGGTGCTCCTGGTCGAGGGGTACACGACCCGGGGCTTCTCCGGAGACCAGGAGGGGCGCACCGGAGAACCGGTCACCGGCGCCCCCCGGGAGGTCACCGGCGGCGGCCCGGTCGTCGACACCACCCGTGACGGCCTGAGCACCTACCGGGCACCGGACAGGACGGTGGTCCTGACCTTCGACGACGGCCCGGACCCCGTCTGGACGCCCCGCGTCCGGGCCGTTCTCGACCGCCACGGCGCGCCCGGTACCTTCTTCGTCACCGGCCGGCAGGTCGTGCGCCACCCCGAGACCCTGCGCGAGGTGATCCGGTCCGGTCACGAGATCGGGGTGCACACCTTCTCCCACCCGGACCTGGCCACGCGGTCCGCGAGCGACATCGACCGCGAGCTGGCGCTGACGCAGCTCGCCCTCGCCGGAGCCGGAGGCATCAACAGCTCACTCATGCGGATGCCGTACTCCTCGACCACCGCCGCCCTGGACGGGCCGGCCTGGTCCGTCGCCCGGCACCTGGGCGGGAAGGGCTACGTCCTGGCGTTCATCGACCAGGACACCGAGGACTGGCAACGGCCGGGCGCCCGGGCGATCGCCGACGCTGCCACACCGAGGGTGCCGGGCCGGGGAGCGGTCGTCCTCCTGCACGACGCGGGAGGGGACCGGTCGCAGACCGTTGAAGCGCTCGACATCCTGATCCCCCGGCTCCAGGCCCAGGGCTACCGCTTCACCACCCTCGCCGACCTCCTCGGCACCGACAGCCTCACCAGCCCCGCCGACACCGGAACGTCGTGGAAGGGCCGGATGATCGTGGCCGCCGTGACCGTCTCGGGGACGGCGGTGTCGGTCGTCGGCGTGCTGTTGCTGACCGTCGGGGCGCTCGTCCTCGCGCGGTGCGCGCTGATGCTGGTCCTCGCCCACCACCACGCCCGTCGGCGCCCGCCCCCCGGCCCCGGCCGGCCCGTCACCCGGCCCGTCAGCGTCGTCGTCCCCGCCTGCAACGAGAAACTGTGCATCGCCAAGACGCTCCGCTCGCTCGCCGCCGGCGACCATCCCGTCGAGATCATCGTTGTGGACGACGGTTCCGACGACGGCACCGCCGACGTCGCGGAGTCCCTCGGCCTCCCGGAGGTCACCGTCCTGCGCCGGCCGAACGGCGGCAAGGCGTCCGCCCTCGACACCGGCATCCTGCGGGCCTCCCACGACCTCGTCGTGATGCTGGACGCCGACACGGTCTTCGCCCCCTCGACCGTCCGCCGCCTCGTCCAGCCGTTCGCCGACCCCGCCGTCGGCGCCACCGCCGGGAACGCCAAGGTCGGCAACCGCCGGAGCCTGCTCGGCCGGTGGCAGCACATCGAGTACGTCATGGGGTTCAACCTCGACCGCCGCATGTACGACCTGCTGCGCTGCCTGCCCACCGTCCCCGGCGCCGTCGGGGCCTTCCGCGCCGAGGCCCTCCGGGACGCCGGGATGATGAGCGGGGACACCCTCGCCGAGGACACCGACATCACCATGGCCCTCCACCGGGCCGGATGGGAGATCCGCTACGTCGAGGATGCCCTCGCCTGGACCGAGGCGCCGGGATCGCTGCGGCAACTGTGGCGCCAGCGCTACCGATGGAGCTACGGCACCATGCAGGCCGCGTGGAAGCACCGGCACGCGCTGTTCGAACGCGGCCACGCGGGCCGCTTCGGCCGCCTCGGCCTGCCGATGCTGGCCGTCTTCCAGATCGTCACCCCGCTCCTCGCCCCGCTGATCGACCTGCTGACCGTCTACGGCCTGCTGTTCGGCGACCCGCTCGCCACGATGCTGGCGTGGACCGGCGTGCTGGCCGTGCAGGCCCTCTGCGCGGTCTGCGCCTTCCGCCTCGACGGTGAGAGCCTCCGCCCCCTGTGGGCACTCCCGTTCCAGCAGGTCGTCTACCGCCAGCTGATGTACCTCGTGCTCACTCAGGCGTGCCTCACCGCGCTCAGCGGATACCGACTGCCCTGGCAACGGCTCAAGCGCAGCGGGGACGTGCTGCTGCCGCCCCAGCCGTCCGCCCGGGAACCGTGAGCGCCCGACCGCGCGGGAAAAGACGGCACCGGACCCGTCGGTCCGACTAACATCGGTGGCATGACCTGGCGACATTGATCCACCAGCCGCGCCTCCCGAGGGCCGCCTCGGACGCCGTACGTCCTCCACGTCCGGTGTCCGAACCGCCCCTACGGGAAGGCCTCATGACTCCCACGCCCACGCGTGCCACCGACGTCCGCGTGCGACGGCTGACGACCACGCTGTACGGCTACGCGTTCCTCGAAGACTTCATCCTGCTCTACCCGGTGTACGCGCTGCTGTTCAGCGACACCGGTCTGTCCGTCGGGCAGATCTCCTCCCTGTTCGCCCTGTGGTCGGTGACCGGCGTACTGCTGGAGGTCCCCTCCGGCGTCTGGGCCGACGCCGTCTCCCGCCGCCTGCTGCTGTGGCTCGGCCCGCTGCTCACCGGCGCCGGCTTCGCCCTGTGGGTGCTCGTCCCGTCGTACGGTGCCTTCGCCCTCGGCTTCGTGCTGTGGGGCGCCGGCGGAGCGCTCGGCTCCGGTGCGCTCGAGGCCCTGGTCCACGACGAACTGGAACGGCTCGGCACGGCCGGCCGCTACGCCCGGGTCATGGGCCGGGCCCGCGCGGCCGGACTGGTCGCGGTGATGGCGGCGATGGGACTGGCCGGTCCGGTGTTCGCCCGGGGCGGCCACACCGCCGTCGGGGCCGCCAGCGTGGCGGTGTGCCTGCTGGCGGCGGCCACGGCGCTCCGGTTCCCCGAGCACCGCTCCCCGAAGACCGGACACGAGAGCTGGACGGCGACCCTGCGCGCCGGGCTCGCCGAGGCCCGCGCCGACCGGTCGGTGCGCGGGGCGCTGCTGCTCGTTCCGGCCGTGAGCGCCGTCTGGGGCGCCCTCGACGAGTACACGCCGCTGCTGGTGCGGGGGACCGGCGTCGCGGACGGGACGGTTCCCTGGCTGCTCCTGCTGGTCTGGGCAGGTGCCACCGCGGGAAGCCTGCTGGCCGGCGAGGGCGAGCGGCTCGGCACGACCGGGTTCGCCGCGCTGCTCGCCGGTGCCGGCCTCGCCCTGGCCGTCGGCGCGGCCGACGGCTCCCCCTGGGGGCTGGGTCTCGTCGCCCTCGCCTTCGGTGGCTTCCAGGCGGCGACCGTGCTGGCCGACGCCCGCCTCCAGCGGCGCATCGGGGACACCGGCCGCGCCACCCTCACCTCGGTGGCGGGCCTGGGCACGGAGCTGGCGACGATCGCGGTCTACGGCGGCTACGCGCTGATCGCCTCGGGCGGCGCGCACAGTACCGCTTTCGCGGTGTTCGCGGTGCCGTACCTGGTGACGGCGGTGCTGCTGCTCGTCGGGACCGGAGCCGGGACCGCCAAGAAACGCCCGTGAGCGATGCCGGTCCGGGGGCGGGCGCAGCGCCTGCGACCGCCCCCCACCCCCAGGGCGATGGGGGTTCCCCCGCTCGAGCGAAGCCGAGAGTGGGGGAGAAGCCGAGAGCGGGGGAGGCACCCCGCAAGCGCCGAGCCGCGCGAACACCCTCCGGCCCACACCACCGCGGAGCACTCCGTACGGTGCCGGACCGCGCGACCCCGCCCCCACCGTCCCCACCCCCACCAGGCTCGCCGGACCGCCGGCACCCCGGGAACGGACGCCGCGCAACGAATCGCCGCCGCCCCCCGACCGGACGCAACGAACCGCTCACCGACGCGCAACGGCTCCGCCTTGTCCGCCCGAGCCGGCCGACCGTACCTTCTATCTGGCCCCCCGAACCCCCGCGTACCGACGAGGAACACGCATGCGCACCGCCCTGCTCCAGAGCTCCGGCCGGCCCGGATCCGTCGCCGAGAACCTCAAGGTCCTCGACGAGGCGGCCGCCCGTGCCGCCGCCGCGGGCGCCGGGCTGCTCGTCACCTCGGAGCTGTTCCTCACGGGGTACGCGATCGGCGACGACATCGGCCGGCTCGCCGAGCCCGCCGACGGCGACGCGGCCGACGCGATCGCGGAGAGCGCCGCCCGGCACGGCCTGGCGGTCGCCTACGGCTACCCCGAGCGGGACGGCGAGCGCGTCTTCAACTCCGTGCAGCTGATCTCCGCCGACGGCACCCGCCTCGCGAACCACCGCAAGACCCACCTCTTCGGCTGCTTCGAACGGGACCACTTCACACCGGGCGAGCGGCCCGTCGTCCAGGCCGAGCTGAACGGCCTCACCGTCGGCCTGATGATCTGCTACGACGTCGAGTTCCCGGAGAACGTGCGCGCCCACGCCCTCGCCGGCACCGACCTCCTGCTCGTGCCGACCGCGCAGATGCACCCGTTCCAGTTCGTCGCCGAGCACCTGGTGCCGGTGCGGGCCTTCGAGAACCAGATGTACGTGGCGTACGTCAACCGGGTCGGCCGCGAGGGCGAGTTCGAGTTCGTCGGGCTGTCCACGCTCGTCGGACCCGACGGGGTGGCCCGCACCCGCGCCGGCCGCCAGGAGGAACTGGTCCTCGCCGACGCCGACCCGGTCTTCCTCGCCGCCTCCCGCGAGGCGAACCCGTATCTGGCCGACCGCCGCCCCGGCCTCTACGGGTCCCTCGTCTGAACACCCCCGCCCCCCGCTTCACCCGTGCAAGGAGTCCGTACCCCATGACGTCCACCGTGCCCAACGCGATCGAGCACGCCGACGAGCAGCAGCCGCCGATCACCATGTTCGGCCCGGACTTCCCGTACGCCTACGACGACTTCCTCGCCCACCCGGCGGGCCTCGGACAGGTGCCGGCGACCGAGCACGGCACCGAGGTCGCGGTGATCGGCGGTGGCCTGTCCGGCATCGTCGCCGCGTACGAGCTGATGAAGATGGGCCTGAAGCCGGTCGTGTACGAGGCCGACCGGATCGGCGGTCGGCTGCGCACCGTGGGCTTCGACGGCTGCGACGACTCCCTGACCGCCGAGATGGGCGCGATGCGCTTCCCGCCGTCCTCCACGGCGCTCCAGCACTACATCGACCTGGTGGGCCTTGAGACCCGCCCCTTCCCCAATCCCCTCGCCGAGGCGACGCCGTCCACCGTCGTCGACCTCAAGGGCGAGTCGCACTACGCCGAGACCCTCGACGACCTGCCCCAGGTCTACCGCGACGTGGCCGACGCCTGGGCCAGGTGCCTCGAAGAGGGCGCCGACTTCTCCGACATGAACCGCGCCCTGCGCGAGCGCGACGTCCCGCGCATCCGGGAGATCTGGGCGAAGCTGGTCGAGAAGCTCGACAACCAGACCTTCTACGGCTTCCTCTGCGACTCCGAGGCCTTCAGGTCCTTCCGGCACCGCGAGATCTTCGGCCAGGTCGGCTTCGGCACCGGCGGCTGGGACACCGACTTCCCCAACTCCATCCTGGAGATCCTCCGCGTCGTCTACACCGAGGCCGACGACCACCACCGCGGCATCGTCGGCGGCTCCCAGCAACTGCCGCTCAGGCTCTGGGAGCGCGAGCCGGAGAAGATCGTCCACTGGCCGTACGGCACCTCGCTGAAGTCCCTGCACCCGGACGGCGAGCCCCGCCCGGCGGTCACCCGGCTCAACCGCACCGCGGGCAACCGCATCACGGTGACGGACGCCGACGGGGACATCCGCACCTACCGGGCGGCGATCTTCACCGCCCAGTCCTGGATGCTGCTGTCCAAGATCGCCTGCGACGACTCACTCTTCCCGATCGACCACTGGACCGCCATCGAGCGCACCCACTACATGGAGAGCTCCAAGCTCTTCGTGCCCGTGGACCGGCCGTTCTGGCTCGACAAGGACGAGGAGACCGGGCGGGACGTCATGTCGATGACGCTCACCGACCGGATGACCCGGGGCACCTACCTCCTGGACGACGGCCCGGACAAGCCCGCCGTCATCTGCCTCTCCTACACCTGGTGCGACGACAGCCTGAAGTGGCTGCCGCTGTCCGCGAACGAGCGGATGGAGGTCATGCTGAAGTCGCTCGGCGAGATCTACCCCAAGGTCGACATCCGGAAGCACATCATCGGCAACCCGGTGACCGTCTCCTGGGAGAACGAGCCCTACTTCATGGGCGCGTTCAAGGCCAACCTGCCCGGCCACTACCGCTACCAGCGCCGCCTGTTCACCCACTTCATGCAGGAGCAGCTGCCCGAGGACAAGCGGGGCATCTTCCTCGCCGGTGACGACATCTCCTGGACGGCCGGCTGGGCGGAGGGCGCCGTCCAGACCGCGCTGAACGCGGTCTGGGGCGTCATGCACCACTTCGGCGGCGAGACCGACCCGACCAACCCGGGCCCCGGCGACCTCTACGACGAGATCGCCCCGGTCGAACTCCCCGAGGACTGAGCCCGCCTCCCCGCCGCCGGGTCAGTCCGGCAGCGGGGTGAGCAGCATGCGGCCGGCGAAGCCCACCGCCGTGTCCAGGCGTTCGGTGAACTCCCCGGCAACGTCCGGCAGTCCGCGCAGCGCCCACAGGGCGCGGGCCGCCGTCCAGGCGGCTTCCCGGGCGCGTTCCAGGCTCCACGCGCCCAGCAGATGGGTCAGCGGGTCGGCGATCCGCAGCAGTTCGGGTCCCGGGGTCAGCTCCTCGCGGATCCGGTCCTCCAGCGAGAGGAGGAGATCGCCCACCTGGTCGAACTCGTCCTCCAGATCGCAGGGTTCGCAGGCGAGCGTACGACAGGTGTCCACGACGGCGAGCGCGAGGTCGTGGCCGATGTGCGCGTTGACGCCCGCGAGCGCGAACTGCAGCGGGCGTACTCCGGGGTGCCGGCGGAACTGGAACAGCGGGCGCCAGCAGGCCGGTGGCCGCCGCTCCCGGGACACCGCGTCCACCGCCGCCAGATAGCGTTCCGCGAACCGCACGTCCAGCGTGATCGCCGCCCGCGCGTCCGGGAACCGGCCCGCGTCGATCCGCCGGTCCACGGCCTCCGTGACGGTGAGGTAGACACGGTTGAACACCGCGACCCCGTCCCGCGCGGGCAGGGCCGCGTCGAGCGCGCGCAGACGGGAGATGACCCCGTCCACAGGTGTGAGGACTTGTTCGCATTGCGGCATGAGCGCAGAGTCGCACCTTTAGGGTGGGACCAGTGGCGGCGGGCCCGACGCTTCCCCGGAACGGGGGAACGCGCCCGTCGTGGGGGAGGGGGAGCAGTACCGTGTCAGGCCCGCGTGCCCAGCGCCTGTCCGCGCGAAGGGCCGAGCGTCGGCGTGCCGCCCGGCGCGGCGCGATGGTCGCGGCGGCCTCCGTGGTGGTCGCGGTCGGCACCGCCGCCGGGATGATGTCGGCGGTCGGCGACGGACGCGGCGCGGACGAGGCCCGCCCCGTGGTGACCTCGTCACCACGCCCGCAATCGTTGCCCGCCGTGCCGTCGCCGTCGCCGTCGTCCTCCCCGTCGGCGTCGGAGTCGGAGTCCCCTTCTCCCCCGGCGAGTCCGAAGGAGGAGGCGAGCCCGAAGACGTCCGCGTCAAAGGCCGAGGAGAAGCGGTGGACCGCCCCCGTGTCCACCCGTCTCTACCGCCACCCCGACTCCCAGGTGCTGGAGTGGGTGCGGGACAACCCCGACGACCCGCGCCGCGCGGTCATCGAGTCCCGGATAGCCGACCGGCCGGCGGCCGTGTGGTTCGCGGACCACTCCCCGGACTCGATCACCTCCCGGGTGCGTGCCGTGGTGTCGCGCGGGGCGGCGCAGGGCCGGGTGCCGGTGCTCGTGCCGTACGTGATCCCCGACCGCGACTGCGGCGGGCACTCCCAGGGCGGGGCGCCCGATCTGGCCGCCTACGACGCCTGGATCGACCGGTTCGCCGCCGGACTGGGCGACGGCGAGGTCATCGTGATCCTGGAGCCCGACTCGATCGCCCAGTCCGAGTGCCTCCCCGCCGGGCGGCGCGCCGACCGCTTCGCCTCGCTGGCCCGGGCCGGCAGGGTGCTGAAGGAGGCCGGTCCCCGGACCCGGGTCTACTTCGACGCCGGGCACTCCGGCTGGAACGCGCCCGCCGAGCAGGCCGCCCTGCTGCGGCAGGCCGGGGCCGCCTCGGCCGCCTCCTCCGACGGCGTCTTCAGCAACGTCTCCAACTTCCACGTCACGGCCGACGAGGTCGCCTACGACCGTGCCGTGCTCGACGCACTCGGCGGCCCGCCGGGCCTCGGCGCGGTGATCGACACCAGCCGCAACGGCAACGGCGCTCCGCCGGACGGCGCATGGTGCGACCCGGCCGGCCGCAAGCTGGGCCGGACCCCGACGCTGAGCACCGGGGAGGCCGGCATCGACGCCTACCTGTGGGTGAAGCTGCCGGGGGAGTCCGACGGCTGCAAGGGGGCGCCGGGCACCTTCACCCCCTCGTACGCCTACGACTTGGCGCGCTGATCACCTTCGGCGCCGTCGGTGTCGTAGGAGGACGTGCCCTCGTCGAGCAGCGGCTCCTGCGTCTTGAGGTGGGCGGGCGCGAAGGCGCGCAGCGCGTGGTAGCCGGTGATGACGACCAGCGTGCCGAGCGCGATGCCGCTGAGCGAGAAGGTGTCGGTGAACTCCAACGAGACGTTGCCGACGCCGATGATGATGCCCGCCGCGGCCGGCACCAGGTTCAGCGGATTGCGCAGGTCCACCTTGGCGTTGATCCAGATCTGCGCGCCGAGCAGGCCGATCATGCCGTACAGGATGACGGTGATCCCGCCGAGCACCCCGCCCGGAACGGCCGCCACGACCGCGCCGAACTTCGGGCAGACGCCGAACAGCAGGGCGAAGCCGGCGGCGGCCCAGTACGCGGCCGTGGAGTAGACGCGGGTCGCGGCCATCACGCCGATGTTCTCGGAGTAGGTGGTGTTGGGCGGGCCGCCGACCGCGGTGGACAGCATGGAGCCGACGCCGTCGGCGGAGATGGCCGTGCCGAGCTTGTCGTCGAGGTTGTCGCCGGTCATCTCACCGACCGCCTTGACGTGCCCCGCGTTCTCGGCGATCAGCGCGATGACCACCGGCAGGGCGACCAGGATCGCCGACCACTCGAAGGACGGGCCGTGCAGGGTCGGCAGCCCGATCCAGTCGGCCTGGCCCACGCCGGACAGGTCCAGGCGCCAGTGGTCGGTGACCTGGCCGCTCGCGTCCGCCGAGTGGATCTTCCCGAAGACCCGGTCGAGCGCCCAGGACAGGGCGTACCCGAAGACCAGCCCGAGGAAGATCGCGATCCGGGACCAGAAGCCGTGCAGGCAGACCACGGCCAGCCCGGTGAACAGCATCACGGACAGGGCGGTCCACTGGTCCTGCGGCCAGTAGGTGGAGGCGGTCACCGGCGCCAGGTTGAAGCCGATGAGCATCACCACCGCACCGGTGACGATCGGCGGCATCGCGGCGTGGATGATCCGCGCCCCGAACCGCCGCACCGCGAGACCCACCAGGAACAGCGTGCCCCCCACCACGAACACCGCGCCGGTGACGGTGGCGCTGGAGCCGCCGTCGGCCCGGATGACCGCGGCGACGCCGACGAAGGAGAGCGAGCAGCCGAGGTAACTCGGCACCCGGCCGCGGGTGGCGAGCAGGAAGACGACGGTCGCGACGCCCGACATCATGATCGCCAGGTTGGGGTCCAGACCCATGAGCACCGGGGCGACGAAGGACGCCCCGAACATCGCCACGACGTGCTGGGCACCCAGACCCGCCGTGCGCGGCCAGGAGAGCCGTTCGTCGGGGCGGACCACCGCGCCGGGGGCCGGGGTGCGTCCGTCGCCGTGCAGTGTCCAGCGGACGCCGAGATCCATGGGCTGTCGCTTTCGTCGTGTGTGCAGCGTGTCCGGACCATTGTGGGGGCTGGGCGGCAGTGCTTCGTACAGGTGGACGGGCGTGGCCGACCTGGCTGAGCGTCTGCTTAGGATGAGGGTGCGCCGCTGTTCGATGTAGGCGGCACTCATCCCGTACGTCCCAGGAGTCCCGCCCGTGACCGCCGAAGCCCCGCCCGCCCCCGCCCTGTCGTACGGCCGGCTGATCCCCGTGACCGTCCACTTCGACGACCTCGACGCGCTGGGGCTGCTGCACAACGCCCGCTATCCGCTGCTCGTCGAGCGGGCGTGGACGGAGCTGTGGCAGGAGAAGGGCGTCCGTTTCGACGGCGACTGGGCGGCGGCCGGCGACGCCTGCAACGCGGTCCGGGAGCTGCGCATCGGCTACGAGGCCCCGGTGACCCGCGCCGGTGCGTACGCGGTCCACCTGTGGCTGGAGCGGCTCGGCACGACCGGACTCACGTACGGCTTCCGCTTCTGCTCGGCGGACGGGACGGTGACCTACGCGCGGGGCAGCCGGGTGCTGGTGCGGCTGGACGCCACGACCCTGCGCCCGGCGCCCTGGAGCGAGGCGTTCAGGGACGGGGCTCGGGAACTGCTGCTTCCGGACGCGTGACCTTCACACGGTCTCCCGCGCGCAGCACGCCCGCGAAGCCCGCGATGCCGCACGACAACACCGTCACCAGGACGAACGACACCATCAGGCTGGTCGCCTGGGCCAGCAGGCCGATCGCGCTCGGGGCGATCAGGCCCGAGGTGTAGGTGATGGTCGCGACGCCCGCGATGGCCAGGCTCGGGTTGGTGCCGCTGCGGCCGGCGGCGGCGAAGCACAGCGGCACGACCACCGCGATGCCGAGCCCCATCAGCGCGAACCCGGCCATCGCCGTCGCGGGGTGCCCGGCGAACACGATCAGCAGTCCGCCCAGCAGGGCGACGACCCCGCTCGCGCGGACCGTGCGCACGGCGCCGTAGCGGTCCACCACGTGGTCCCCGGCGATCCGGGCGATGGCCATGGTGAGCGTGAAACCGGTGGTGCAGGCGGCCGCGAGGCCGGCCGAGGTCTCCAGTTGGTCGCGCAGGTAGACCGCCGACCAGTCCAGGCTCGCGCCCTCCGCGAACACCGCGCAGAAGCCGATCGCGCCGATGAGCAGCGAGGAGCGGGGCGGCAGCGCGAACCGCGGCGGCGGTTCCTCGTCCGCGGCGGGCTGCAGGTCGAGCACCCAGGTGCAGGCGGCCACGCCCACCACCGTCAAGGCGGCGGCCGCGAGCGCGTGGTGCAGCCGGGCGTCCGTGCCCAGGTGGGCGGCGAGCGTGCCGGCCGCCGAGCCGACCAGGGCGCCGGCGCTCCACATGCCGTGCAGTCCCGACATGATCGACTTGTCGAGCCGGTTCTCCACCTCCACGCCCAGCGCGTTCATCGCCACGTCGGACATGCCGGCCGTGGCGCCGTAGACGAACAGGGCCAGACAGAGGGTCAGCAGGTTCGGGGCGGCCGACGGCAGGACCAGTGCGAGCGTCCACATCGCGATCAGACCGCGCAGCGCCGTGCGGGCGCCGAAGCGGTGGCTGATGCTTCCCGCGAGCGGCATCGCGACGGACGCCCCGAGCGCGGGGAAGGCGAGCGCGAGACCCAGCTGCCCGGCACTCACCCCGGCGTGGTCCTGGATCCAGGGAACGCGGGTGGCGAACGAGCCGGTGACGGCGCCGTGCACGGCGAACACGGCGGCCACGGCGTACCGCGCCCGCCTCACGTCGCGCTGTCGGTGGACCACTGCGCTCATCGTCCCGCCCCTCCCGGCCGTCGGTTCCCGTACGCGCCGCCGTAAACTATCAGGAACCCTGCCTGAAAGATATGGGGTATCCGGAGGCGGAGCAGACGCCGACCGGTCCCGCCGATCTGGAAGGATCCCGGCATGGCCGCATCCCCGAGCACCGCCAGAGCCATCAACGACCGGCTCGCCCTGCGCCTGCTCCAGCAGGAGGGCCCGCTGACCGCAGGGCAGTTGAAGCAGCTGACCGGGCTGTCCCGGCCGACCGTCGCCGACCTCGTCGAGCGGCTCACCGCCGCCGGACTCATCGCGGTGGCCGGCGAGGCGGGGGAGCAGCGGCGCGGACCCAACGCCAAGCTGTACGGCATCGTCGCGGACCGGGCGCACCTGGCCGCGCTGGACGTCCGCACCGAGGGCGTCACCGTGGTCGTGTCGGACCTCGTCGGCGGGGTCCTGGCCGAGGCCGCCCTGCCCATCACCGGGGACGCGGGCACCGGACCGGCGGTCGAACAGGCGGTCGCGCTGGTCGAGCGGACGGCGAAGGAGGCGGGCGCCGACCGGCTGCACACCGTCGGGATCGGGGCGCCCGGGCTGATCGACCCCGCGAGCGGCGAACTGCGCGACTCCACGGGGCTGCCCGAGTGGCACCGGCGCCTGGTCGCCGCGCTCCAGGAACGGCTTCCCGAGGCCCGGGTCAGCGTGGAGAACGAGACCAACCTCGCCGCGCTGGCCGAGCAGCGCGACGGAGCGGCCCGCGACCGGGACACCTTCGTCCTGCTGTGGCTGGGCCACGGCACCGGCGCCGCCGTGATCCTCGACGGCACCCTGCGCAGGGGCGCCTCCGGCGGCACGGGCGAGATCGGCTTCCTCCCGGTCCCGGGCACCCGCGGTCTGCCCTCGGCCACCGACTGCGGGGGCGGTTTCCACTCCCTGGTGGGGGCGGCGGCGGTCGCGGAGCTGGCGGAGGAGTACGGCGTCGTGGCGGAGCCGGGGACCGAGCCGCCGGCGGCGGGTGCGGTACGGACGGCCGTCGCGGCGGCCGGACCCGCCTCCCCCTCCGGACCCGCCTCCCCGCCTGGGCCCGCCTCCCCGGAGGCACGCTTCCTCGACGCCCTGGCCGACCGGATCGCGGTGGGCGTCGCCTCGGTGGTCGCGCTGCTCGACCCCGGCCACGTGGTCCTGGGCGGCGAGGTCGGCCAGGCCGGCGGCGAGGCACTCGCCGCGCGGGTGCGGGACCGCCTGGCCGCCCTCTCACCCCTGCCCGCCGACGTACGGCCCAGCACCCTGGGCGGCGGCGCGGTGCTCCGCGGAGCCCTCCTGACGGCCCGCGACCAGGCCCAGGACGAACTGTTCGGCGCGCCCGGGCACTAGAGCCTCCGCCACCGCCCGGCCGGGCCGGCGGCCCGCCCCGCCCGGCCGCGGCCGCACCGCTCACCGGTGCGGGACGTCGGCTCCGAACCGTTTCGTCAGGTACTCGTCGAACGTGCCCCTGCCGACCGCCCGCTCCGGGGCGAGGTGACCGCCCGCACGGAAGGCGTCGTAGGCCGCGCCGCGCAACGGGACCCCCACCACCGCGCGGCGGCGGCCCGTGGCCTTCAGATACGCGCGGGCCAGGGACTCGAACGTCCGGACTTCCGGACCACCCATGTCGTCGACGCGGCCCGCCGGCACGCCCCGGGCCAGCTCGGCCAGGCGGTCCGCGACCTCCGTGACGTCGACCGGCTGGTCCTTCACCCGGGCAGGCAGCAGCAGGACCGGCAGCCTGGCCATGCCCTGGAGAACCGTGCACACCAGGTCGTGGAACTGGGTGGCGCGCAGCACCGTCCAGCCCAGCCCCGACTCCTCGACCAGCCGCTCCACCGCCAGCTTCGACCGGTAGTAGCCGAACGGCACCCGGTCGACACCGACGATCGAGATGTACACGAGGTGTCCGACCCCGGCCCGCCGGGCCGCCGCGATCAGGTTCCGCGCGGCCTTCTCGTCGCCACCGCGCGGTGACGATGCGCAGTGCACGATCGTGTCCACGCCCGCGACGGCCCTGTCCAGCCCCTGTCCGCCTTCGCGCAGGTCGACGGCGTACGGCTGCGCGTGCCGGCTGAGCACCCGCACCTCGCGCCCGCCCGCCCGCAGCCGCTCGGCGACGTGCCGGCCCAGCGTTCCGGTACCGCCGGTCACCAGGATCGTGGTCATGCTGTTCCGTTCCTTCGGACACCCGGCGCTCCCCGGCGGAACGCCCCGTGCCAGATGGACGGACCGGCCACCGCCGGACGTGACATCGGTCCCGGGCGCCGTCCCGTACGGAGTCCAGCTTCTCCGGGTCCGGCACCGGGCGCATCCGCGCGTGGTGAGGCCCGGCGGCGGGCAAGGGCCGTCGTCACCGCCGCCGGGCCGGTCCTCCGGGGGTCAGCAGGCTCCCTGGTCCCGCCAGACCCCCCATTCGCCGGTGGTGCCGGGCTCCTCGCCCTGCGTCCACCACTGCGCCTTCCAGACGCGGCCCTCGTGGGAGACCACGCTGCCCCCGCCGTACGCGGCCGAGGCGTTCCACGCCGGGTCCGCGCAGTCGCCGGGCTCACCGGGCGGAGTCGTCGGCGGGTCCGTCGGCGTCGTGCCGCCGCCCGGCTCGACGACGGTCGTCCCGCGCGCCAGGTCCCCGGCGAGGGCGTACGCCTTGCCGCCGATCGTCACCGTCCAGTTCGACGGGGTCGACACCGGCAGGTAGTAGTTGAACGACAGGTCCACGGTCGCCCCCGGCGCCAGCGACTGCCACGCCGGCAGCTTCAGCGACACCCGGTGGAAGTCGCCCTTCAGACCGCCCACGTTGCCGCCCGTGTGGTCGCTGCTGATGACCTTGGTACCGAAGCCGGACTGGTCGGAGGCGTTCCCGGGGGCTGCGGTCGCGTAGTCGAACCGGAACTCCGTGCCGCCCGGCAGCGCGGTCTTCGTGTTGTTGGTGATCCGCAGCTTGGGGGTGATCGGGTAGTTGGAGTCGCCCAGCTTGAAGTCCGTGAACTCCACGCCCACGTTCACGGCCTCCGCCGGCAGGGCCGCGTTCGACTTCTTCGCGCCGTACGGCGCGGCCGACTTGAACTTCTCGTACATCAGCGAGGTGAGCGTGTCGCCCGTCTCGTACTGGCCCTTGGCGGCGTTCCAGGCGTAGTCGCCGGCCAGCTCCCAGACCATCGTGCCGCCGATGCCGCGGTCCGCGACGTAGTCGGCCTTGGCGGCGACCGACTGCTCGTCCTCGGTGGAGAGGAAGACCTTCTTCTCGGCGTTCCACAGCCAGGGGGCGACCAGCGTGGAGTCGTACTTGCGGGCGTACGTCCCGGTCAGCTTCGTGTCCGCCGGGAAGCCGTAGTCGGTGACGTAGTCGCCGACGATCCCCTTCTCGAGGTTCTTGGCGTGCCACATCGGGTTGGAACCCGCGGGGGACTCCTTGCCGTCGGTGTCGAGGTCGTGCCAGAGGTTGTCGATGCCGACGGCGCCGTCACCGCACTTGGTCAGGCCGGAGCCCGCCGGACAGGAGGACGCGGCTGCCTTCCCCCACAGGCCGTCGGTCCCGCCCTGCACGTTCTTGTGGCCGCGGGTGTAGTACGGCAGGCCGATGTTGATCCGGCCGGCCGGCATGGAGCCGCGGAAGTAGTGGTAGGCCCAGTCGGTGTTGAGGTAACCGATGCCGCCGTACTGGGCGCTGCCGTAGACGTTCGCGGCGGCCAGCTCGGCGTCCTTGCCGTCGTCGAACAGGGAGGCGTTCGGGCCGACGTACTCGTTCCAGGCGCCGTGCAGGTCGTACGACATGATGTTGACGTAGTCCAGGTACTTCTGGACCTGGAAGGTCTCCATGCCGCGCAGCAGATAGCCGGACGAGGGGGCGGCCACGGTGAGCATGTAGTGCTTGCCGTCGGCGGCTCCGGCCCGGTCCAGCTTCTCGCGCAGCGTCTTCATCAGCGCCGCGTAGCCCTTGACCAGACCGGCCCGGCGGGCGTTGGCGAAGGACCAGTCGAGCGGGTTGCCCGCGTCCTTCATCGTCGTCGGGTACTCGTAGTCGATGTCGACGCCGTTGAAGCCGTACTTCCGGATGAAGTCGACCGCGGAGTCGGCGAAGGTGTCGATGCCGACCTGGTTGACCGAGCCGTCGGCGTTGGTGGCCATCGAGTAGAAGCCGCCGGAGTCCACCCGGGTGCCGCTGTCGTCGAAGTAGCCGCCGGTCTCGGCCCAACCGCCCACCGAGATCAGCGTCTTGACGTCGGGGTGCTGCTTCTTGAACTTGTTGAGCAGGTTGAAGTGGCCCTTGTAGGGAAGCTGCGGGTCCATCTCCGCGCCGGCCGTCCCCGGCCATGTCATGCCCGTCGCCGGGTTGGTGGCGCCGTCCGAGCCGACGGAGAGCTTGTTGCCCTTGTCGACGTGCGCGAACGCGTAATTGATGTGGGTGATCTTGTCCCACGGGATGTCGGACGCCAGATAGGCGGGCCTCCCGTCCTTGCCGGTGCGCCAGCCGGTGAAGTAGCCGATCACCCGGCGCTGGTGGTCGGCGCCCATCTTCTCCCGGCCGGCCGAGTCGTAGACCGAGCAGTACGGGACGTCGACGCCCGGCGTCGAGTACAGCCCGTCGGGACGGCAGGACTCCTGGTCGGCGGCGTGCGAGACGGTGGCCGGGAGGGCGGCGAGCAGCAGGCCGGTGACGGCGGCGGCGGAGGCGAGCAGCGCGGGTCTCGCTCCGGGACGTGAGGGGGACGGCACAGTGGGTTCCTCTCCACGGAAGTTGGCTCGGACCTTAAGAGGACTAGACCAAAGCGTCAATAGGTATGGACCAATCCGGCGGACCGTCGGGGGCGCCGCGGCGGGGGGTCGCTCCTCGCGCGACCCTCGGCAGTCCCCGCGTCACTTCCTGTGAGGCACTCCACACCCCTCGCCCGCATGGACGGTGGTCGGCCGTGGCACACTGGCCCTGTACCAGTAGCAGCGCACTCCGGGGTCGGTGAAAGTCCGAACCGGCGGTTACAGTCCGCGACCCGGTCGCCTCCAGCGGCCGGTTGACCAGGTGAAATTCCTGGACCGACGGTTAAAGTCCGGATGGGAGGCAGTGCGCGGCGGGCGGGCATCCATGCGCGCCGCCGTACCGGTTCGCCGTCCGGGCGAGCCCTGTCCGGCGTCGCTCCCGGTGTCCTCGCCCGCGATGTCCGCCGTCGTCGGCAGCCCCGGAGTCCGTGCCCGAAGAGGCAGGAGGACCCGGGAAGTGTTCACCGGAATCGTCGAAGAGCTGGGCGAGATCACCGCCGTCGAAACCCTCGACGACGCCTGTCGCTTCCGGCTGCGCGGCCCCGTCGTCACCGAAGGCGCGAAGCACGGCGACTCCATCGCCGTCAACGGCGTCTGCCTCACGGTCGTCGAGCACGAGGGCGACGAGTTCACCGCCGACGTCATGGCGGAGACCCTGAAGCGCTCCAGCCTCGGCGTCCTCGCCGTCGGCTCCCGCGTCAACCTCGAACGCCCCACGGCCGTCGGCTCCCGCCTCGGCGGCCACATCGTCCAGGGGCACGTCGACGGCACCGGCGAGATCCTCGGGCGCGAGCCGTCGGAGAACTGGGAGATCGTGAAGATCTCCCTCCCCGCCGGCCTCTCCCGCTACGTCGTGGAGAAGGGCTCCATCACCGTCGACGGCATCAGCCTCACCGTCGTCGACGCCGGGCCCGACTTCTTCACCGTCAGCCTGATCCCCACCACCCTCGCCCTGACGACCCTGGGCCTCAAGCAGCCCGGCGACCCGGTCAACCTCGAGGTGGACGTCATCGCCAAGTACGTCGAGCGGATGCTCGGCGACCGCGCCACCGGCGAGGGGGCGGCCCGGTGAACTGGCTCAACTCCGAGGCCTTCACCCTCTTCGACCAGCACATCAAGTGGTCGGACATGATCGGCAACGTGGTCGGTCTGATCGCCCTCGCCCTCGGCTGGCGCCGCTCCCTGTGGACCTGGCCCGCCCAGTTCGTCTCCGGCCTGATCCTCTTCACGGCCTTCGCCACCGCCCACCTCTCGGGCAGCGCCGGCAAGCAGGTCGTCGTCATGCTGGTCGCCGCCTGGGGCTTCTGGCAGTGGAACCGCGGCCGGCGGCAGGCGCAGGACGGCTCCATCGCCGTACGGTTCGCGACCAACCTCGAACGAGTCCTCCTCGTGGGTGCCGCGGCCGTCGGCACCCTCGCCGTCGGCGGACTGTTCACCGCCTACCCGTCCCTGTCCTGGGACCCCTGGCCGGACGCCTACATCTTCGTCGGCACCATCGTCGCCATGTACGCGCAGGCCCGCGGCATGGTCGAGTTCTGGTTCGCCTGGCTGCTCGTCGACCTCGTCGGCGTCCCCCTGAACTTCGCCAACGGCTTCGCCTTCTCCGGCTTCGTCTACGTCATCTACGGCGCACTGGTCCTGTGGGGCCTGCGCGACTGGTGGCTGCGCTCCCGCGAGGACGCGCGGCCCGCCCTGAAGGGAGCGCCGGCATGAGCGCCCGCCCGTCACCCGCCACCACCCCGAACGAGACGCTTCGCGCCACTCCTCCGATCCCACCGATCCTGTACAGCACCGACGGCCTCGAGGACCTCACGCTCGACCCGGTCGAACAGGCGATCGCCGACATCGCGGCCGGCCGCCCGGTCGTGGTCGTCGACGACGAGGACCGCGAGAACGAGGGCGACCTCGTCATCGCCGCCGAGAAGGCCACCCCCGAGATCATCGCCTTCATGATGAGCGAGTGCCGCGGCCTGATCTGCGCCCCCATGGAGGGCGGCGAACTGGACCGGCTGCGCCTCCCGCAGATGGTCGACGACAACACCGAGTCGATGAAGACCGCGTTCACCGTCTCCGTCGACGCCTCGGCCGCCCACGGCGTGACCACCGGCATCTCCGCCGCCGACCGCGCCACCACGCTCCGGCTGCTGGCGAGCGGCACCGCGCAGGCCGACGACCTCGTCCGCCCCGGCCACATCTTCCCGCTGCGCGCCCGCGAGGGCGGCGTGCTCGTGCGCAACGGGCACACCGAGGCCGCCGTCGACCTCGCCCGCCTCGCCGGCCTGCGCCCGGCCGGCGCCATCGTGGAGATCGCCGGCGAGGACGGCCGGATGCTCCGGCTGCCCGAGCTGATCCCGTTCGCCCGCAAGCACGGCCTGACGATCATCTCCATCGAGGACCTGATCGCCTACCGCCGCTCCGCCGAACCCACCGTCCGCCGCGAGGCCGAGGTCCGTCTGCCCACCTCCCACGGCACCTTCACCGCGTACGGCTACCGCTCCACCGTCGACGGCGTCGAACACGTCGCCCTCGTCCACGGCGACATCGGCGACGGCGAGGACGTCCTCGTCCGCGTCCACTCCGAATGCCTCACCGGTGACGTCTTCGGCTCCCGGCGCTGCGACTGCGGCCCCCAGCTCGACGCCTCCCTGGAGCGCATCCAGGCCGAGGACCGGGGCGTGGTCGTCTACCTGCGCGGCCACGAGGGACGCGGCATCGGCCTGATGTCCAAGCTGCGCGCCTACGAACTCCAGGAGCGCGGCCGGGACACCCTCGACGCCAACCTCGAACTCGGCCTGCCCGCCGACGCCCGCGACTACGGCGCCGGCGCGCGGATCCTCGCCGACCTCGGCGTCCGCAGCGTCCGCCTGATGACCAACAACCCCGACAAGTCCGACGCGCTCGCCCGTCACGGCATCGAGGTCACCGCGCGCGAGCCGATGCCCGTCACCGCGGGCGAGCACAACCTCCGCTATCTGCGCACCAAGCGGGACCGGATGGGCCACGACCTGCCCTGGCTGGACACGCCGACCGTGCCCGCCTGCGGCAACCAGTAACGAGAACCACCGAGGAGAGACGTGAGCGGCAAGGGTGCACCGGAACTGTCCGTACGCGACGTGGGGGACCTGCGGGTCGCCGTCATCGCGGCGCAGTGGCACGAGAAGGTGATGGACGGACTGGTGGACGGCGCCCTGCGCGCCCTGCACGACCTCGGCATCGACGAGCCGACCCTGCTCCGGGTCCCCGGCAGCTGGGAACTGCCGGTCGTCGCCAAGGTCCTGGCCGGCCGCGGCTACGACGCGGTCGTCGCCCTCGGCGTCGTCATCCGGGGCGGCACGCCCCACTTCGACTACGTGTGCCAGGGCGTCACCCAGGGCCTCACCCAGGTCTCGGTCGACACCGGCGTCCCCGTCGGCTTCGGCCTGCTCACCTGTGACGACGAGGAGCAGGCCCTCGACCGCGCCGGACTGCCCGGCTCCAGCGAGGACAAGGGGCACGAGGCGGTCACCGCGGCGGTGGCCACCGCGGCCTGCCTGCGTTCGGTATCCGAACCCTGGCGGTGAGCAGCCCCCGTCACCGCGTAGGGTAAGGACCACCATGTCCAAGAAGACGTTCGAGGAGCTCTTCACCGAGCTCCAGCAGAAGGCCGCCCACGGCGACCCCGCCACCTCCCGCACCGCCGAGCTGGTGGACAAGGGGGTCCACGCCATCGGCAAGAAGGTCGTCGAAGAGGCCGCAGAGGTCTGGATGGCCGCCGAGTACGAGGGCAAGGAGGCGGCCGCCGAGGAGATCTCGCAGCTGCTCTACCACGTCCAGGTGATGATGGTCGCCCGCGGCATCTCCCTCGACGACGTCTACGCCCACCTGTAAGAACCGACGTTCGCGACCCACCCCTCCCACACGAAGGAAGCCGACCTCATGCTGCGCATCGCCGTCCCCAACAAGGGTTCACTGTCCGGCCCTGCGGCGGAGATGCTGCATGAGGCCGGCTACCAGCAGCGCCGCGAGTCGAAGGAGCTGCGGATCGTCGACCCGGGGAACGACGTCGAGTTCTTCTACCTCCGCCCCCGCGACATCGCCATCTACGTCGCCTCGGGGCAGCTCGACATCGGCATCACCGGCCGTGACCTGCTGATCGACTCCGGTGCCGACGCCGAGGAGATCCTGCCGCTGGGCTTCGCCCGCTCCACCTTCCGTTTCGCCACCAAGCCGGGCACCGTCGGCGACGACCTGGCGGACCTGAAGGGCAAGACGGTCGCCACCTCCTACGAGGGCATCGTCGCCAGGCACCTCGCCGACCACGGCATCGACGCCTCCGTCGTCCACCTCGACGGCGCCGTCGAGACCGCCATCCAGCTCGGTGTCGCCCAGGTCATCGCGGACGTCGTCGAGACGGGCACCTCGCTGCGCAACGCCGGCCTGGAGGTCGTCGGCGAGCCGATCATGCAGTCCGAGGCCGTCGTCATCCTCCCCCGGGCTCGAACACACTCGCCCGGGGGGACCCCCACCACCGGCGCGGACGGCGAGGAGCCCAAGGTGCGGCAGTTCCTGCGCCGCCTCCAGGGCGTCCTGGTCGCCCGGACGTACGTGATGATGGACTACGACTGCCGGGTCGAGCAGCTCGAGAAGGCCGTCGCCCTCACCCCCGGCCTGGAGTCCCCCACCGTCTCCCCGCTGCACAACGAGGGCTGGGTCGCCGTCCGCGCGATGGTCCCGTCCAAGGAGGCACAGCGGGTCATGGACGACCTGTACGACATCGGCGCCCGCGCCATCCTCACCACGGCCATCCACGCCTGCCGCCTCTGACCGGGTCCGGAGCACCACCATGTCCGAAGCGACCGCGGGCCGGCTGCCCGAACTGCCCGTCACCTTCCGCCCGGGCCGCACCCGCGCGGTGCTGCTCACGGCCGGCACCGCGCTCTTCGTGGTCATCACCCTGATCGCGCTGCTGCTGGACCAGCTCGGCCCGGGGGAGCGGCTCAGCTTCGTGTTCACCGCCGCGCTGCTGGCCGGCGTGCTGTTCCTGCTGGCCCGGCCGAAGGTCGACGCCGACGAGACGGGTGTCACCGTCGTCAACATCGTGAGCCGGCGCCACCTGGAATGGGCGGAGATCCTTCAGGTGAACCTCCGTCCCGGTGATCCCTGGGTCTTCCTCGACCTCAGCGACGGCACCAGCCTGCCCGCGCTCGGCATCCAGCCGGGCATCGCCAGACAGCGGGCCGTCACCGACGCGCGGGCCCTGCGGGCGCTCGTCGAGGCCCGTTCCACGGCCGGGCCCGAGGCACCCCGGAGCTGACTCGGGGCCACCCCCGGGACGGTTCGGGGCCGGGCTCCGGGAAGCACCGGGGACGTCCACCTGCCGCAGTCGCCCATGTCTTGATTAATCTGGTGGGCACAGGCGCGACGACCGCGCCTGTGCCCCTGCCGCCCCGCCCGGTGCACAGGGGCTCCAGCTACCCGAGGAGTGACCCTCTCCGGCGATGGACGGATCGTCCTGTAGTACCTGCGCCGCCCCCTGCCGACATAGCGCGGACCCGTTCCCCGAGGTCCGCGCGCATGTGGAGGCGGCGGCACCATGACCACCCCCCTGCTGCTCCTCGCAGCCGCTTTCCTGCTGATCCTGGCCAACGGATTCTTCGTGGCCGCCGAGTTCGGCCTGGTCACCGTCGAGCGACCGGACGCCGAACGGGCCGCCGCAGGCGGCGACCGGCGCGCCCGCCGGGTCGTCGAGTCGCTCAGGGAGCTCTCCTTCCAGCTCTCCGGCACCCAGCTCGGCATCACCATCACCTCCCTCGTCGTCGGCATGCTGGCCCAGCCGGCGCTCGCCGGACTGCTGCACGGCCCCTTCACCGGCATCGGCATCCCCGAGGGCGCGGCCCCCGGCGTCTCCGTCGTCGTCGGCATGCTGCTGGCCTCCGCGGTGCAGATGGTGATCGGCGAACTCGTGCCGAAGAACTGGGCGGTCTCCCGCCCCCTGCAGGTCGCACGCTTCGTGGCCGGCCCGCAGCACGCGTTCGCCCGGCTCTTCCGCCCGGTCATCGCCGGGCTGAACGCCGTGGCCAACCGCCTGGTGCGGGCCATGGGCCTCGAACCCGCCGAGGAACTGGCCTCCGCCCGCACCCCCGGCGAACTCGTCTCCCTGGCCCGGCACTCCGCCCGGGCCGGCGCCCTGGAACAGGACACGGCGGACCTCTTCGTCCGCACCCTGTCCCTCGGCGAACTGACCGCGCAGCACGTCATGACGCCACGCGTGAAGGTCAGCGCCCTGCAGGCATCGGCGACCGCCGAGGACGTGGTCAACCTGACCCGGGCCACCGGCCTGTCCCGCTTCCCCGTCTACCGGGAGCGCATCGACGAGATCGTCGGCATGGTGCACCTCAAGGACGCCCTCGCGGTGTCCGTGCACGACCGGCTGCGCACCCCCGTGGGCCGCATCGCCCGTCCGGCGCTGCTCGTCCCCGAGACTCTGCCCGTACGGCCGCTGCTCACGCGGTTGCGCAGCGAGCAGCCCATCGCGGTCGTCGTGGACGAGTACGGCGGCACGGCCGGCGTCGTCACGCTGGAGGACATCGTCGAGGAGATCGTCGGCGAGGTGCGCGACGAGCACGACGGACAGGACGTCCCCGAACTCGCCCCCGCCCCGCCCGAGGACGGCAACCCCGCCTGGGACGTCGACGGCGGCGTCCGGGTCGACATCCTGCGGCGCATAGGCCTGGAGGTGCCCGAAGGCCCCTACGAGACGGTGGCCGGCCTGGTCGCCGATCTGCTCGGCCGGATCCCGGCCGTCGGCGACCGCGCGGAACTGCCCGGCTGGCGGCTGTCGGTGCGCCGGGTCGGCCACTACCGCGCCGAACGCGTCCGCCTGGTCAGAACGGCCCCGCTGCCCCTGGTGGAGGTGGCCGGATGAGCGTGCTGCAACTCCTCTTCGCCGGGCTGCTCGTGCTGGGCAACGGGTTCTTCGTCGGCGCCGAGTTCGCGCTCGTGTCGGTCCGCCGCAGCCAGATCGAACCGCTCGGCACCGCCCGCGCCCGCCAGGTGCTGTACGGCCTGGAACACCTGCCGCAGATGATGGCGGCGGCCCAGTTCGGCATCACCGTCTGCTCGCTGACCCTGGGCGCCGTCGCCGAACCGACGGTCGCCCACCTGCTGGAGCCGGTCTTCGCGTGGATGCACCTGCCGCACGGCATGATCCACCCGCTCGGCTACGTCATCGCGCTCGCCGTGGTGGTCTTCTTCCACCTCGTCATCGGCGAGATGGTCCCGAAGAACCTGGCGATGGCGGCCCCCGAGAAGGCCGCCCTGTGGCTGAGCCCCGGCCTGGTCTGGTTCGCCCGTCTGTGCAAGCCGGTCACGATCGCGCTCGGCGCCTGTGCCCAGACCGTCCTGCGGCTGTTCCGCGTCGAGCCGAAGGACGAGGTCGAGGCCGTCTTCACAAGTGAGCAGCTCAACCGGCTGGTGGAGGACGCCGGCCAGGCCGGCCTCCTCGACCCCGAGGAGGCCGAGCGCCTGGAGGACGCGCTGGAGCTGGGCTCCCGCCCGGTGACGGACGTCCTGCTGGACCGCGAGTCGCTGGTGACGGTCACGCCCTCGGTCACCCCGGGGCAGATCGTGGAACTCACCGCCCGCACCGGGTACTCCCGGTTCCCGGTGGCCGCGGGCAACGGTGCCTTCATGGGCTACCTGCACGTCAAGGACGTCCTGGACCTGGAGGACTCCGACCGTGCCGTCCCGCAGCACCTGTGGCGCCCGATGACGACCCTCCGCCCCGAACTCCCCCTGGACGACGCCCTCACGGTGATGCGCCGTGCCGCGACCCACCTGGCCCAGGTCTCCGACGCCTCCGGCAAGGTCCTGGGCCTGGTCGCCCTGGAGGACGTCCTGGAACTCCTGGTGGGCGAGGTCCGTGACCCGGCCCACCGAGAAGTGACGGTCACCCCCCAGAGAGCGAGCGGAACCCCGGAGGAAGCCATGGCGACATAGCTCCCGTAGCTGCGGGCAGCCACGCCGCCGCCTCAGCTGCGGGCAGTCGTGCCGCCCCAGCTGTGGGCAGCCACGCCGTCCCAGCTGCGGGCAGTCGTGCCGCTGGGGCGGCACGGGTGGGCGCAGCGGCACCCCTCCAGCGGGGCGGAGCGGAAACCACCCACCGGGGCTTCACAGCCCCGGTGGGTCCGCCGGCCCCCGCCCGGACAAGACCTCGCCGTACGCCTGCATCAGATCCGGCAACCGCAACGTGGCCAGGTCGTCCCGGCTCAACGCCCCGGGATACACCGACAACCGCAGATCCCGGTACGCACAGCTCTTCTCGTACAGCGTCCGCAGAAACCGCCCGTTCCCCAGCTCGTCGATCCACCCCTGATCCACCACGTGCCCGGCGATCGACCGCAGCTCGTCCAACGCCTCCTCGTCCCACACGTCCCCGTTCTCCTCCGCCAGCACCTCACCGATCGAGGTCAGCTCCAGCGGCCGGTACGAGGGGAAGTCCACCCGTGTGGTGAACCGCGAGGACAGCCCGGGGTTCGCGGCCAGCAGCCGGTCCATGCCCTCCGGATACCCGGCGAGGATCACCACCAGATGGTCCCGGTTGTCCTCCGCCCGCTTCAACAGCACCTGAAGCGCCTCGTCCCCGTACGCGTCCCCCTTGCCGTACCCGGAGTTGGACAGGGAGTACGCCTCGTCCACGAACAGCACCCCGCCCAGCGCGGAGTCGATCAGCTCATTGGCCTTCACCGCGGTCTGCCCCAGGTACTCACCGACCAGATCCGCCCGCTGGGCCTCCACCAGATGGTCACCGCCGAGCAGCCCGAGGGCGTAGAACACCCGGCCGAGGATGCGGGCCACCGTGGTCTTGCCGGTCCCGGACGGTCCGGAGAAGACGAAGTGGCGTTTCGGCGGCTGCACCGGCAGCCCCTGCCCGGCGCGCAGCCGCGCCATGTTCAGCTGCGCCGACAACGCCTTGACCTGGCGCTTCACCGGCTCCAGGCCCACCATGCGCTCCAGCTCGGCGAGCGCCTCCTCCAGCAGCGCGGGGTCCGTGGGTCCGGTGGGCAGCGGTGACGTCCCGGTGCCCGCCCGCTCCCGCACGCCCGGAGCGGTGACCGGAGGCGGGGGGCCCGGCACGGGCTCGGGCTCGGGCAGCCGCAGGTCACGCCCCTCGGTGCCGAACAGGGGATCGAGCATGTCGGGGCCGTCCACGGCATCCTGCCCGGCCCCGGTGAGCGTGATCGCGGCGAGGTCCGCGGAGTCGTCGTACCCGTCGCCCTCGGCGATCGCGGCGAGCCGGGCGGAGGTGTCCATGAAGGCCGGATCGACCCGGTGCACGGCCCGGTACAGGGGAAGCGCGGCGGCGCTGCGTCCGGTGCCCTCGTGGGCGCGAGCCAGCCAGTAGCGCAGCTCCTTGCGCTGCGGCTGTTCGCTGCGGCACCGCATCAGCGCCGCCGACAGCAGCGGTTCGGCCTGTCCGTACATCTCCAGTCGCACCCGCGCCATGCCGCCGAACAGACCGGCCTCGATGCCCAGCATCGGGTCCTCGACGAGGGAGTCCGTGTACCGGACCAGCTGCTCCCAGTCCTTGACCAGGTAGGCGCGGCAGGCGTGCAGGAAGCGGACCTGCGGATCGGCGTCCACCGGGGGCAGTCCGGCGAGCGCCCGGTCCAGCTCGGGGACGTGGCGCCCGTCCAGCCAGTGGGAGGCGTGCGCCAGCAGCAGGTCGCGGGGGCTCTCCAGCACCGGCTGCACCCACCAGCCCAGCCAGTACCAGGAGTTGAGGGTGCGGCGGTGCCGGGTGCGCTGCTCGCCGAAGCGCTCCCGGTGCCGGAACATCCTGAGCAGCGCGGTCGTCGTGTCGACGCGCAGCGCGTGCAGCCCCAGCCAGCCGTCGGCCATCCCCGGGTCGATCCGCACCGCGGTCCGGAACTCCTCCTCCGCCTGCGGGTAGGCGCCCATCGTGTAGGCGTCCACGCCTCGCAGCCAGGCGAGATCGGCCGGGGCCTGCGGGTCCTGCGTGCCGAAGTCCATCACGTCCCCCACGAACCGTGCCCCCGTCGGTGTGCCGGCCGGCCCGCGTCCGTCGGCTCCCGTTGGTCGAACCGCTGTGCCGCGGACCGGAGTTGCAAGGTGCGCGAAGCAGCGTCCGTAGGTCGCACCGAGGGCATCGTACCTGCGGCGGCGTCACGTCCGTAGGGTGCCGTGCGCGCCGAAGGGCGAGGTGGGAGGGGGAGCACGAAGCACGCGTGGTGACCCAGGGTGATCGTCATATGCCACTGGGCGCCCGAAAAGCGTGAAGAGGGCAGAACGAAGCCCCCGATCACGGGGGAACAACCGGGGGCTTCGCGTCTGCCGGCGGCTCCGAAGGGCCGCACATTGAGAACGTAAGACCTGTACGCGCCCCCGGTCAAGCCGAGTTGGGGTACTTCGGCAACTTGTCCGGGACCGCTCTTCACGGGTTCACCACAACGCGGACGGGCCGTCACCGTGAGTGATCGGAGGGGGTGGCTCACCCGCCCCGGCAGGCCCGGGAAGCAGCTCGTATCCCTTCGGGCGCTGCCGTACCAGAAGACCGGCGAAGGGCCGCGAGGGATCGCCGGTGAAGTGCTCGCGCTCCGCGCGGACCCAGCCGTCCCAGAACCCCTGCTGCTCCGCTCCGTCGCGGGCCCGTCCCCGTGACCAGGACTCCTCCCGGGGGAGATCCATCCACAGCAGCAGCGCCAGATGGGGGCGCAGGGCCCGGCGTCCCGCGCCGACGCCCTCCACGACGATCACGGGGGCGGGCGGCAGCGGGCGGGGCGGTCCGAAACGGCGGGTCCGCCAGTCGTAGGGGGAGTAGTGCGCGGTCTCGCCGCGGCCGAGCGGCTCGATCACCTGGCTCAGCAGCCGTCCGGTCCAGTCGAACAGTTCGGTGTGGCTGGCGATGTCGTCGAGCCGCAGCACCGGAGCGCCGTCCAGGGCCCCGGCCAGCCGCACGGCGAACGTCGACTTCCCCGACCCGGCGTGTCCGTCGACACCGACGAGCCGGACCGGGCCGCAGGAGGGGGCGAGCCGGCGGATGCGGGAGGCGAGACCGTGCAGGGCCGGTCCCTGGGGCGGGGAAGGTGGAGGGCTCACCGGAGCACTCTAGGCCCCCGGACGGACGAGCCCGGATGCCCGGACGGAGAAGCCCTCGAGCCCTCGGCCGGACAGGCCCGCCGCGGGTCCCGCCATTGGTCGAGTCCCATGTCGGTGGGACTCGGTACGGCCGGGGTGCTGGCAGGATCCGCCCGGCTGCGTTCATAGTTGGCGCACACCCGCTCCATCCGGCGGACGTACGCCGTCCGGCCGACCGTGCTTTGGTCCTGTCCCGACTCCGACACCCGGGGGTCCTCCACCCATGAGCAGAGCCGAACTGCCCTCCCGCAGATCCCTCCTGGCCGCGGCGGTCGTCGCCGCCGTCGCCGGGAGCGCGGGCCCGGCGTCCGCCGGCATCCCGACGGCCGGCATCCCGGCCGGACGCGCCACCGACACCTCCGGCACCGGCCGGACCGCCGCCCGTCCCGTCGACAACCGGGCCTGGACCTCGTACGCCGACTGGCGCGGCGGCACCGCCGACGGGACCCGGGCCGTCGCCGGCGCCCGCCCCGGCCTCGTGATCGCGCGGCCCGCCGGCACCACGGACTACACCGACCCGCACACCGGCCGCACGGCCGCCTGGGAGTACGCGAGCTGGACCTCACCCGTGCACCGTCCCGGGGTTCCGGCGACGGAGGTCATCGCCTCCTGGAACGCGCACACCCCCGAGGGCACCTGGCTCCAGATCGAGCTGAAGGGCACGTACTCCGACGGCACGGACACCCCCTGGTACGTCATGGGCCGCTGGGCCGCCGGCGACCAGGACATCCGGCGCGCCTCGGTGGACGACCAGAGCGACGGGAAGAGCACCGTCTGGACGGACACGCTCTCCGTGGACGACACGGCCTCGGGCCCGCGCATCGTCTCCTACCGGCTGCGGCTGACCCTCCACCGCCGCCCCGGCACCCGGCTCACCCCGACGGTGTGGCGGCTCGGCGTCATGGGCTCCGACGTCCCCGACCGGTTCACCGTCCCCGCCTCGGAGCCCGGCCTCGCCGGGGAGCTGATCGTCCCGCGTTACTCGCAGGAGATCCACAAGGGCCAGTACCCGGAGTACGACAACGGCGGCGAGGCCTGGTGCAGCCCCACCTCCTCGCAGATGATCATCGAATACTGGGGAGGGCGGCTCACCGAGGAGCAGCTGTCCTGGGTCGATCCGTCCTACGCCGACCCGCAGATCTGCCACGCGGCCCGGTACACGTACGACTACCAGTACGCCGGCTGCGGCAACTGGCCGTTCAACGCCGCCTACGCGGCCACCTTCGACGGCCTCCAGGGCGTGGTCACCCGCCTCGGCTCCCTCACCGACCTGGAGACGCTGATCGCCGCGGGCATTCCGGCCATCACGTCGCAGTCGTTCCTCGCGGAGGAGCTGACCGGGGCGGGGTACGGCACCTCCGGGCATCTGATGACGGTGATCGGCTTCACCGCCGACGGCGACGTGATCGCCAACGACCCCGCCTCGGACGACAACGAGGCCGTGCGCCGTGTCTACGACCGGCGCGAGTGGGAGAACATCTGGCTGCGGACCAAGCGGTACAACGCCTCCGGGAAGGTCGTCTCCGGCACCGGGGGGATCTGCTACCTCTACTTCCCGGCCCGGCCGACCTCGCGGCAGCGCAAGGCGCTCGCGGCGGTGGGCGTGCGCTGAGCCGGTCCGTCTGACGGGCCCCGGCCGACCGGGGCCCGTCGGACGGCTGTGACCAACCTCTCGGCCACACAGGCCGCTCACGGTGGCAAGGTGGACGTCAGTCGCAGGGGGAGTCCACCGCACCACAGAGACCAGCGAGAAGCCATGACCGCGAACGCAGCCACCGTCACCCGCGCCCGCACCGGCGGCCCCCGGGAGGACGGCCCGAAGATCTTCGAACACGCCATGGGATGGACCCTCGTCGTGGTCCTCGCGATGTTCGTGACCCAACTGGGACTGCTGTAACCCGAGGTCGCGGGGATGCCGGCCCGGGCCCTTCGGACGACCTGACATACTGCGGCGGGATGTCCCACCGCCCGCAGGAAGACCTGGGTCGAAATTGAACATCAGCCGGCAGTCCGCCGTACGCCCCGCGGCGCGCGGTACCGAGCGTTCGTCCGCGCGCCGCGCCGAACTCATCGCCATCGGGCGGAGGTTGTTCGCGGACACGTCGTACGACGCGCTCTCGATGGACGACATCGCACGCCAGGCGCGGGTCGCCAAGGGGCTGATCTACTACTACTTCCACTCCAAGCGCGGCTACTACCTGGCGATCATCGAGGACTCGGTGGCCGGCCTGGTCTCCTTCGCCGCGGACGGGGCCGGACTGCCGCCCGTGGAGCGGGTGCACCGCACCGTCGACAGCTATCTGCGGTACGCCGAGCACAACCAGGCCGCCTACCGCGCGATCGTCAGCGGCGGCGTCGGCTTCGACACCGAGGTGCACGCGATCCGGGACGGGGTGCGCGAGGCCATCGTCGCGACCGTCGCCGAGGGTGCCTACGGCCGTACGGACATCGCGCCGGTGGCGCGGATGGGGCTGCTGGCCTGGGTGTGCAGCGTGGAGGGCGCCGCGCTCGAGTGGATCGACCGCGGTGAACTGTCCCGCGAGACCATGAGCGAGCTGCTGGTGAAGACGCTCGGCGGGGCCATGCGCGCCATCGAGGAGCTGGACCCCGCCCACCCGGCCCCGGCGCCCGCCCGCCGCGACGCCTGAGACGCATCCCGGCAGGAGCCGCCGACGGGCGAGCCGGACGCCGAACCGGACCACCGCGGCTCGGCCGGGACGGGGACGCCACGCGTCGCTTTCCGCCGGACGTCCCGTTCGGCGAGTGCGCGGAAACTTCTTGGAGTGAGCGGTCGTTAACTAGTGACTGGATGCCGCCGATCGGGCATACTCGCAGCGCACAGCCGCTGGTCAGCAGCTTCCGAGACCCGGGAGTGCGAGCATCGGCCAGGCACCGATACGACCCCGGCGGAGCCGCCCCCACCCAAGGCGCACGCCGATGTGCCCGAACAGGGAGGAGAGCGTCGCCATGCCCGACCGCGCCCCGCAGCCGGTGGACCGGCAACTGCCCACGGACGAGGCCCGGGACCTGATCTCGCTCGTCCGCGACATCGCGCAGCGCGAGGTCGCCCCGCGGGCGGCCGAGGAGGAGGACGCGGGACGCTTCCCCCGCGAGCTGTTCACCCTGCTCTCCGAGTCCGGCCTGCTCGGCCTGCCCTACGACGCCGAGTACGGCGGCGGTGACCAGCCGTACGAGGTCTACCTCCAGGTCCTCGAAGAGCTCGCCGCGGCCCGCCTCACCGTCGGCCTCGGCGTCAGCGTGCACACCCTGGCCTCCTACGCGCTCGCCGCCTACGGCGCCAAGGAGCAGCGGGCCGGGCATCTGCCCGCGATGCTCGGCGGCGGCCTGCTCGGCGCCTACTGCCTCTCCGAGCCCGCCTCGGGCTCCGACGCGGCCTCCCTGCGCACCAAGGCGGTGCGCGACGGGGACGACTGGGTGATCACCGGCACCAAGGCGTGGATCACCCACGGTGGCATCGCCGACTTCTACACCGTCATGGCCCGTACCGGCGAGGAGGGCCCGCGCGGCATCACCGCGTTCCTGGTGCCCGGTGACGCCGAGGGGCTGAGCGCCGCCGTGCCGGAGAAGAAGATGGGGATGAAGGGCTCGCCGACCGCCCAGGTCCATCTCGACGGCGTCCGGGTCCCCGACGCGCGGCGGGTCGGTGAGGAGGGGCAGGGCTTCGCGATCGCCCTGTCCGCGCTGGACGGCGGCCGGCTCGGCATCGCCGCCTGTGCGATCGGCCTGGCCCAGGCGGCGCTGGACGAGGCGCTCGGCTACGCGGCCGAGCGGCGGCAGTTCGGCAGGCCGATCGCCGACTTCCAGGGACTGCGCTTCATGCTCGCCGACATGGCCACGCAGATCGAGGCGGGGCGCGCGCTGTACCTGGCGGCGGCCCGGCTGCGCGACGCGGGGCGGCCGTTCGCCAAGCAGGCCGCCATGGCCAAGCTGCACTGCACCGACACGGCGATGCGGGTCACCACCGACGCCGTGCAGATCCTCGGCGGCTACGGCTACACCGCGGACTTCCCCGCCGAGCGCTACATGCGTGAGGCCAAGGTCCTGCAGATCGTCGAGGGCACCAACCAGATCCAGCGCATGGTCATCGCCCGCCATCTCGTGGGCCCGGAGACCCGCTGAGCCGGCCGGGCCCCCACCAGGGCGCGACGAGCCGGGTCCACTCCGGATCCTGCCGCCCGGGCACCGTGCGGCCCCGGTCGGCCCAGGTCCGCACGAGATCGCGGTAGATCGGCGGATCCGGGAGCCGGGGCGGCGCGGGCGCGACCGCCTCCGCGGGCGGCGGCACGAAGACACGGCGTTGACGCCCGGTCGTCGAGTACGTGGGGGTCGTCATACCCGGGCAACGTGGAAGCGGCCCGACGGGTCACCGGCCCCCGGAACAGGACGTGCGTTCGCGGCCGTCCGGCGTGGACGGGGGGCGGCGGACCGCGCCGCCCCCGCACCGGTGTGCGCTCAGGCGGCGTGCCGCCGCATCGCCGGGACCCGGATCGGACGCGAGCCCGGACCGCCGACGTGCGAGAAGGGCTGGGTGCGCCAGTCGAGTCCCTGAGGGAGCGTCAACAGCAGGGCGGTGTCCTGCTCCTGGGGAGTGACGGACTCGTCGGCCGGCCGTGCCTCGGCGGCCCGGCGGCCGGTGCCGGCGCAGACCGTGAGCCCGAACGGGTTCCACGGCGAGGCGCACAGCGCGTGCTCCGGCAGGACGTCCTCGTCCGCGAGCAGGGCGATGGGCTGCGCGCAGTCCGGGCAGACGACCCGGTACATCTCGAAGGTGTCGTAGGCGTCGAGTTCCTCGTCCGGGGCGTCGGGTTCGACGTACTCCGGATCGAGCTCGACGACCGGCTGCTGCCGCTTGGACGTGGTACGACCAAGGCGCTTAAGACTCTGCATTGGGTTCTCCCCCTCGGGCTGGGCCGTGAAGGCACTGCGGCCTCGACCACAGCAAGCACTTCCCGTCCCCCCTCCGGGGTAATCACGGGAACATCACGGAGACCGCTCGAAAGGTGTGGTGTTCGTCACACGCCATGTGCGGATGCCCCGTGCGGGGGCTTTGTCCCCCCGGATCGCGCGCGGCGGTCCCCGGCGCGTCACGAACCGGGCATGACCTGGGCGGCTCAGGTATCCGAGGAGATCAAGCGCACTGTAGGTTCTTGCGCCATGGAGGAGCTGGACCGACAGATCGTGCAGCTGCTCGTCAAGGACGGGCGGATGAGCTACACAGACCTGGGCAAGGCCACGGGCCTGTCCACGTCGGCCGTGCACCAGCGGGTGCGCCGGCTGGAACAGCGTGGCGTCATCCGCGGCTATGCCGCGGTCGTCGACCCGGAGGCCGTCGGCCTGCCCATGACCGCCTTCATCTCGGTCAAACCCTTCGACCCCAGCGCCCCCGACGACATCGCGGACCGCCTCGCCGGCGTCCCCGAGATCGAGGCCTGCCACAGCGTCGCGGGCGACGAGAACTACATCCTGAAGGTGCGCGTCTCCACACCGCACGAACTGGAGGAACTGCTCGCCCGCGTGCGCTCACTGGCGGGCGTCTCCACCCGTACGACGGTGGTCCTCTCCACACCGTACGAAGCCCGCCCGCCGCGCATCTGACTCACAGCCCCTCCGGCGTTCGAGGAGCGGGAGTCCGGGGGCGGAGCCTCAGGGGGCGATGGGGGCCCCGCTCGAGCGAAGCCTGGAGTGGGGGAGGGAAGGGGCGGCGGGGTGATCACAGCGGGGCGGTGGAACGCACTGGGCCAGTGGCCCCCACGGTCCGTCTCCGCCGCGGTGGGACGGCCCTGCGTGCGGAGCACCCCGCGCGACGCGCGAAACTGTGGGGCATGAGTGAACGCACCGTCCCGTCCCGCACCGTCCTGCTCCGCCGCGGGGAGGTCCACAGCCCCGCCGACCCCTTCGCGACCGCGATGGTCGTCGAGCGCGGTCAGGTCGCCTGGGTCGGCTCCGAGGGTGCCGCCGACGCCTTCGCGGACGGGGTCGACGAGGTGATCGACCTCGACGGTGCGCTGGTCACCCCCGCCTTCACCGACGCGCACGTCCACACCACGGCCACCGGCCTCGCCCTCACCGGCCTCGACCTGTCCACCGCCCCTTCCCTCGAGGCCGCGCTGGCCCGCGTACGGGAGTTCGCCGCCGCCCGCCCGGACGACCGGGTCCTCCTCGGCCACGGCTGGGACGCCGCCCGCTGGCCCGGCGGCCGGCCCCCGACCCGCGCGGAACTCGACGAGGCCACCGGCGGCCGCCCCCTCTACCTCAGCCGGATCGACGTCCACTCCGCGGTCGTCACCACCGCGCTGCTCGACCTCCTCCCGGGCGCCGTCACCCGTGAGGACCGCCCGCTCACCGGGGACGCCCATCACGCCGTCCGCGCCGCCGCCCTGGCCGCCGTCACACCGGCCCAGCGCACCGAGGCCCAGCGCGCCGCCCTCGGCCACGCCGCCTCCCTCGGCATCGGCACGGTCCACGAGTGCGGCGGACCGGAGATCTCCTCCGAGGACGACTTCACCGGACTGCTGCGGCTCGCCGCCGAGGAGGACGGCCCGCGCGTCGTCGGCTACTGGGCCGAACAGGACGTCGCCAAGGCCCGCGAACTGGGCGCGATCGGCGCCGCGGGCGACCTGTTCGCCGACGGCGCCCTCGGCTCGCACACCGCGTGCCTGCACGAGCCGTACGCCGACGCCGCCCACACCGGCACCGCCCACCTGGACGCCGCCGCCGTCGCGGCCCACGTCGTCGCCTGCACCGAGGCCGGTCTCCAGGCCGGCTTCCACGCCATCGGCGACGCCGCCGTGAGCACCGTCGTCGACGGCGTGCGGGCCGCCGCCGGCACGCTCGGCCTCGCCCGCGTCCGCGCCGCCCGGCACCGCGTCGAGCACGCCGAGATGCTCACCCCCGAGACCGTCGCCGCCTTCGCCGAACTGGGCCTGACCGCCTCCGTCCAGCCCGCCTTCGACGCCCTGTGGGGCGGCGCGGACGGCATGTACGCGCGGCGCCTGGGAGCGGAGCGGGCCCGCTCCCTGAACCCCTTCGCGGCGCTGCTGCGGGCCGGCGTCCCGCTCGCCTTCGGCTCCGACAGCCCGGTCACCCCCCTCGACCCCTGGGGCACGGTCCGGGCCGCCGCCTTCCACCACACACCGGAGCACCGCGTCTCCGTGCGCGCCGCGTTCACCGCGCACACGCGCGGCGGCTGGCGGGCGGTCGGACGCGACGACGCGGGCGTCCTGGTGCCCGGCGCCCCCGCCGACTACGCCCTCTGGCGCACCGGTGAACTCGTCGTCCAGGCCCCCGACGACCGGGTGGCGCGCTGGTCCACCGACCCGCGCTCCGGCACCCCCGGCCTGCCCGACCTCGCCCCCGGCCGTGACCTGCCGGTCTGCCTGCGGACCGTGGTCGGCGGGCGCACGGTGTTCGTACGGCCGGGCGAGTGATCTACGGGGGTGGCACGGTGGCGATCATGCGCCGCGCCCCCGTCTCACGACCTGCGCATCCTCGCCTCTGACCAGGCGTTTGAACCACATTACGCAGGTCAAACGACTGTTGACAGGCAGCGGCGGAGGGCCGATAGGTTCGGCCGGGTCCACCACCGGACGCCCGGCCGGAGAACGTCCGGCCACTCGGGTCAGCGCCGCTGGGTCAGGGACGGCGCGCCGCACCGGAGCACCGTCACTGGGAGCCAGGCTCAGCGGCGGCGCGGTACCGAGGGACGTTCCAGCCGGCCGGGGAGGTGCGACCCAGGGTGGGGCCCGGGTGCTCAGTAGACAACGGCTTCAGGGCGATCCGCAGCCGGCGGGTCCCGGGCCGGCCCGAAGGGCGCCGGGCCCCCATCCGCTGCCCCTCTTCAAGCACGCCCAAAAAGTGTGTTCCTACCCGATCTTCGGTAAACGACACCACCATATGAACGTCCTGTCACGTCGGCGCAGGCCGTGCCCACTATGGTGGGATCCTCCGCACAGGACATGAAGGGGCAGCAGTGAACGACGGCGACGGGATCCTCGCGGCAGGATCCCAGGGGAGGAACTTCGGCCCGCTCGGCACGGCTTTGGTGATCATCCCGACCTACAACGAGGCGGAGAACATCAAGGCGATCGTCGGCCGGGTGCGCGAGGCCGTTCCCGAGGCGCACGTTCTCGTGGCCGACGACAACAGCCCCGACGGCACGGGCAAGCTCGCCGATGAACTGGCCGCCGGGGACGAACGCGTCCAGGTGCTGCACCGCAAGGGCAAGGAGGGCCTGGGCGCGGCCTATCTCGCGGGCTTCCGCTGGGGCATGGAGCACGGCTACGGCGTGCTCGTCGAGATGGACGCCGACGGTTCCCACCAGCCCGAGGAATTGCCTCGCCTGCTGACCGCCCTCAAGGGCGCCGACCTGGTGCTCGGTTCGCGCTGGGTACCCGGCGGCCGGGTGGTGAACTGGCCCAAGTCCCGTGAGTTCATCTCGCGCGGGGGCAGTCTCTACTCGCGCGTGGCGCTCGATCTGCCGCTGCGCGACATCACCGGCGGCTTCCGCGCCTTCCGCCGCGAGACGCTGGAGGGCCTCGGCCTCGAGGAAGTGGCCTCCCAGGGGTACTGCTTCCAGGTCGACCTGGCCCGCCGCGCGGTGAAGGCCGGTTACCACGTCGTCGAGGTCCCCATCACCTTCGTCGAGCGCGAACTCGGCGACTCCAAGATGAGCCGCGACATCCTCGTCGAAGCACTGTGGCGGGTCACGGCGTGGGGCGTGGGGGAGCGGGTCGGCAAGGTCCTCGGACGCGGTGACGACAAGCAGCAAGCGGAGCCGGACGTCAAGCAGTCCGAGCCGGACGCCAAGCAGCAAGTCGAGCCGGACGTCAAGCAGTCCGAGCCGGACGCCAAGCGGTCCGAACCGTAGGCGTACGACCGCCCGTTCGTCCCGGTGATCCCGCTTATCCCGTGCTGAGCCGGGCCCAGGCACACTGGGAGCATGACGACTGGCGCTCAGACCCCGTATCCCGCCCGGCCCCGGCGCTCCCGGCTGCGCACCTTCCTGCCGCTGGGTGTCGCCGCATGGCTCGTGCTGGAGATCTGGCTGCTCACCATGGTCGCCGGGGCGTCGAACGGACTGGTGGTCTTCCTGATCCTGGTGGCCGGCCTCGTCCTCGGCTCGGCCGTCATCAAGCGGGCCGGCCGGCGGGCCTTCAAGAACCTGACCGAGACGCTGCAACAGCAGCAGGGCGGGGTGCTGTCCGAAGCCCGGCCGAACAGCGAGGGCAACGGCCTGACGATGCTGGGCGGCCTGCTGCTGATCATCCCCGGTGTGATCTCGGACGCGGTGGGGCTGCTCCTGCTGGTGCCGCCGGTGCAGAAGGCCGTGAGCCGTCACGCCGAGCGCACCTTCGAGCGCAAGCTCCGCGAGGCCGCGCAGGGCTCCCTCGGGGACGCCTTCCAGCAGGCCCGTATGCGCAGGCCCGACGGCAAGGTCGTCCAGGGCGAGGTCGTCCGGGACGAACCCGGAGGCGCTCCGGGGGACACCCCGCAGGGGCCGCGCCCGCCGCTCACCCGCTGAGGGCGGGCCGGGTCCCCACGGCCGGTCCCCACACGCACACAGGACCGCGGGCGCCGTACGTCACGTACGGCGCCCGCGGTCCTGTGCCGCTGTGCGGGTGCGGCTTCGCTCAAGCCCCCGACGGGATCAAGCCGACTTTCGGCTGTCCCTGGGGTGAACCGCGATGTTCATCGCACCGGAGCGCAGAACGGCGAGACGCTCCTCGAGGACCTCTTCGAGTTCCTCTCGGGTACGCCGCTCCATCAGCATGTCCCAATGCGTACGCGCGGGCTTGGCCTTCTTCTCCTCAGGGCCGTCGCCGTCCACCAGGAGTGCCTGGGCACCGCAGACCTTGCACTCCCACTCCGGCGGGATCTCCGCCTCGACCGAGAAGGGCATCTCGAAGCGGTGCCCCTTCTCGCATGCGTACTCCACGGCCTGGCGCGGGGCCAGGTCGATGCCGCGGTCCGTCTCGTAGCTGGTCACCACGAGGCGCGTGCCGCGAAGAGCTCGCTCACTCATGAATCGTGCCTCCCGGGCTTGTCGCCCACAGGACAGGTGTCGCTGTCGTCGTCATCCGGTCAACGTCCGGGCGGCGGTAAAGATTCCCGTCCGGAGTCCCGATCCGGGTCATGTGTCGCCGTCGTAGCCGCAGCCTTGTCAACCAGTGCAGTACCCCCCGACGTCCGGTTTGTCACACCTATAAGGAGATGCGACTCAGCGTTCGGCATCTTTGACGCGCAGTAACGGTACGCCTGGCAGGCCAAACGCGTACACTACAGCCCTTTCGCGCCCAGCGCTAAATCCTTTTGGGAACCGGGTTGCCCGCTTCGGTGATCGCACGCCGCACCGGCACCCGCGCGAGCAGTACGAATCCCAGGACGAAGAAGCCCACCAGGGAGATGATGGCGTCCCGGTAGCTGCCCGTCAGCTGGTAGGTGAGACCGAACAGCAGCGGCCCGAGCCAGCTCGTCCCGCGGTCGCTCACCTCGTACGCGGAGAAGTACTCGGCCTCCTTGCCGGGCGGCACGAGGTGGGAGAAGAGCGAGCGGGACAGCGCCTGGCTGCCGCCGAGGACCAGACCGATACCGGCCGCCAGCACGAAGAACCACGCGGGGGCGCCTGCGGGCAGGAAGTACCCCGCGGCCAGGGTCAGGGTCCAGGCGACCAGGGAGCCGAGGATCGCGCGCTTCGCGCCGTACCGCCGGGCCAGCCGGCCCAGCGCCAGGGCGCCCGCCACCGCCAGCACCTGGACCAGCAGCACGGCCACGATGAGCGTCGACTGTCCGAGCCCCAGTTCCTTCGAGCCGTACACCGAGGCCTGGGTGATCACCGTCTGGATGCCGTCGTTGTAGACGAGGTACGCCAGCAGGAACGCCAGCGTCAGCGGGTGCCGGCGCATGTCGCGGACGGTCGCCGCCAGCTGCCGGAAGCCCGGCAGGGCCGCCTCCCGCGCGGGAGCACGACGGTCGCGCAGCCGGCGCAGCGGCACCAGCGCGAAGGCGCCCCACCACAGACCGGCCGACGCCAGGCAGATGCGCACCGCCATGCCCTCGGATATACCGAAGCCCTCGTGACCGGTGTAGAGGACGAGGTTCAGGACGAGGACCAGGGCCCCGGCCGCGTATCCGAAGGCCCACCCGCGCGAGGAGACCGCGTCGCGCTCCTCGGGCGTGGCGATCTGCGGGAGGTAGGAGTTGTAGAGCATCATCGCGACGGACTGTGCGGCGTTCGCCACCACCAGCAGCACGCCGCCGAGGAGATAGCGCTCGCCGCCGAGGAAGAACATGCCGGCGGTGGCCGCGGCCCCGGTGTAGGCGGCGGCCGCGAGCAGCGGCTTCTTGCGTCCGGTGCGGTCGGCGGCGGCCCCCACCAGTGGCATCACCAGCACGGCCACGATCACCGACAGGGAGACCGAGTAGGCGAAGAAGGACCCCGCGCGCACCGGTATGCCCAATGGGTGGACGAATCCGTCCGCGTCCGCCGCGGCCTCGGCGACCGACGTCAGATAGGGGCCGAGGAACACGGTGAGCACGCTCGTGGAGTACACGGAGCAGGCCCAGTCGTAGAAGTACCAGCCACGCTGCTCGCGCCGCCGGCCGGCGGCCTCGTCCGGCGCCGGTGACCGCACGGTGTCGGTGCCCACCCGTGCCCTCGCTTCCCCGTGAGCGCGCGGAGGCGGCCGGGCGCGGGGTCTCAGACCCAGATGCCGCGGTCCTCCATCACCTTGCGCAGTGTGTCGATGTGATCGGTCATGATGCCATCCACCCCGAGGTCCAGGAGCCGGTGCATCCGTTCCTCCTCGTTGATGGTCCACACGTGCACCTGCAGACCGTGCGCGTGGGCGGTCCGCACGAACCGGCGGTCGACCACCTGGATGCCCGACTGCTGTTCGGGGACCTGGGCGGCGACGGCCGACCGGCGCACCGCGGCCGGCAGTCCCCAGGACCGCAGCCGCAGGTTCAGCACGCCCCGGGTGCCGTACGAGGTGGCCAGCCGCGGGCCGGCCAGCCGCTGGGCGCGCACCACCCGGGCCTCGGAGAACGATCCGAGGCAGACCCGGTCCCAGGAGTCGGTGCGCCCGATCAGGTCCAGGATGGGCAGGAGGGCCGGTTCGGCCTTCACGTCGACGTTCCAGCGCACCTCGGGGAAGGTCTCCAGGAGCTCCTCGAACAGGGGGACCGGTTCCTCGCCCGCCACGCGCGCGTGCGCCACGTCCCGCCACGGCAGATCGGCGATCCGGCCCGCGCCGTCCGTCACCCGGTCGAGGGTCGCGTCGTGGAAGGCGACGAGCCGGCCGTCGCGCGTGGCGTGGACGTCGGTCTCGATGTACCGGTAACCCGCCTCGGCGGCGCGCCGGAACTGCCGGACGGTGTTCTCCAGGCCGTCCGCCGCACCACCCCGGTGGGCGAAGGCGATCGGGCCGGGATGGTCGAGGTAGGGGTGGCGTATCCGCGGGGTCACGGACGCAGTATCACGCGCCGTGGTGGACCTGCGGCAACGACCGTGCTGCCGCCGGATGCCGGGGGGACGGCGAAGACCCGCAGGAACAGCTGGGCGAGCGGACCGATCGTCACCGCGTACAGCAGGGTGCCGACGCCCACCGTGCCGCCGAGGAGGAAGCCGGTGACGACGACCGTGATCTCGATGGCCGTGCGGACCAGGCGGACCGACACCCCGGTGCGCCGGTTCAGTCCCGTCATCAGTCCGTCGCGCGGGCCCGGGCCGAAGCGCGCCGCGATGTACAGTCCGGTCGCCGCGCCGTTGAGCACGATGCCCGCCGCCATCAGCGGCACCCGTACGGCCATGGTGTGCGCGTCGGGGACCACGGCCAGGGCCGCGTCCATCGCCGCGCCGATCACCAGCACGTTGGAGACGGTGCCGAGGCCCGGCCGCTGGCGCAGCGGGATCCACAGCAGCAGCACCGCCGCGCCCACGAGTGTCAGCACCACGCCCATGGACAGCCCCGTCCGCTCGGACAGGCCCTGGTGCAGCACGTTCCACGGTTCGAGGCCGAGCCCCGACCGCACCAGCAGCGCCGAACTCGCGCCGTACAGCGCCAGACCCGCGTACAGCTGGAACAGCCGCCGCGCGAGATGCCCGCGACGGGACGAGTACCTGGCCAAAACGTGCCCCCTGTGGTGGAAGTGGACCGATGCGTGACACCATGTGGCTTGGTCGATGGCGTCATCCAGGGCCAATCCAGGGAAGGTGGACTGATTCTCGTGGTGCAGTGGACCTCCGCAGTGGGTGCGGCGCAGCTCGCCCGGCTGCTCAACTCCCAGCAGGACCGCCCAGCCGGTCCCGGGACCCGCCGCCCGCCCGCCTACCGCGCGCTCGCCGACGGCATCCGCCTGCTGGTGCTGGAAGGGCGCGTACCGGTGGCCGCGCGGCTGCCCGCCGAGCGGGAGCTGGCCCTCGCCCTCTCCGTCAGCCGTACCACCGTGGCCGCCGCCTACGAGGCGCTGCGCACCGAGGGGTTCCTGGAGTCACGGCGCGGCGCGGGCAGCTGGACCGCGGTCCCGGCCGGCAATCCGGTGCCCGCGCGGGGACTGGAACCGCTGCCGCCCGAGGCCCTCGGCTCGATGATCGACCTCGGCTGTGCCGCGCTGCCCGCGCCCGAGCCCTGGCTCACCCGGGCCGTCCAGGGCGCGTTGGAGGAGCTTCCGCCGTACGCGCACACCCATGGCGACTATCCCGCCGGGCTGCCCGCGCTGCGCTCGATGATCGCGGACCGCTACACCGCGCGGGGCATCCCGACCATGCCCGAGCAGATCATGGTGACGACCGGCGCCATGGGCGCCATCGACGCCATCTGTCACCTCTTCGGGGGGCGCGGCGAGCGCATCGCGGTCGAGTCGCCGTCCTACGCCAACATCCTCCAGCTGATGCGGGAGGCCGGCGCCCGGCTCGTCCCCGTCGCCATGGCCGAGGGACTGACCGGCTGGGACCTGGACCGCTGGCGCCAGGTGCTGCGCGAGGCGGCGCCCCGGATCGCGTACGTCGTCGCCGACTTCCACAATCCGACCGGCGCGCTCGCCGACGAGGACCAGCGGCGCCGCCTGGTCGACGCGGCGCGTTCCGCGGGCACGGTGCTGGTCGCCGACGAGACGATGAGCGAGCTGTGGCTCGACGCGGACGTGGAGATGCCGCGCCCGGTGTGCGCCTTCGACCCCGCCGGGTCCACGGTGATCACGGTTGGCTCGGCGAGCAAGGCCTTCTGGGCCGGCATGCGCATCGGCTGGGTGCGCGCGGCCCCCGACGTCGTCCGCAGCCTCGTCGCCGCACGCGCGTACGCCGATCTGGGCACGCCCGTACTGGAACAGCTGGCCGTGAACTGGCTGTTCGGCACCGGTGGCTGGGAACAGGCGGTGGAGGTACGGCGCGCCCAGGCCCGGCAGAACCGGGACGAGCTGGTGACCGCGGTACGGCGGGAGCTGCCCGGCTGGGAGTTCGAGGTGCCGCGCGGCGGGCTCACGCTGTGGGTGCGCACCGGCGGCCTCTCCGGCTCACGCCTGGCCGAGGCGGGCGAACGGGTCGGCGTACGGGTGCCGTCCGGCCCCCGCTTCGGCGTCGACGGAGCGTTCGAGGGCTACGTACGGCTGCCCTTCACGGTGGGCGGCGCGGTGGCGGAGGAGGCGGCGGCCCGCCTGTCCGCGGCGGCCCGCATCGTCGAAACGGGCGGCACCACCGGCACGGAACCCCCCCGCACGTTCGTGGCGTAGCCGGGGCACCGGTGCCCGTGGAACTGCGGGCAGTCGTGCCTCCCCAGTGCCTTGAAGGCCTGGGAGGCGCCCCCGGGGCGGCACGGGTGGGCGCGGCGGCACGTGCCACGAGGCACCCCTCCGACGGCGGAACCCGTGGGCACCGACGGTCGGCTAGGTGGTGGGCTCCGCCACCGCCGCCTCGGCGCCGACAGCCTCGGAGGGCGCCTCCGCCGGTCCCTCGGTCTCGGCGGAGGCCGCCGCGGCCACCTTCTCCACCCTCACCTTGTCGAGGCGCACAGCCCCCGCCACCCCCGCCTCCAGCCGCTCCGGCTCCTCGTCCGCGGGCGTCGTCCGCGGCGGCAGCAGATCCAGCACCGCCTGCCGCTCCGCGTCGCTGGTCGCGTCGTCGTACGGGTCCGGCGTCGCCGGAACCTGAAGGCGGTGGACCGGCCCCGAGCCCAGCCGGGCGTACCCGCGCCCCGGCGGGACCTGGTCGACCGGCGTGGTGTGCGGCGGCGCTCCCAGGACGGCCTCCAGCTGCTCCGCCGTCGCGGGCCCGAGGACGACCCGCGCGCGCGTGTGCTGCCGTACCGGGTCGCTGAGGCCCTCCAGGCCGTCGAGCTGCTCGGCGACGACCACGGTGACGTTCGCCGGGCGGCCGTGCCGCAGCGGAACCTGGAGCAGCGACTGGGGGTCCTTGTGACCGTCCGCGGCGGCCAGGTGCGTGAAGACGCTCGGCCGGTCCAGCAGCAGCCACAGGGGACGCCTGGTGTCCTCGGGCGGCGGATCACCCGCCTGATGCGCGCGGTTGGCCGCGATCAGCCGGCGCTCCGTCTCGTGCGCGGCCCACTCCAGGCTCGTCAGCGCCCCCGGCAGCCCGCACTCCACGGAGAGCACGCCGTCCCGGCCGGTCAGACAGGCGTACTCGCCGGTGCCGCCCCCGTCGACGATCACCACGTCGCCGTGGTGGAGGGCCTGCAGGGCGATGGAGCGCAGCAGCGTCGAGGTGCCGCTGCCCGGCTGGCCGGCCACGAGCAGATGGGGCTCGGTGGAACGGATGCCGGTGCGCCAGACGACGGGCGGGACGTCGCGCCGCTCCTCGCCGTGGACGCCGTGGGTGAGCGGCAGCGTCCGCTGCACCCCGGTGGGGTCGGTGAAGCCGAGCACCGTCTCGCCGGGGGCCGTGACGAAGGGCTGGGCGGCGATGTCGGTGGGCAGGGGGGCGAGGACACGGACCGTGAGCTGGTTGGCCTCCTCGTCCCACGCGAAGTGGTACTCGCGGCCGCGCCCCGACTTCGCGCCGAGCAGGTGCTCGATCCGCGCCCGTGACTCCGGCTCGCCGTCGGTGAAGTAGGCGGGGTAGCCGATCACCAGGTGCGCGATCCGGCCGGTGGCGTCGAACTCGTACTCGGAGAAGACCTTCTCCCAGTCGCCGCCGTGGGCGTAGAGCGGTTCGGGGTTCTCGGCGGCGGAGAAGTACGGCACCAGGGCCTCGTAGAGCGCCTTCAGGCGCTGGACCTGTGACGCGTCGGGCCCGGCGGGCGCCGACGGGGCGCGGTCCCGGCCCTGCCAGGCCGCCGCCGCCATCAGGGTGATGACGGCGAGCAGGGGACCGTACGGCGCGAGCGCCAGGACCAGCAGGACCGACGCCACCAGGAAGAGCAGCGCGCCGCGCCGGTCCTTGGGGGTGTCGGCCCACCTGCGCCGCCCGGCCGAGGCCAGTCGGCGCAGACCGCGCGTGATGGTGATCAGCGGGTGGAGGACGTCCGTGGCGCTGTCGGCCGCCGTCCTGGCCAGCTCCCGGCTCCGGGCGAGCTGCGCGCCGCCGTTGCTCAGGATGCGGGGGAGGGGGCGCCGGGCCACTGCTGTCTCCAGAGGGTGTGTACGGGCGGGCGGTGCGTGGTCGGGCGGATCAGAACTTGAATCCCCCCAGGAGGCCGGCCAGGCTCTCGCCGCCCGCCTTGATGCTGGGTGCGATGGCCGTACTGGCCAGGTAGAAGCCGAAGAGCATCGCCACCAGGGCGTGCGAGACCTTCAGTCCGTCCTTGCGGAGGAAGATGAAGACGACGATGCCGAGCAGCACTACGCATGAGATCGAGATGATCATGTGAGTTCTCCTGGTTCGCGGGGACAGTCACCATGAGTGCGTCCAGGATCACAGAATGTATCTATAGGATAAAAGGTGCAACTGGGTCGATTCTCGGCTTTTACCCCGGACGGGCCTGCCGTGATCATTGTCTCGGGCGCGACAGGTCATGTGCCCGGCGAGCCAGTACCCTGGCGATTCACCCGTACGGCTCTGCACCGCTCGCAGACGTACGTCCTGTCCCCGATGCGTGAAGCACGTGCAGTGAGAGGCGGTCCTGCGATGACTGAAGCCCCCGACCCCGAGGTCGTGGAGCTGGCGACCAAGATCTTCGATCTGGCCCGGCGCGGCCGGACCGAGGAGCTCGTGGCCTACGTCGACGCGGGCGTGCCGGCCGACCTGACCAACGATCGGGGCGACTCCCTCGTGATGCTCGCCGCGTACCACGGTCACGCCGGGGCGGTGCGCGCCCTGCTGGAGCGCGGCGCCGACGCCGACCGCGTCAACGACCGGGGCCAGACGCCACTCGCGGGAGCGGTCTTCAAGGGCGAGACCGAGGTGATCCAGGCCCTTCTGAAGGGTGGCGCGGACCCGTCCGCGGGCACCCCCTCGGCCGTCGACACGGCCCGGATGTTCGGCCGTACGGAGCTGCTCGAGCTGTTCGGCGAGCACTGAGCGACACGCTCTGACCAGCGACGACACGGAAAACGGGGGAGGCGGTACAGGGCCGCCGAAATTTCGGTCGCGGTAGATGTGACCGCCGGGTCATCATGACGACGTGATTCACGGACGCGATGGCTGGGCAGGTGTTGCCGCACCGCGCGGGCCGTGATGCGGTCCGCATGGGCCACCGACGAGAGGCAGAGAGATGGTCTACAGCGAGCAGGAAACGGCGGGCGCCCCGACGTGTTGTCACGCGGCCAGGTAATGCACGTCCCCGGTTGCGTCGACGCTTGATGTGAGGCTGTTTCCCATGTTCGATCCGGTCATAGCGCCCAGCGGTACGCTGCTCGGCCTGCTCCAGCGGGGCCGTGGCGACGGCACGCTGCACGCGCTCACCGCCCCGCGCTCCGAAGCGCTCACGGCGCTGAACCACTGTGTGCTGCACGACCCGCGCCACGACTGGCAGGTGGAGAACCGCTCCCTCTACTACGCCCGCCTCTACCTCGATCTGCACGGCGAACTGGACGCGATCGAGGCCCACCTCTTCGACCCCGAGGACGTCCTCGACACCGACGAGTCCCGCACCGGACTCGCCCTCGCGGTCCTCGGGCACCTCGCCTCCTACGGCAGGCGGGACGCCCTCGACCTGTTGCGCAGGTACGCCGCCCACGGCACCAACTGGGCCTGGGCCCTGGACGAGCTGGCGCTGAGGGACGACGACGCGGGCCTGCGCGCCCTCGCCGCCCCGGTCCTCGCGCGGTTCGCCACCGACGCCGAGGGCGAGGCGGAACTCGCCGCCACCGTCCGTGACGCCTTCGAACCACGGCCCTGGCGGCTGTGGGCCGACGATCCCCGCGAGGCCGTCGCCACGCGTGTGCGCGCCGCCCAGGAGGCCGGGTCCTTCGACCGCTGGCAGCGGCAGATGCGCCCCACCGGGCCCCGTCCCGGCTGGAGCGTGCGGGCCGTGTTCGAGTGGGCCCAGCAAGGCGTCGAGCGCGGCGCCGCGCTCCATGTCCCGGCCGCCCGCTGCCTCACCGCCGTGGCGGGCCCCGAGGACCGGCCCGAGATCGTCCGGGCCGCCCAGGACGGCACCGAGGGAGCCCGGTGCACCGCCCTGCGGTACCTCGCCGACAGCAACGATCCCGACGCCCTCGGCCTGATCGAGGGCGCCGTGGCCACCGGCTCGACGGCCGTCGTGGAAGCCGCCGTCGACGCCTTCGAACGCATGCGCAGTCTCGCCGCCGTCGACCGGGCGCGCGGCTGGGCCCGCCGGCCCGACCCGCTCGGCGCCGCCGCCAGCCGTGTCCTCGCCTGCCGGGGCGGTGTCCAGGACCGTGACCTGGTCCTCGCGGCGCTGCGGGAGGCGGTACGGGGCGAGGGCCCCGACGCGCCCACCCTGTGGACCCTCGTCGACGGCGCCGGACGCCTCGGCATCGCCTGCGCGGCCCCCGTGCTCCGCCACGTCTACCGCGAGACCGCCTCGTCCCATCTGCGGGGCCGCGCCGCCCGCGCCCTCGCCGCGACCGACCCCTCCTACGGCACCGGCTTCGCCGTCGAGTGCCTGTGGGACTGCGAGGAGTCCACCCGCGAGATCGCCGCCCGGCACGCCGAGACCGGGGACACCCGGGTCGTGGAGCGCCTGCGCAGGCTCGCCGCGGACCCGGCCGAGGAGGCCGAGGTGCAGACCGCCGTACGCAGCCGGATCGGTCCCGGGGAGCCCGCCGTGTGACCGCCTTCCGCGCGGCGGTGAACGGTGGATGGCCCGTGGGTCAGGCGCACGTGGATGCCGCCTGACCTGCACGGGGAAGGGAGGCAACGCTCACGGCGCGTTCCCCGCCAGGAAAGATCCACGTTGACGTGACCACGTCCGGCGCGGCGACAACACCGGTATGCGTGTCGTCATCGTGACCGAGTCCTTTCCCCCCGATGTGAACGGCGTGGCCCACTGCGCGCTCCAGACCGCCCGACACCTCGTCGACCGCGGCCACGCCCCCCTCGTCGTCGCCCCCGCCATCGCGGACGACGACCCCGACGGCGGGGCGCCCTGCCCCGTCGTCCGCGTCCCCTCCCTTCCGCTCCCCGGCTACCCCCAGGTCCGCGTCGCCCTCCCCAGCCGGCGCCTGGCCGCCGCGATCGCCGAACACCGGGCCGACGTCGTCCACCTGGCCAGCCCCTTCGTCCTCGGCGTGCGCGGCATGGCGGCCGCCGCCCGCCTGGGCCTGCCCGCCGTCGCCGTCTACCAGACCGACCTCGCCGGATACGCCCGTACGTACGTGGGCGCCGGAGAGGCGGCGGCCTGGCGGCGCATCCGCTCCGTGCACACGGCCGCGGACCTCACCCTGGCCCCGTCCGGCGCCGCCCTGCGCGACCTGGAAGCACACGGCGTGCCCCGGGTCCGGCTGTGGCCGCGCGGCGTGGACACCGCCCGCTTCCGGCCCGGCCTCCGCGACGAGGCACTGCGCCGCACCCTCGCCCCGGACGGCGAGCTCGTCGTCGGCTACGTGGGCCGGCTCGCCCCGGAGAAGCAGGTCGAACTGCTGTCGGGGGCCTGCGAGCTGCCCGGCGTGCGGGTCGTGGTCGTCGGCGACGGGCCCAGCCGGCCGGCGCTGGAACAGGCACTGCCCGGCGCGGCCTTCCTCGGCCGCCGCACCGGCGAGGACCTCGCGCGGATCTTCGCCTCGCTGGACGTCTTCGTGCACACCGGACCGTTCGAGACCTTCTGCCAGACCGTGCAGGAGGCGATGGCGAGCGGGGTGCCCGTGGTCGCGCCCGCCGCGGGCGGCCCGCTGGACCTGGTCGCGCACGGCCGCACCGGGCTGCTCGTCCCGCCGCGCGACGCCGCCGCCGTACGCGACGCGGTGTGGTCCATGGCCGCCGATCCCGTCCTGCGGGCCGCGTACGGGGCGGCCGGGCGCGCGACGGTCGAGGGACGCACCTGGGCGGCCGTCGGCGACCGGCTCATCGGGTACTACGCCGATGTGCTCGCCGGGCGCAGGACGGCGGTGGCGGCGTGAACGGGTCGCTGCGCATCGTGCGGCTGGCGAACTTCGTGGCACCCGCGTCCGGCGGGCTGCGCACCGCGCTGCGGGAACTCGGCAAGGGCTACCTGGGGGCGGGGCACCGGCCCGTGCTCGTCGTCCCCGGCGAGCGGGAGAGCGACCGCGAGACCGAGCAGGGGCGGGTGATCACCCTGCCGGGCCCGCTGCTGCCCGGCACCGGCGGCTACCGCGTCCTCACCGACAGACAGCGGGTCGCCGGCCTGCTCCAGGACCTGGCCCCCGACCGGCTCGAGGTGTCCGACCGTACGACCCTGCGCTGGACCGGCCGATGGGCCCGGCGGGCCCGCATTCCGGCGGTCATGGTCTCCCACGAGACCGCCGACGGGGTGCTGCGCACCTGGGGACTGCCGGAGCGGGTCGCCCGGCGCACCGCCGACGCCCTCAACACGCGTACCGCGCACACGTACGCGCGCGTGGTGTGCACCACCGAGTTCGCCGAGCGGGAGTTCGTGCGCATCGGGGCCCGCAACGTCGTACGGGCCCCGCTGGGCGTCGACCTGGTGGAACGGCACCCCGCGCTGCGCGACCCGGGACTGCGCGCCCGGTACGCGCGCGTGCCGGAGACGTTGCTCGTGATGTGCTCCAGGCTGTCCCTGGAGAAACGGCCGGGGACCGCGCTGGACGCGCTGGAGGCACTGCTGCGGCGCGGGCGGCGGACGGTGCTGGTCGTCGCCGGGGACGGCCCGCTGCGGGCGCGGCTCGAACAGCGCGCGCGGGAGCGCGGGCTGCCGGTCGTCTTCCTCGGGCACGTGCGCGACCGGAGGCTGCTGGGCGCGCTCCAGGCGTCCGCCGACGTGTGTCTGGCACCGGGGCCCGCCGAGACCTTCGGGCTCGCCGCGCTGGAGGCGATGGCGTGCGGCACGCCCGTGGTGGCGAGCGCGTCGTCGGCGCTCCCGGAGGTGATCGGCGCGGCCGGCGCGGTCGCCGAGGACCGCGGGGAGGCCTTCGCGGACGCCGTCGAGCTGCTGCTGGAGCGCGCGGAGACGGACCGGCGCGAGGCGGCACGCGCGCGTGCGGAGCGTTTCGGCTGGGGGACGGCGGTGGCGGCGTTCCTCGCGGCGCACGACGCGCCGGTGACGGTGCCGGAGGCGGCGGCCGAGGACGCCGCCCCGGTACGGCCGGTCGTGTCCCGGGGGCTCTCGTGAGACCGCTGCGGTTCGTGGCCCTCGGGGACTCGCTGACCGAGGGGGTCGGGGACCGGACCGGCGGCGGATGGCGCGGCTGGGCCGCACTGCTCGCGCCGTCGCTGGGCGTTGGGCCCGTGCGGTTCACCAACCTCGCGGTGAGCGGGGCACAGACGCGCGACGTGCTCGAGCGGCAGCTGCCCGCCGCGCTGGAGCAGCGGCCCGACCTCGTCTCCGTCGTCGTCGGCGTCAACGACACCCTGCGCCGCACCTTCGACATCCGTGACGTGGTGGCCCGGCTGGACCGGGTGTACGCGGCCTGCGTCGGCCAGGGCGCCGTGCTGCTGACCGCGTGCCTGCCCGATCCCGGCGGGATGCTGGGACTGCCGGGGGCGTTGGCGCGCCCGCTCGCCCGGCGGCAACGGGCGGTGAACACCGTGGTCCACGCCCTGTCCGACCGGTACGGCGCGGTGCACCTGCACGCCTGCGAGGGCGACTGGATCACCGACCGCGCGATGTGGAGCGCGGACCGGCTGCACCCCGGTGAGCCGGGACACCGCCAACTGGCCCTGCGCTTCCACGCGCTGCTGACGGAACGCGGTCTCGCGACCGGGCCCGCTCCGTCACCGGAGCCGGACTCCCCGGCTCCCACCAGGTGGGCGAGCCTGCGGTGGCTGGCCACGGCCGGCACCGGCTGGGTGGCCCGCCGGTGCACCGACCTGCTGCCGCAACTGCTCTCCCTGGCCGCCGACGACCTGCGCCACCACGCGCGGGGCACCGGCGTCCGCCTGGACCTGCGCACCTCCGCCGCCGTCTCGGCGGCCCTGGCCGCGTTGTCGACGGGGGAACAACGCCCCGGCGCCGCCTAGGAGCACCGGCGGCGTACGGCGACGAAGCGGACCGGCGTGCCGGGGCGTGCCTGTGCGGCGGCCGGGAGGTCGGCGGGGCGGACGACCGCGATCACCGGGTAGCCCCCGGTGGTCGGATGGTCGGCGAGGAAGACCACCGGCGCGCCGTCGGGCGGCACCTGGACCGCGCCCAGCGCCATGCCCTCGCTGGGGAGTTCGTCCCGCCGGGCCCGTTCCAGGGCCGGGCCGGCCGTGCGCAGCCCGATGCGGTTGCTCGCCGGCGACACGTGGTACGTGCGGGACGTGAGGAGCCGTACGGCGGCCGGGGTGAACCAGTCGTCGCGCGGGCCCGGTGTCACCCGCAGCACGAGCTCGTCCGGGGGCGCCGGCTGCGGGGCGACGTCCACGCGCGCGTGGACCTCCCGGGGGGCGCCGAGGGGGAGCACGGCGCCGTCCGTGAGGGGGGCCGGGCCGAGACCGGAGAGCAGGTCCGTGGAGCGGCTGCCGAGCACCGGTTCGACGGCGATCCCGCCGGAGACGGCCACATAGGCGCGTACTCCGGAGACCGCCGCGCCGACGTCCAGCACGGATCCGGCACGCACGCGCACCGGCGCGCCCCAGGCGGCCGGCCGGCCGTCCACGGTGATCGGGCAGGGAGCCCCGGTGACCGCCACGGTGACCGTCGAGCGGGGCCGCAGGGAGCAGCCGTCGAGGGTCGTCTCCAGGACGGCCGCGTCCGGCGGGTTGCCGGTCAGCCGGTTGGCGAGCGCCGCCGCGGGCCCGTCCAGCGCCCCGGAGCGGGGCACCCCGAGGTGGGCGTGCCCCGGGCGGCCCCGGTCCTGCACGGTGGTGAGGGCTCCCGCGCGCACGACGGCGAGCGCACGGTCCGTCATGTCGCGGACCCCGCCGCGGCCACCGGGACGAAGCGCACCCGCGTACCGGGGGAGAGCAGCGCCGCGGGCACGCGCGCGTGGTCCCACAGCACGAGGTCGGTCGTACCGATCAGCTGCCAGCCGCCCGGCGAGGACCGCGGGTACACGCCCGTGTAGGGACCCGCCAGCGCCACCGAACCGGCCGGGACGGCGGTGCGCGGAGTGGTCCGGCGGGGCACGTCGTAACGGGTCGGCAGACCGGTGAGGTAGCCGAAGCCGGGCGCGAACCCGCAGAAGGCGACACGGAACTCGGTGCCCGCGTGGACGCGGGCCACCTCCCGCGCGGGGACACCCCAGTGCGCGGCGACGTCCGCGAGGTCCGGGCCGTCGTAGCGCACCGGGATCTCGACCGTCTCCCGCGCACGAGGGGGCACGGGCGGCAGACGGAGGGCGGTCAGCTCGGCGGCCAGCCGGGCCGGATCGGACAGGCCGTCGAGCAGCACCGTGCGCGCCGCCGGGACGATCTCGCCGACCGGCAGCGAGCCCTCCGCGCGGCGCCGCAGCAGCTCCGCGTGGAGCGCCTGGGCCTCGTCGCCCGAGGAGACCTCGACGAGCAGGGCGTCCTCGCCGACGGGCAGCACCCTCATACGAAGGCCTCCACCCGCACCCCGGACGCCTCCAGCGCGTCACGCACCCGTCGCGCCAGGTCCACCGCGCCGGGCGTGTCACCGTGCAGGCACAGGGAGCGCGCCCGCACCTCGATGCGCCGTCCCGAGTGCGCGTCGACCTCCCCGTGGCGGGCCAGGTCCACCGAGCGGGCCACCACCGACTCCGGGTCGGTGACCACGGCACCCTCCTGCCGGCGCGGCACCAGCGTGCCCCCGTCGGTGTACGCCCGGTCGGCGAACGCCTCCGTGACCACCGGCAGCCCCGCCTTCCGGGCCAGTTCCAGCAGCCGGGAGCCGGGCAGGCCGAGCACGGGCAGCGTGGCGTCCGCCAGGAGCACCCCGTCGACGACCGCGCCGGCCTGCTCCTCGTCGCGCACCACCCGGTTGTACAGCGCCCCGTGCGGTTTGACGTACGCCACGCGGGCGCCCGCCGCGCGGGCGAACACCTCCAGGGCGCCGATCTGGTAGGCGACCTCGGCCGCCAGTTCGGCGGGTGGCACGTCCATCGCGCGCCGCCCGAACCCGGCGAGGTCCCGGTAGGAGACCTGGGCGCCGATCCGCACCCCGCGCCCGGCCGCGAGCTCGCACACCCGGCGCATGGTGGGCGCGTCCCCGGCGTGGAAACCGCACGCCACGTTGGCGCTGGTCACCACGGACAGCAGCCGCTCGTCGTCGGTGAGCCGCCAGCGGCCGAACCCCTCACCGAGGTCGGCGTTCAGATCGATCGACGTCATGGGTCCTTCGTCTCTCCTGCCTCGTGCCGCGCAGGTCGGTCAGGCCACGCGGAACTGCTCGTCGCGGGCGTCGCTGAGGAACATCTGTCCCGGTGCGTGGGTGAGGGCGAACGGCGGGCGGGAGGCCATGACCGCGGCCTGCGGGGTCACCCCGCAGGCCCAGAACACCGGGATGTCGTCCGGCTCGAGGTCCACCGGGTCGCCGAAGTCCGGGCGGCCGAGGTCGTCGACGCCCAGCCCGGAGGGGTCGCCGCAGTGCACGGGCCCGCCGTGCACCGCCGGCAGCAGACTGCTCTCCCGGATCGCCGCGGAGAGGTGCGCCGGCGGCACCGGCCGCATGGACACCACCATCGGCCCGCGCAGCCGCCCCGCCGGACGGCACTGCCAACTCGTCACGTACATGGGAACGTTGCGGCCCTGCTCGACGTGCCGGACCGGAACGCCCGCCGCCGTAAGCGCCCACTCGAACGTGAAGCTGCAGCCGATCAGGAACGACACCAGGTCACCGCGCCAGTGCGCCCGCACGTCCGTCGGCTCGTCCACCAGCTCGCCGTGTTCCCACACGCGGTAGCGCGGCAGATCGGTGCGCAGGTCCGCGTCCGGGGCGAGGACGGTGGTCGTGGACCCGGCGTCGGTGACGTCCAGGACCGGACAGGGCTTGGGGTTGCGCTGGCAGAACAGCAGCATGTCGTACGCCCAGTCGGCGGGCACCGAGATCAGGTTGGCCTGCGTGTGCCCCGCGGCCACGCCGGCCGTGGGGCCCGCCAGCCCCTCCCGGAAGCGGGCGCGCGCCGATCGCGGGCTCCACGCGTGTGCCTGCCCGTCGACCAGCGCCACGGGGCGGTCGTCCACGGCGGTCGGCGTGCGGTCGTCGGTGTGGCTCACTCCAGTTCCTTCCCGCGGGTCTCCGGCAGCCCCAGCAGCGCCAGCGCCGCGATGCCGTAACCGATCGCGCCGAAGACCAGCGCCCCGCCCACGCCCCAGCTGTCGGCGAGGAAGCCGACCGTCGTGGGGAAGACGGCGCCCACGGCGCGTCCGGTGTTGTACGTGAAGCCCTGCCCCGTACCGCGCACCGCCGTCGGGTACAGCTCGCTCAGGTAGGAGCCGAAGCCGCTGAAGATCGCCGACATGCAGAACCCGAGCGGGAAACCGAGCACGAGGATCACGGTGTTGGCGCCGTTCGGGATGTTCGTGTACGCCAGGATGCAGATCGCGGACAGCAGCGCGAACAGCCAGATGTTGCGCCGCCGGCCCAGCCGGTCGGTGAGGTAGCCGCCGGTGAGGTAGCCGACGAAGGCACCCGAGATCAGGAACGTCAGATAGCCGCCGGTGCCGACGACCGACAGGTCGCGCTCGGTCTTCAGATAGGTCGGCACCCAGGTGGCGAGGGTGTAGTAGCCGCCCTGGACGCCCGTGGAGAGCAGCACGGCGAAGAGCGTGGTGCGCAGCAGGCCCGGCGATCCCGGCCGGTCCGGCCGGAAGATCGCCGCGAACGAGCCCTTCTGCGCGCTCTTCTCCCGCGCGGCGGCCGCCCCGGGCGCGTCCCGCACGCTGCGCCGCACCCACACCACGAGCAGCGCCGGCAGCGCGCCGGTCCAGAACATCACGCGCCAGGCCAGGTCGTCGTCGGCCAGCGAGAAGATCATCGTGTACACGATCACCGCCAGCGCCCAGCCCACGGCCCAGGAGCTCTGGACCGCGCCGAGGGTGCGGCCGCGGTGCCGGGCGCTCGCGTACTCGGCGACCAGGATCGCGCCGACCGCCCACTCACCGCCGAAGCCGAGGCCCTGCAGCGCGCGGAACACCAGCAGCGTCTCGTAGTTGGGCGCGAAGCCGCAGGCCACGGTGAACACCGCGTACGTGATCACGGTCAGCAGCAGCGCCCTGACCCGGCCGACGCGGTCCGCCAGCACGCCGGCGAGGGCGCCGCCGACCGCGGAGACCACCAGGGTGACGGTCGTGAGCAGGCCGGTCTGACCGCTGTTCAGACCGAAGTACGCCGACAGCGCGACCATCGTCAGCGGCAGCGTGAAGTAGTCGTACGAGTCCAGGGCATAGCCGCCGAACGCGCCGCCGAAGGCGCGTCGGCCGCGCGGTCCCAGCGTGTGCAGCCAGCCGAACGCCCCGTCGTCGGGGGCGCGTTCGGGCGGTGCGGGGCGTGGGGTGTCGGTCAGGGTCCGCGGTGGAGGGGGCGTGCTCATGGGCACCTCGCAGAAGGAGGACGAAGGGTGCGGGAAGGAGTGAGCCGTGCCACTGCCCAGCAAGGTAGGGGATCGTTGAACGATCCTTCAATACCCGTGTTGTCTCGTTCTTCCGCGTGCGATTGAATTCCGGCATGGCAGAGCAGATGGGCGGACTGGCCGGCGACCGTGCCCTGTTGGGCCGTACCAGCACCGCCGAGCGAGTCGCGGACATCCTCAGGAGCCGTATCGCCGAGGGCTACTTCCCGCCCGGGACGCGGCTGTCGGAGGACAGCATCGGCGGTGCGCTCGGCGTCTCCCGCAACACGCTGCGCGAGGCGTTCCGGCTGCTCACGCACGAACGGCTGCTCGTCCACGAGCTGAACCGGGGCGTGTTCGTCCGGGTGCTGACCGTCGAGGACGTCGAGGACATCTACCGCACCCGCCGGCTCGTCGAGTGCGCCGTCGTGCGCGGGCTCGGCGACCCGCCCTACGCGCTCGACGCGCTCGCCGAGGTGGTGGAACAGGGGCGCGCGGCGGCGCGCGAAGGTGACTGGAAAGGAGTGGGTACGGCCAATATCCACTTCCACCGGGAGCTGGTGGCCCTCGCCGCCAGCGAGCGCACGGACGAGCTGATGCGCAGCGTCTTCGCCGAACTGCGGCTCGCCTTCCACGTCGTGGACGAGCCGCAACGACTGCATGAACCGTACATCGCCCGTAATGTCGGGATTCTTCAGGCGCTTCAGGACGGGGATCGCGACAAGGCCGAGACACTGCTGGCGGCCTACCTCGAGGTCTCGCTGGAGCGGGTCGTCGAGGTGTACCGGCGGCGCGTCGGCGAGGACGGCCAGGAGGGCCGGCCGGTGGTGTGACGACCGTCGCGCCGGGGCGCAACACGGTCGTTTGGGTCGTTGTCAGACCGAGGACCTAGTCTGTGCACCGTGACTTCGCCTGCATCGACGGACAGCGTTCCGCCCCAGCTCAGCGCGGGGCCGCGGCCCGCGCCGGGCCCGGCCGCCGACGAGGGCCTGGCGCGGCGGCTGCGCGCGCTCGCGTGCACCGCGCCGCTGCACGACCTCGACGCGCGCAAGGCCAACCTCGCCGGTGAGTACTCGGTGTACGGCATGGCGGAGATCGCCCTCGCGGCCATCGACCTCGTCACCCTGAACATGGACTTCGACACGGGCGCCGACCACGACCAGATAGTCGCCCGGATCGTCCCGCGCATCGCCGCCCAGGCCCCGCGCCGCCCCGCCGCCGAGCACGAGCGGGTGGCCCGCTGGGTCCTGGAGAACCTGATCAACGTCGGCAGCGTCGACCGCGGCTTCCGCGCGGTGTACGGCGTGTTCGGCGCGGACGGCACCTATGTGCGCCGCGACTACGACTTCAAGCTGATCGAGGAGGTCCCCGGCCCCGGCGGCACGGTGTACCTGCGAACCACCGACGAGGCCGTCAACGTCCTGGTCGGCGCCCTGGACACCGACGTCACCAGCGCGCAGATCGCCGCCGAGGTCAAGCTGGAGGTGCTGATCAGCCGGGGCAGGCTCGCCGACGCCCAGCTCGCCGCCGAGCAGGCCCGCTACCGGACCGTGCAGTACTCCGAGACCCTGCGCCGGGCCCTGGACGCCACCCGCCGCAACGTCCGCGCGGTGGACTGGCTGAGGGCCGTGCCCGACATGATCGCCGAGGCCCTCGACCACGTGGCGGACCGCTACCGCCACGAGAACGCGATCCTCACCAACATCCGCAAGGCCCGCGACGAGTCCGAGGACCCCGAGCACAAGCGCCGGGCGGCCGAGCTGGTGGACATCGTCAAGGACTGCATCCGGCGCCACACGCAGCTGCAGTCCCGGCTGCTGGAGGCCGGCCCGCTGTTCCGCGCCGAACAGGACCGGCAGGCCTTCGCCACCCCCACGTCGGCCTCGGGCACCGACCTCTACGGCCACCTCCTCGCGCCCCTGCTGCCGCTGCCCGTGGAGCGGGCGGCCCGGGTCACCGACGCCTTCTTCGCCCACGGCACCGGACTGCGCACCCCGGTCTCCGTCCGGGTCGCCGACCTCGTCGAGATCCTGCTGACACCACCCGTGGAGCGGGAACACCTCGGCGCCGAGATGCCCGAGCCCGACCTGATCGCCACGCCCGACGACAGCCGCTTCAGCGAGGAGCAGCTGGCGGCCGCCACGGAACTGCTGGACCTGCCGGCCGACGCACCGCGCCGGCTGTCGGGGCTGCTCGCCGAGGCCCGCCGCAAGGACCCCGAACTGCCCTACCTGGTCGCCCTGCTGGCCATCCACGCCGCCAGCCCCCCGGTCGGCACCGCCTACCGCCAGGGCGAGCGGAAGCTGCTGTTCGCCGTGGACGACGGAACCGACCTCGACGACCCCGAGTTCGGCGGCGCCGACCTCATCGTCGGCACGGCCCTGCTGGACGCGGCGGGGATGGCCGCGGACCGGTCGGAGGCGGCATGACGGAGCAAGCAGTCCGTACCGAGGTGTCCCAGAACAAGGAGTCCCGACCGTGACCGAGCACGTCGAGTGGAGTGAGCCGGAGGCCGTGGCCGCACCGGCGGGCGCCCCCGTCACACCCGCCGACGCCGCCGACGCCGCGCGGCTCGTCGCCTTCGGCCTCCAGCCCAAGCTCCAGCCCGCCCGCGACCAGGAGTACGCCGACCTGCTGCGCCGCTACCGCGAGGACCCGCCGTTCGCGCGGCTCGCCGACGCCGTGGCCACCGGCCTCGGACTGATCGTGCTGGAGGTCTCCCCGCGCGCCGGCATGGCCGTCACCGCCGCCGAGGACTCCGTCTTCGCCGTCCGCATGGGCGACTACGCGCGCCGCACCTCCGCCGACGGCGGCGACCGGTTCCTGCACGGACTCGCCCACCTCGCCGTCGCCGCCATGGCCTTCCCGCGCCCCGAGGACCTCGCCGACGACGGCTACATCGGGCGCGTCACGGTCAACGGCGTCGACGCCTTCGTCCGCCAGGCCTGCCACCGGCTGGAGGAGCGGGCCGCGGAGCAGGGCGAGAACACCGACCCGGCCAGCGACGCCCCCGGCCTGGAGGCCGCGTGGCGGATCTGGGCCAGGCGCAGCTCGACCGGCGCCACCAAGGACGCACGCCGGCTCGCGGGCTCCACCACGGGCATCGTCGCCAAGGCCGTCGGCTTCCTCACCGACTCCGGCTTCCTGCAGCGCACCGGTGACGACAACGGCGGCACGTACCGCACCACGGCCCGCTACCAGCTCCAGGTCCGCGACATGGCGGGTGCCGCCGCCATGGCCGAGCTGCTGGAGCTGGGCGTCGTCCCGGTCACCGACGGCACGCCCACCCTGCTGCCGCCCGAGGACGGCGACGACCTGGAGCTGGTCGCCGATGCCGGCCTGCCGTTCCACTCCGCCTGAACCCCCGTTTCACGAAGCCTCACGAGAGTCCGCCATGTACGAGCTGTCCCGGGTCCGCCTCTACTCCATCGGGCCGGCCGGTGCGCGCTACGCCGACACCGTGCTCGACCTGCGCGGTGTCGGCGGGGTCGTGCCGGACCCCGCTCCGACGCAGGCGGAGTTCTTCGAGGAGGAGCCCGTCGGCCCGCCGCGCAGGCCCGCCCCCGCCGGGGTGCTCTTCCTGGAGAACGGCGGCGGCAAGTCGGTCCTGCTGAAGCTGATCTTCTCCGTGATGCTCCCGGGCCACCGCAACACCCTCGGCGGCGCCAGCTCCGGCGTGCTGCGCAAGTTCCTGCTCGCCGACGACTGCGGCCACGTGGCTCTGGAGTGGCAGCACGTGCAGACCGGCGAGTGCGTCGTCGTCGGCAAGGTCAGCGAGTGGCGGGGCCGCCAGGTCTCCAACGACCCGAGGAAGTTCGCCGAGGCCTGGTACTCCTTCCGTCCCGGCCCCGGCCTCAGCCTGGACAACCTCCCCGTCGCCGAGTCCACGGCCGTACGGCCGCCCGTCGAGGGCCAGTCGGGCGCGCGGGGACGCCGCCGCACCATGAAGGGCTTCCGGGACGCCCTCACGGAGGCCGGCAAGAACTACCCGCACCTGGAAGTGCACTGGGAGGAGATCCACGAGCGCTGGACCGAACACCTCGGCGACCTGGGACTCGACCCCGAACTCTTCCGCTACCAGCGGGAGATGAACGCCGACGAGGGCGAGGCCGCCGGTCTCTTCGCGGTCAAGAAGGACTCCGACTTCACCGACCTGCTGCTGCGCGCCGTCACCGACACCCGGGACACCGACGGACTCGCCGACCTGGTCGGCGGCTTCGGCAACAAGCTGGGCCGGCGCGCCGAGCTGATCGCCGAACGGGACTTCACCGCCGGGTCCGTCGACCTGCTGGGCCGGATCGTCGAGGCCGCCGAGGCCCGCACCCGCGCGCGGGAGATCCACACCGCCGCCGAGCGCCGCACCCGCACCCTGGCCCGCCGGCTCTCCGCGCGCGGCGCCCGGGAACGCGTCCGCGCGGCCGACCTGGCCGGGCGGGTCACCGCCGCCGCGTACGCCGTCACCCACGCCGAGACGGCACGCGAGCACAGCGCGCTGATCTCCGCCGAACTCGCCTACCGGCACGCCTCCCTGGCGCTCGCCGCCGCCGAGAAGTCCGCCGCCGCCCAGAAACGCGAGCTCGCCGACGCGCGTACCCTGTACTCCGCCTGGCAGGCCGCCGAGGCCGTACTGCGCCACCGCGCCGCAGCCGACCGCGTCGCCCGTGTCTCCGCCGCGATCCAGGAGGCCGAGCGGGACGCCGCCCCCGCGCTGGCCGCGCGCGCCAAGGCCGCCGTCGACCTGGTACGCGCCCTGCACGCGGCCGCGCAGAACGCCGAGGACCTCGCCAACGAGGAGGAGGAGCGGTCCGCCGCCCTCCAGGAGGTCAGCGACGGCGCCTACCGCGACTCCACCGCCGCCGCCACCGAGGCGCAGCGGGCCCGCAGCGAGGTCGGGCACCTGCGGCAGCGGCTCACCGAGGTCGAGCAGGAGACCGCCGAGGCCGTGCGGGCGGGCTGGCTCGACGACAGCGCCCCGGACGCCGACCCCGCCAGGGCCGCCCTCGCGGCCAGTGACGCCGAGAAGACGGCGGTCGCCGCCTGGGACACCGCCCGCGAGGCGGCCCGCCGGGCCACCGAGCACGCGCGGGAGGCGGCCGCCGCCGAGAGCCGCGCGGAACTCACCGCGGCCCGCGCGGCGGACGCGGCCACGGCGGCCGAGCGCGCCCACGAGGGCGAGCGCCGCACGGCCGAAGCCCTCGCCGCCGAACAACGGCTGGCGGAACTGCTGAGCCTGCCGGGAGCCGCCGGCCGGCGGCGGGCCGGTGTGCCGGGACAGCGCACGGACACGGACCGCGCCGCGGGCGCTTCCGAGGCCGGGCCTTCCTCCGGCGAAGGCGCCCTGACCGCCGAGGAACTCGACCGGTTCGCCGACGAGCTGCGCGAACTGCTCGACGACGCCGTCTCCTCCGCCGAACGGCAGCTGTTCGACCTGCGGACCGCCGCCGCGGACGACGCCCGCATCCTCGGTGCCCTCGGCGACGGCGGGCTGCTGCCGCCCGGCCCGGACGTGCTGGCGACGGTCGAGTTCCTCGGCGAGCACGGCATCCCGGCACTCCCGGGGTGGCGCTACCTCGCCCAGGCCGTCGACCCCGCCGACCACGCGCGCGTGCTGGCCGCCCGCCCCGAGCTGGTCGACGGCGTCATCATCACCGACCCGGACTCCCACCTCCGCGCCCGCGAGGCGCTGAGCGACGCCGCCCTGCTGCCCCGCTCCACCGTCGCCGTCGGCACCGCCGCCGCCCTGCTCGCCCCCACCCCCGCGCCGGACGCGGACACCGGGGACGTCTTCCTCGTACCGCCGAACCCGGCCATGCACGACGAGCACGCCGCCGACGAGGAACGGCAGGCACTGCGCGCGCGGGCGACCGAGCGGGACGAGGAGATCCGCGCGCTCGCCGCCCGGCTCGGCAAGGACCGGGAGCTGGCCGCGCGGCTCGCCTCCTGGCGCACCGGTTGCCCCGCCGGGCGGCTCACGGAGCTGGCCGGTACGGCCCACGAGGCGCGGGCGTTCGCCGAGGAGTCCGAGGCCGAGCTGACCGAGGCGCGCACCGTGCGGGCGGAGGCCGAGGAGGCCGCCGCCGAAGCCGTCGGTGTCCGTGACGAGCGGCAGGAAGCCGCGCAGAAGGCCCGGCGCGCGGCCGACGCCCTCGCCGGACTCGCCTTCCGGCTGCGTGAACGGGCCGGCTGGCAGGTCAAGCTGCGCGAACTCGCCGACGACGCGACCGAGGCGGAGGCCCGCGCCCAGACCTGCCTGGAACGGGCGCGCGCCGCCGACGAGGACCGGCGCGGCGCCCAGCGGGCCGCCGACGACGCCCGGCGCACCGCACGTGCGCTGCGCGCCGAGCGCGCCGAGATCGCGGGCGCCCCCGACGACGTGCCCGAGGACGGCACCGGAGCGCCGCAGGCGTCCCTGCCCGCCCTGCGCGAGGCCTACCGCGCCGCGTCCCAGGTGTACGAGAAGGTCGGCGTCGGCGCCGATCTGCGCGCCGAACAGGCCCGCGCGGAGAGCGACGAGAGCGCCGCCCGGGCCGAACTGGACCGGCTCAGCAACAAGGTCCGCACCCGCGCCGAGCAGCTGCTCCAGTCGCCCGACGGCTCCGACGGACCCAGCCGGCAGGCCGCCGCCGCCCGTGCGGAGGAGCTGGTGCAGCTCCTGGAGACCCGCATGTCCAGCGCGAGCGAGCAGCTCGGACGACTGCGCGGCGAGGCCGAACGGCTCGCGCCCGAGGACGGCGAGGCGCACACCGAACTCCCCGAGGAACTGGTGCCGCGCGACGCCGAGCACGCACAGACCCTCCTGCGCACCGCGACCACCGAACTCGCCTCCCGCAGCGAGGCCTTGAGCCAGGCACGGGAGGCCCACGCCGAACTGCTCGACGCACACCGCGCCGCCGAGGACGCGGCCGGCGGCTTCGACGAGATCTCCGCCATGCTCCGCGACCTGCTCCGCGAACACGCCCCCGAGGAGGAGCAGGAGCAGCCCGAGCCCTACCCGGGCGGTCTGGACGAGGCCCGGCAGTCCGCCGCCGAGTCCCGCCGCTCGCTGCGCGGCTGCGCCGCCGACCTGTCCGCCGCCGAGTCCGCCGTGCGCGAAGCGAGTGACATCCTCGTCCGGCACGCCAACTCCACGCGCTACGAGCAGGTCCGCACGCCCGCGCGCCAGCAGATCCGCGAGCTGCCCGCCTCCGCGCTGCCCGAGCACGCCCAGAAGTGGGCGGACGCCTTCGCGCCCCGGCTGCGGGTCCTCACCGACGAGCTGGAGCAGCTGGAACGCAACCGCGATTCGATCGTGGACCGGCTGCGGGGCCTGGTCGAGTCCGCCCTCGCCACCCTCCGCTCCGCCCAGCGGCTGTCCCGGCTGCCGGAAGGCCTCGGCGAGTGGTCCGGACAGGAGTTCCTGCGCATCCGCTTCGAGGAACCCGACCAGGCCACCCTCACCGAGCGGCTCGGCGAGGTCGTCGACGAGGCGACCCGGGCGGCCGTGAAGAAGAACTCCGACCTGCGGCGCGACGGCATGTCCCTGCTGTTGCGCGGGGTCGCCGCCGCGCTCCAGCCGAAGGGGGTCGCCGTCGAGATCCTCAAGCCCGACGCGGTACTGCGCGCCGAACGCGTACCCGTCGGTCAGATGGGTGACGTGTTCTCCGGCGGCCAGTTGCTCACCGCGGCCATCGCCCTGTACTGCACGATGGCCGCGCTGCGCTCCAACGACCGCGGCCGGGACAAGCACCGCCACGCCGGCACGCTGTTCCTGGACAACCCCATCGGCCGCGCCAACGCGACCTACCTCTTGGAGCTCCAGCGCGCGGTCGCCGACGCGCTCGGCGTCCAGCTCCTGTACACCACCGGTCTGTTCGACACGACGGCGCTCGCGGAGTTCCCGCTGGTCATCCGGCTGCGGAACGACGCCGACCTGCGGGCCGGCCTGAAGTACATCAGTGTGGAGGAACACCTCCGGCCGGGACTTCCCCAGCAGGACCCGGCCGAGGAGGCGCACAGCGAGATCACGGCGACCCGCATGTTCAAGCGGCCGGCGACGACGAGCGGCTGATCAGGCGTCACCCCGGACGAGGCTCAGAAGCCGTAGCCCATGCGCCGGGACAGCCCGGCCGCCGCCGTCGCGGTCCGGCTGCCCAGCTCGGGCAGCAGGTCCGCACGCAGCCGGTACACCGGCCCCGAGACGCTGATCGCCGCGATCACCGTGCCGTCGTGCGAGCGGACCGGTGCCGCGACGGCCGCGAGTCCCAGCTCCAGCTCCTCGAGCGTGGCGGCGTATCCGTGCTCGACCACCGTCTCCAGCTCACCGCGCAGCTCCGCCGCCGTGGTGATCGTCCGCTCCGTGAACCGGCGCAGCGGGCGTGCGAGGTGGCCCTCACGGACCGCGGGTGGCAGGTGGGCCAGGAACACCTTGCCACCGGCGGTGGCGTGCAGCGGGGTGCGCCTGCCGAGCCAGTTCTGCGCGGTGACCGACGCCGTGCCCCGGGCCTGCATGATGTTGACGGCGGCGTCGTCGTCCAGCACCGCTACGTTCACCGTCTCGCCCAGCTCGTCGGCGAGCTCCCGGCACACCGGAACGCCCTCCTGCGAGATGTCCAACCGCACGGCGGCCGCCCCCGCGAGGCGCAGCACGCCGGCACCCAGGTGGTACTTGCCGCGGTCCTTCGTCTGGGTCACAAGACCGCGGTTCTCCAGGACGCCGAGCAGCCGGAAGGCTGTGGACTTGTGCACGCCCAGTTCGTCGGCGATCTCCGTGACACCCGCCTCGCCGTGCCGCGCCAGGATCTCCAGCACGCTCACCGCACGGTCCACCGACTGCACGGCACTCGTCGTGCCCCTTCCGTGCCCCCCGGGCTGTTTCCGCTCGCCGGTCATGGCTCGGCTCTCACCATCTGTCGGCCCGGTGCGGGCCGATGCCGGCCGCCCTCGCTGCGATGGTCACCCGCCCGGGAACTGTTGCGCGTAGCGCCTGCACATGTGGCACACGCAACATCAGCCTACCGAGAGTCCGTGTTCCGGTGGGTGTGCCGTCAGGGGTGCGACAGCTGCCCGGCTCCCCGCCGGCGTATTCGAGCCTGCGCCCGCTGGGCGGTCCGCTGCTGACGGCGAGCGCGGCGCCGCTCGCGCCGCAGGGCCCGCGCGGTGCTGCTGGGCGCGGACACCACGCCATTGCGCTGATTCCAGACCTGGCGGGTCACCCAGACGTCCAGGACCCCCCAGGTCGCGAGGATCGTGCTGACGACGCTGCTGATGACCATGGGGAATGCCAGCCAGGACCCGGCCAGCGTGCACAGGAAGGCCACCATGGCCTGAATCAACGTCACCGCGATGACGAGCACTGCCCGCACGGCCGACGTCCGTACCGGGTCCGGCAACCGGCGCCGCCGGGCCGGCTCCTCGACCCACAGCGGCCGGTAGGAGGTCCTACCGCTGAAGCCGCCGGACTCGCCGTTCCCCCCTCCGGTCTCCCGCGCCGCAGCGCCGTCGCGGCCCTCGTGCGCCGCTCCGCGCACGGTCGACGCGGCGCCGCGTCCGCCGGCCGTCCCGTGCCCGGACGCGGCTGTACCGGGTCCGGGAGCCCCGGCCTCCGGCCGCGTCGTCACCTGCGCCGCCGCGCCCTCCTCGGGCGCCTCGCGCCGCTCCGCCGTGCCCATCAACGTGTCACTCCCCACCGCCAGCAGACCGCTCAGCCATGTTCGAAGACCTGGTTCTCCAGTGGCTGCCCGGCTTGCGCTGTTCTACGCCGCCCAGGTGCGGGACACGGCTCTTGCGGCCGATTCCGCCCCCATTTCCCACAGAGAAGGACGAACGGCACGTCGCGAAGATTCCCGACCGGGAAAGAAATCGGCCAACCATCCCCGCGCGTCCGGGGGATCGGTCCGGGGGCCGCACCCCCGATTCCGGGAGGCAATCTCCCCCAATGCCCGGACAACTCGCCATCTCCCGCCCCCGGCGCGGAACTACAGCTTCCGGACGGCTCTTCGAGTTCACCCCGGGGCGGTAGTAGGCTCGCGCCGTTTGTTGACGCACATGTGTACCCCCGGCCGACCGGGGGGCCGAGCTGGGGGAGGCCATGCGCTTTCGCGGGAAGTCCGTCCGCCGGAAGATCGTGGCGCTGCTTCTCGTGCCGCTGTTGTCCCTGACGACGATCTGGGCCTTCACCACGGTGCTCACGGGCCGCGAGGCAAGCCATCTGTTCGACGTGTCGTCGGTGATGGAGGAGGTCGGCTACCCCGTCGAGGACACCGTCCGCGTCCTCCAGCAGGAGCGCCGGCAGACCCTCGTCCACCTCGCGGACCCCCGCGCCGCCGAAGGGCTTGCCGCACTCCGGCGCAGTCGCGCCGCCACCGACGAGGCCATCGACAGCGTCCGCAGGAACGCGGCGAACACCGATGTGCGCGAGGCCATGCACGGGGACTCCGGTGAACTGAGCGCGGTCCTGGACTCCTTCGAAGGCATCGAGTCCCTGCGCCGCAGCGTCGAGGACGGCACCGTCGACCGCTCCCAGGCCCTCGACCTCTACAACCGGCTGATCGACCCGTGCTACGTCCTGCTGGCCAATCTGCACGTGGTCGAAGACGTCGAACTCGACAAGCAGTACCGCGCCCTCGTCAGCCTCGCCCGCGCCCGCGAACTCCTCTCCCGCGAGGACGCCCTGCTCGGCTCCGCCCTGATCGTCGGCGAACTGTCCCGTGCCGAAGTGCGGCAGATCTCCGACCTCGTGGCCCAGCGCACGCTGATGTACGACGCCGGCCTGCCGCAGCTGCCCGCGTCCGAGCGCGACCGCTACGAGACCTTCTGGAAGAACGCGGCGTCCGCCCCGCTGCGCGTGGGCGAGGAGGCGGCCGTCTCCTCCGGCAGCGGGGAGCCCCGCGGGATCACGGCCAAGAGCTGGGACATCGCCGCCGGCAACGTGCTCTCCGAACTCGGCACCCTCAACGACCAGGCCGCCGACCGCTACCAGGACCGCGTCCGCCCCGTCGCCGTGGGCGTCATCACCCAGGCCGTCATCGCCGGTGTCCTCGGACTGGTCGCCCTCCTGGTCTCCCTCGTCCTCTCCGTACGCGTGGGCCGCGGACTCATCCGGGACCTCCGGCAGCTGCGCCTGGAGGCCCACGAGGCGTCCGGTGTACGGCTGCCCAGCGTGATGCGCCGCCTCTCGGCGGGCGAACAGGTCGACGTCGAGACCGAGGTCCCGCACCTGGAATACGACAAGAACGAGATGGGAGAGGTCGGCCAGGCCCTCAACACCCTCCAGCGCGCCGCCGTGGAGGCCGCCGTCAAGCAGGCCGAACTGCGCGCCGGTGTCTCCGAGGTGTTCGTCAACCTCGCCCGCCGCAGCCAGGTCCTGCTGCACAAACAGCTCACCCTGCTGGACACCATGGAACGCCGGACCGAGGACACCGAGGAACTCGCCGACCTGTTCCGGCTGGACCACCTCACCACCCGTATGCGCCGGCACGCCGAGGGCCTGGTGATCCTCTCCGGCGCCGCGCCCTCCCGGCAATGGCGCAAGCCCGTCCAGCTCATGGACGTCGTACGCGCCTCCGTCGCCGAGGTCGAGGACTACGAGCGCATCGAGGTCCGCCGGCTGCCCAGGGTCGCCGTCACCGGTCCGGCCGTCGCCGACCTCACCCACCTCGTGGCCGAACTGCTGGAGAACGCCACGGTGTTCTCCCCGCCGCACACCGCCGTCCAGGTCCTCGGCGAGCGGGTGGCCAACGGATTCACCCTGGAGATCCACGACCGCGGGCTCGGCATGGCGGCCGACGCCCTGCTGGACGCCAACCTCAGACTCGCCGAGACCCCCGAGTTCGAGCTCTCCGACACCGACCGGCTCGGACTGTTCGTGGTCAGCCGCCTCGCCCAGCGACAGAACGTCCGGGTCTCCCTGCAGCCCTCCCCGTACGGCGGCACCACGGCGGTCGTCTTCATCCCCGACGCACTGCTGACGGACGACGTTCCGGACACCAACGGCGTCGGCTTCCGCCTCGACCGCCCCCAGCGCGCCAAGGACCGCGAACCGGAGGAGACCCGCCGCGCCGCGCTCTCCCAGGTGCCCGTACAACTGCCCAGGCTCCCCGCCTCGCTGCTGGACGGACCGGTCGAACTGGAAGCCCCCGTCGACCTGGACGCACTCGACGGCTTCCCCGGCGCCCTGGAGGACGAGGACAGCCGGCGCGGCGGCCTCTTCCGCCCCCGCCGCTCCCTCACCGGCCCCCAGGAGGAGCGGCCCGGCCGCGCACACCATCAGCAGACCCCCGACACGCCCGGAAGCGCGGACCCGGGCGGGGACGACCGGAGCGCCCCGGTACCGCCGGCCCGCAGGGGAGCACCCAAGCTGGTCAGCTCCCACGGACGCCCGGTCCGCGACGCCCGCGCCCGTGCGGAGCGCACGGACGAGGAGGGCACGCCCGCCGCGTCCACCCGGCCCGAGCTGGAAGCAGCGCCTCCGCTGCCCGCCCGCCGCCGCGGTGAGAATCCCGCGGGACGCCGGGGTACCGGCCGCCCGGATGCGGATGCACTGTCCCCGCTCCCCGCACGCCGCCGCACCGAACGGCTCCCCTCCGACGTCGAGCGCGCACAACCGGGCGCGGAGTCACTGCCCCCGCTGCCTGCCCGCCGACGGGGCCCCGCCCCCTCCCGCCCCAGGACCGGAACCGGGGACCAGAGCGACACTCCGGAGCCCTCCGGCCCCGTGCGCCAGGACCGGCCGGAGCCCTCTGCCGGCCATCCCCGGCGCACCCGCCCCGCCGTCGCGGTGAGCGGTCCCGACGACTCCGTGCCGGGCGCGGGCGGCACGGACGCCGACGCCGCACGACCCGGCGGCGGAGCGCTGCCCCGGCGCATACGGCAGGCCAGCCTCGCCCCGCAGCTCAAGCACAGTGCCGAACCGCGGAACGAGGACAGGGCACGGCCCGTTGAACGGGATGCCGACGAAGTCCGCAGCCGCATGGCCTCGCTCCAGCGGGGCTGGCAGCGCGGCCGCGAGGAGAACGCCGCCGGCGACGAAGCCGACAGCGGCACAGCACCACGACGAACGACAAAGGGGGACGGTCGATGACCGCACCGAGGGCCACCGGCCACACCACGACCGACAAGGGGGAGCTGAACTGGCTCCTCGACGACCTGGTGGACCGAGTCGCCAGCATCCGCAAGGCGATCGTGCTCTCCGGCGACGGCCTGCCGACAGGCGCGTCGAAGGACCTCACCCGGGAGGACAGCGAGCACCTGGCAGCCGTCGCCTCCGGCTTCCACAGCCTCGCCAAGGGCGTGGGCCGTCACTTCGAGGCCGGAGACGTCCGTCAGACCGTCGTCGAACTCGACGAGGCGTTCCTCTTCGTCACCGCCGCCGGCGACGGCAGCTGCCTCGCCGTCCTCGCGGACGCGGATTCGGACGTCGGACAGGTCGCCTACGAGATGACGCTCCTCGTGAAGCGGGTCGGTGTGCATCTGGGCGCCGCACCGCGCACCGATCTGCCCTCGGGCGGGTAGTGGGATGACATGAGCGCTGACGGTCAGGGTAGGAGCCACTGGTTCGACGACGAGGCCGGACCGGTCGTCCGTCCGTACGCCATGACGCGGGGCCGCACCACCAGTGCGGTCCAGCACCGCCTCGACCTGATCGCGGTGGTCGTCACGGAGCCGCACGCGGACGATCCGGAGGCTGATCCCACGCTCTCCCCGGAACACGTGGACATCGTCGAACTGTGCCGCGACAGCTCGCAGACGGTCGCCGAACTCTCCGCCGAGCTCGATCTGCCGATCGGGGTGGTCCGGGTCCTCGTCGGAGATCTCGTGGAATCCGAATGGGTCCATGTGAACCGGCCGGTACCCCCGGCCGAGCTGCCGGACGAGAGTATTCTGCGCGACGTGATCAACGGCCTCCGGGCGCTGTGACCGGCGCGGAAGCGGGATACTGACGTGACAGGCTGGCAGTTCTGGGTCGACCGAGGCGGCACCTTCACCGACATCGTCGCGAGGCGCCCCGACGGCCGACTGCTGACGCACAAGGTGCTGTCCGACAACCCGGCTCCGGAACACACCCGGAACCGCGGGAGCCGGGGGACACGCGGCACCGACGCGGCGGTCGTGGGCGTCCGCGAACTGCTGGCCGGATCCGACGGCCCCGTCGACGCCGTGCGCATGGGGACCACCGTCGCCACCAACGCCCTCCTCGAGCGCAAGGGCGAACGGACCCTGCTGGTCGTCACCCGCGGCTTCCGCGACGCGCTGCGCATCGCCTACCAGAACCGCCCGCACATCTTCGCCCGCCGTATCGACCTGCCCGAGCTGCTGCACGAACGGGTCGTCGAGGTGGACGAACGCATCGCCGCCGACGGCACCGTCCTGCGCACCCCCGACCTGGACGCCCTCACCGGACCGCTGCGACGGGCGTACGACGACGGCATCCGGGCCGTCGCCGTGGTCTGCGTGCACAGCCACCTCCACCCCGCCCACGAACAAGCGGTCGGGGAACTCGCCGCCCGGATCGGCTTCCCGCAGATCTCGCTGTCCAGCGAGGTCAGCCCCCTGATGAAACTCGTCCCACGCGGGGACACCGCCGTCGTGGACGCCTACCTCTCGCCCGTGCTGCGCCGCTACGTCCGCCATGTCGCCGACGAACTCGACGGCGTACGGCTGATGTTCATGCAGTCCAACGGCGGCCTCACCGAAGCCGGCCGGTTCCGGGGCAAGGACGCCGTCCTCTCCGGGCCCGCCGGCGGCATCGTCGGCATGGCCCGCATGTCGCAGCTCGCCGGCTTCGACCGCGTCATCGGCTTCGACATGGGCGGCACCTCCACCGACGTCTCGCACTTCGCGGGCGAGTACGAACGCGTCTTCACCACGCAGATCGCCGGGGTCCGGCTGCGCGCGCCCATGCTGGACATCCACACCGTCGCCGCCGGCGGCGGCTCGGTCCTCCACTTCGACGGCTCCCGCTACCGCGTGGGGCCGGACTCGGCGGGCGCCGACCCGGGCCCCGCCTGTTACCGGCGCGGCGGCCCGCTCACGGTCACCGACGCCAACGTCATGCTCGGCCGTATCCAGCCCGCCCACTTCCCCACGGTGTTCGGCCCGGACGGCGACCAGCCCCTCGACGACGCGCTCGTCCGTGACCGCTTCACCGCCCTCGCCGGCGAGATCCGCGAGCAGACCGGCGACGACCGCACCCCCGAGCAGGTCGCCGAGGGCTACCTGCGGATCGCCGTCGCCAACATCGCCAGCGCGGTGAAGCGGATCTCCGTGCAAAAGGGCCACGACATCACCCGGTACGCCCTCACCACCTTCGGCGGAGCGGGCGGACAGCACGCTTGCATGGTCGCCGACTCCCTCGGTATCCGCACCGTCCTCGTCCCGCCCATGGCCGGCGTCCTGTCGGCGCTCGGCATCGGCCTCGCCGACACCACGGCCATGCGGGAACGGTCCGTCGAGGCCCCCCTGGAACCGGCCGCCATGCCCGGCGTCCGCAAGACCGCCGACGACCTCGAATCGGCGGCCCGCGCCGAACTCCTCGCCGAGGGCGTCCCCGAGGAGCGGATCGAGGTCACCCGCCGCGCCCAGCTCCGCTACGACGGCACCGACACCACCCTGACCGTGAAGCTGACCGACCCCGGCACGATGCGGCACACCTTCGAAGAACGTCATCGCGCCACGTACTCCTTCACGCTCGACCGCCCGATCGTCGTCGAAGCCCTCTCCGTCGAAGCCACCGGCATCACCGAACCCCCCGATCTCTCCGCCCTCGCTCCCTACGAAGGCACCCCGCGACACCCCGCCGTCCCCCCGCGGACCGTCCGCCTCCACACCGGCGGCACCTGGTGCGACGTACTCCTTCACCGCCGTGAGGACCTTCCTCCCGGCGAAGCCGTCACCGGCCCGGCGATCATCACCGAGTCCGGGGCGACGACCGTCGTCGACGACGGCTGGCGGGCCGCGGCGACCCACGACGGGCATCTGGTCATGGAACGCGTCGCGGTTACGCAGAGTTCCCAAGCCGACACAAAAGCCGATCCTGTGCTGCTCGAGGTCTTCAACAACCTCTTCATGTCCATCGCCGAACAGATGGGCGCCCGCCTCGAGTCCACCGCCCAGTCCGTCAACATCAAGGAACGCCTGGACTTCTCCTGCGCCCTCTTCGACCCCGACGGGAACCTGGTGGCCAACGCCCCCCACATCCCCGTCCACCTGGGCTCGATGGGCACCAGCGTCAAGGAGGTCATCCGGCGGCGCGGCCCGGCCATGCGCCCCGGCGACACCTACGCCGTCAACGACCCGTCCCACGGCGGCACCCACCTTCCCGACGTCACCGTCATCACCCCGGTCTTCGGCACCGGGCCCACCGACGGCACGGAGAGTGACCGGAAGGTCCTCTTCTACGTCGCCTCACGCGGCCACCACGCCGAGATCGGCGGCATCGCCCCGGGCTCCATGCCGGCCGACAGCCGCACCATCGACGAGGAGGGCGTCCTCTTCGACAACTGGCTGCTCACCGAGAACGGCCGCTTCCGCGAGGAGGAGACCCTCCGCCTCCTCACCGAGGCACCCCACCCCTCCCGCAACCCGAAGACCAACCTCGCCGACCTGCGCGCCCAGATCGCCGCCAACCACAAGGGCGTCGACGAGGTCGGCCGCATGATCGGGAACTTCGGCCTCGACGTCGTCCAGGCCTACATGAAGCACGTCCAGGACAATGCCGAAGAGGCCGTGCGCCGCGTCATCGACGCCCTCGACGACGGCGCGTACGCCTACGAGACCGACTCGGGCGCCGTCATCCGCGTACGCGTCCGCGTGGACCGCGAGAACCGCCGCGCGACCATCGACTTCACCGGTACGTCCGCCCAGCTGCCCACCAACTTCAACGCCCCCTTCTCCGTCGTCAACGCGGCCGTCCTGTACGTCTTCCGCACCCTGGTCGCCGACGACATCCCGCTCAACGACGGCTGTCTGCGCCCGCTGGACATCATCGTGCCGCCGGGCTGCATGCTGGCCCCCGAGCCGCCGGCCGCCGTCGTCGCGGGCAACGTGGAGACCTCCCAGGCCGTCACCGGCGCCCTGTACGCGGCCCTCGGCGTCCAGGCGGAGGGCTCCGGCACCATGAACAACGTCACCTTCGGCAACGCCCGCCACCAGTACTACGAAACCGTCGCCTCCGGCTCGGGCGCCGGAGACGGCTTCCCCGGGGCATCCGTCGTACAGACGCACATGACCAACTCCCGGCTCACCGACCCCGAGATCCTGGAATGGCGACTGCCCGTCCGCCTCGAGGAGTTCGCGGTGCGCCGCGGCAGCGGCGGCGCCGGACGGTGGCGCGGCGGGGACGGAGCCGTGCGCCGTATCCGCTTCCTGGAGCCCATGACGGTCTCCACGCTGTCCCAGCACCGCAGGGTCCCCCCGTACGGCATGGCCGGAGGCGAACCCGGCGCACCGGGCGCCCACCGGATCGAACGGGCGGACGGCACGGTCACCCGGCTCGCCGGAAGCGACTCGGCGGACGTCGGCCCCGGCGACGTACTCGTCGTCGAAACCCCCGGCGGCGGAGGATACGGCCCGCCGCCCGACCCCCATCAAGCAGGAGAAGAGAACGATGATCTTCGGGCGCTCTGAGCGCGGCAAGCCCCCGGTCGAGCCCGTCACGCTCAAGATCCTGGTGGCCGGCGGCTTCGGCGTGGGCAAGACCACGCTCGTCGGCGCGGTCAGCGAGATCAGGCCGCTGCGCACCGAGGAACTCCTCACCGAGGCCGGGCGCCCGGTCGACGACACCTCCGGTGTGGAAACCAAGAACACCACCACCGTGGCCATGGACTTCGGCCGCATCACCCTCCGCGAGGACTTGGTGCTGTACCTCTTCGGCACGCCCGGTCAGGAGCGGTTCTGGTTCATGTGGGACGAACTGTCCGAGGGCGCCCTCGGCGCCGTGGTCCTCGCCGACACCCGGCGCCTGGAGGACTGTTTCGCGGCCATCGACTACTTCGAGCGGCGCGCCATCCCGTTCCTCGTCGGCGTCAACTGCTTCGACGGAGCGGCGCGCTACCCGGCCGACGACGTCCGCCGCGCCCTCGACCTCGACGACCACGTGCCGCTGCTGATGTGCGACGCGCGGGACCGCGAGTCGGTCAAGGAGACCCTCATCGGCGTCGTCCAGCACGCCATGGCCCAGGCCGCACAGCGACGCCAGACGGTCGGCACCTGAGACGTCGGCAGGACCGCGGCCCGTGCTCCCCCCGACCGGAGCCCGGGCCGCGAACCCGGAGAACGACACACCACGCGCGCGTGGTCAGCCGTCACCCTCCGCCACCCAGCCGAAGATTCTCTCCATCGCCTTGCGCCAGTCGCGGTGCTTCCGGTCCCGTGCCGGCGCCTCCATGGCCGGCGTCCACTCGGCGTCCTTCTGCCAGGGGGACCTCAGCTCGTCCAGGCCGTTCCACACCCCCGTGGCGAGCCCCGCCGCACAGGCGACGCCCGGGCAGGTCGTCTCGGAGACCCCGGGCCGGATCACCGGCATCCCGAGCACATCCGCCCGGTGCCGCATCAGCAGGTGGTTCTTCGTCGTGCCTCCGTCGACCTTCAGGGTGGTGATCCGCACCCCGGAGTCCTGGTGCACGGCGTCCACGACCTCGCGCGTCTGCCGGCTGGTCGCCTCGAGCACCGCCCGCGCGAGAGGTGCCTTCGTCACGTAGCGGGTGAGCCCGGTGACCACGCCGCGCGTCGGAGCGCTGGTACGGCGCGAACAGGCCGGAGAAGGCGGGCACGGCATAGGCGCTGCCGCCGGTGAGGTTCCGGATCAGCCAGGAGTCGATGGTGCCGTCCGCGATCTCGCCGTTCTCCGCGCGGGTCCTGAGCCCGGACACGTCGTCGAGCAGCCAGGCCGCCTTCGGCCCGGAGAAGCAGCCGGCCGGCGGCAGTCCGGTCTGCCCGCGGAAACGGTCCTGCCCGTCCGGTCCGCACAGCTGACCACAGAGCGCGGCGGTCCGGGTGCCCTGATCGATCCCGCGATGTGCCGAGATGTACGGCGATGTCGACCGGCACCGGGAAGTGTTCACCGACACCCAGGGGGCGCCAAGGTCGCCGACCGCAACGGCTGTCGGCCACCCGGCCGGAAGCACGCCCTTCCTGGCGGTACGGGCGCTGGGCCGCCCGCCTCACCCGTCAGCCCGCGGGCGCCGGTGTCCGCTCGCTTCCCCGCCGGATCTCGTGCCCGCCCGCTCCCGCCCGGCCCAGCACCCAGCTCGTCCCCTGCAACGCCTTCGCCGCCTTCTTGAGCGGTGCCAGACAGGCGGCGGCCTGCCGGTGGTCCGTCACGCTGCCGGGCGGGCACAGGACCGTGGCCAGCGACAGCGTGACCGGGCGGCCGCCGGCCGACCAGAGCGCGTCGAGCACCAGGGACGCCAGCGGATCCAGCGCCTCCTGATCGGCGAGCACCAGGAAGTCGTCCCCGCCGATGTGGCCCACGCGTGCGGTGTCCGGCGACGCCTCGTGCAGTGCCCGCCCCACCGCGCGGATGAGCTCGTCGCCCGCCGCGAAGCCGGCCCCGTCGTTCACCTGCTTGAAGTGGTCGACGTCCAGCCAGCTGAGCGTGAACGCGCGGCCGCCCGCGATCCGCCGGTCCACCTCGGCGGTGATCGCGTCCGAACCGGGCAACCGGGTCAGCGGATTGAGCCCTGCCGCCTCCTCCACCCGGTTCTCGGCCAGCGCGCACCAGATCCGCCAGCCGTACCACCCCCACGCACCGGCCGTGCGCGTCGACCACGGCCACGTCGTCCGACGTACGGCCCCGGTCCCCGACCGCCACCACCTCCAGCACCTCCCAGGCCGTGGCGTCGGCGCCCACCGTCCGCGGCGGGTCCCCGAGCTTGGCGGCGGGCCGGTCGGCGTACAGGGCGTGCCCGTAGCGGCCGGACATCGACAGCAGGAAGCGGGAGCGGTGCACCGACCGCACCGGCACCCCGGCCCGGTCCACGAGCAGCACCCCGGACACGTCGGGGGACCCGGTCAGCAGGGCCCGCACCTGACCGGCCGACGCTGTGGCGGGCAGCAGTGCGGCCGGCCGTACGAACTCCCGCACCGACGGCCCGGTCCGGGGCACCGACACCACGCCGGGGGAGTGCGGCGGAACGTACACGTCCGCGACCGGCAGCCGGGCCGGCGGGGCGAACAGTTCGCCCTGGGCCAACTGGGCCCCGGCCGCCAGTGCCGTCGCGCACTGTCCCTCGGTCTCGACGCCCTCGACGCACAGCAGCGCCCCGAGCTCCTCGCACAGGGTCCGCATCGCCCGTACGGCCGCGGGCCGCGCCAGCAGCGACGCGTCCAGCTTGACCAGGTCGGGCGCGAGATCCACGAGCAGCCGCAGCGGGATGTCCCCGTCCCCGACACCGTCCGCGCAGACACGGAAGCCCTGCCCGCGCAGCTCGGCGACCGCGCCCAGCAGCGCCCGCCACGGCACGTGCGTGCAGGGAGGGCCGATGTCGATCGTCACTTCCCACGGCAGCCGTCCCGCCTCACGCACGGCGTCGTGCAGCGTCGCGAGGTCGCCGAGATCGGCGAGGGTGCCCGCGAACACGTTGACGTACAGCGGGAGCAGCGTCTCCTTGCGGACCGCGGCCCGTACCGCCGACACGGCCAGCCGCAGGTCCACCTCAGGATCCCGACGGGCTTCGGCCAGGATGTCGCCGGCCTCGGGGCGGGCCAGTATCTCCAGACCCGTCACCCCGCCGGTCGTCAGGTTGATCACCGGTTGGAAGGCGAAGCGGAGACTGTCCGACCAGGAGCTCACGGGAGCATGATGGCGCCGCCCGAGGCCGCCCGAGCGCAGTTCACGAGACGTTCACGCAGGATTTCCGAGCGCTCACTCCGCGTATGCGGGGGCATCGGAGGCGCGCCCCGCGCGGCCCGGGGAGGGCCGGGGCTTCCCCGGCGGAGCCCCCTCCTGATAAATGCAGGGGACATGACACGACTCTCCACCGCGGTACGCGGTCTCGTCACCGCCGTCGCCGCCCTGCTCGCCGCGACCACCGCCTCCGCCACCGCCCAGGCGAGGCCCGAACCCAAGGCGCCCCGCGACTTCGTGGCACTGAACAGCGTGGACCCGACGATCCTCCAGGAGATCCGTTACTTCACCCCGCACAACTTCGTCGGCGAGCCCATCGACGGCTACCGGCAGCCGTTGTGCATCCTCACCCGCCCCGCCGCCGAGGCCCTCCACGCGGCGCAGCGGAAACTGCTGCGCCAGGGCTACTCCCTGAAGGTGTACGACTGCTACCGGCCGCAGCGCGCGGTGGACCACTTCGTGCGCTGGGCCGAGGACCTCGACGACCAGAGGATGAAGGCCGAGTTCTATCCGAACGTCGACAAGACCCGGTTGTTCGCCGACGGCTACATCGCGGAGAAATCCGGCCACAGCCGTGGCTCGACCGTGGACCTCACCCTCGTGGAACTCCCCACGAAGCCGACGACGCCCTACCGTCCCGGACAGCCCCTCACCCCCTGCTTCGCCCCCGAGGACGAGCGGTTCCCCGACACCTCCGTCGACATGGGCACCGGCTACGACTGCTTCGACACCCTCAGCCACACCCTCGACCCGCGTGTCCAGGGCGACCAGCGCGCCAACCGGCTGCTCCTCAAGAGCACCCTGGAGGACCTCGGCTTCGTGAACCTCGCCGAGGAGTGGTGGCACTACACCTTCAAGCCGGAGGCCCACCCGGACACCTACTTCGACTTCCCGGTGTCCCGGAGGTCACTCACCGGCCACAACTGACCGGCCCCCGGAGACGCCCCACCGTGATCGGATACAGTCCGCGCGTGTCCGAAACTCATGCCATGACCCCCAACTCCGCGCACGGATCACACTGTTCGAGCTGCGGCACGCCCTTCGGAGAGGGCGTCTCCGGATGGCCCCGGACCTGCCCGGCCTGCGGCACCGTCGCCTACCGCAACCCGCTGCCGGTCGCGGTCGCCCTCCAGCCCGTGTACGACACGCAGGGCACCGGCCTCGTCGTCATCACCCGCACCATCGCGCCCGCGCGCGGGCGTACGGCCCTGCCCGGCGGCTACATCGACGACCGGGAGGACTGGCGCCAGGCCGTCGTCCGTGAACTCGAGGAGGAGACCGGCATCGTCGCGGCGAGCCGAGACGTAAGGCTCGCCGACGCCATGAGCTCGCCCGACGGACACCTGCTGCTGTTCGGGCTCCTCCCCGAACGTCCCGCGGAAGACCTGCCGCCCTTCACCGCCACCGACGAGACCGAGGAGCGCGACCTGCTGCGCCGTCCGGAGGAACTCGCGTTCCCCCTGCACACCCTGGCCGCACGGGCCTGGTTCGAGGGCCGCTACATCTGACCCCCGCCGGTGCCCGTCCCACGGACGCGCACCGGGCAGGACGGCTCCACGCCGCCGTCCCCGCCCTCCCGCTCGACGACGACCCGCGGACCCGACCACCGCACCGTGTAACGCTCGGTCTCCGGCTCCTCCCACCCCTCGCCGGCGTCCGGTACGACCAGCCCGCCCCCGGTCCGCCCCCGGGCCGGTGCCCACACCTCCAGCTCCAGACCGCCGTCCTCCCCCAGCACCGGAAGAACGGCGCCCCCGCGCGCGAACACCGGGATCCGCCCCAGCGGCGCGTCGGCCCACACCCGGACCGGCCCGTCGTACGCCCGTTCCGTCGCCGTGTCGTACCATCGCCCGCGCGGCAGCTGCACGGCCCGCCGGTCCATCCCCGGAGCGAGCACCGGCGCCACCAGCAGACAGTCGCCGAGCAGGAAGGCGTCCTCGCAGTCGCGCAACGCGCGGTCCTCGGGCGCCGACCACCACAACGGCCGCACATACGGCGCCCCGGTACGCCGGGCCAGATGCGCCAGCGTCATGAAGTACGGCAGCAGCCGCCGGCGTTCGACGAGCGCCACGCGCGCGTGCCCGAGGACGTCCGCGCCGAACCCCCACGGCCCGCCCCGGCCCGCACGCGCACCGTCACGGGTGCGGAAGAACGGAAGATAGGCCCCCAACTGGAGCCCGCGCAGATACAGCTCGGGCGACACCTCCCCGGCGGAGCCTCCGACGTCCGGACCCGCGTAGGGAACACCGCACAGGCCCAGCCCCAGCACCAGCGACAACGCCGCCCGCAACCCGGGCCACCCCGCCGTCACCCCGCCCGACCACACCCCGCCGTGACGCTGCATACCGGCCCACCCGGCACGCGAGAACACGAACGGCCGCTCCCGGGGAGCCTGCTCCCGCAGCCCCTCGTACGCCGCCCGGGCCATGCACAGCCCGTACACGTTGTGCGCCTCGCGATGGTCACCCCCGCGCCCGTCCAGCGCGTGGCGCGCCGACCGCGGCAGCGTCGGCTCGCCGAAGGCCGTGAAGGACGTCGGCTCGTCCAGGCTGTGCCAGAAACCCGCGAACCCCTGTGCCAGCCGCTCCGTGTACAAACCGCCCCACCATGCACGCACGCGCGTGTGCGTGAAGTCCGGAAAGACCACCTCTCCGACGCTCCCGGCCCCTTCCACGACCTCCCCGGAGGCGTTCCGCACGAACGCGTCCCGCTCCACCCCCTCGTCGTACACGGTGGTGCCGGGTGCCGCGCCGACCGCCGGACCGACGACCGACACCAGCCTGACCCCCTCGCGCCGCAGCTCGTCCGCGAGAACCGGCAGCCCGGGGAACCGCTCCCGGTCCACGGTGAACACCTGACGGGCATCGAAGTGATCGATGCCGAGGTGCACGGCGTCGAGCGGCAGCCCGTGCTCCCGGTGCCCCGCGACGGTCCGCCGCACCTCCTCCTCACCGCCGGAAGCCCTTCGCGCGTGATGGTGACCGAGCGCCCACGCGGGCGGTAGCGCCGGCGCACCGGTGAGCGAGACCCAGGCGAGCAGCACCCGCGCGGGAGCACCCACCATCACCCAACAGCGCAGCGGACCACCGTCCACGCACACCTCACTCGTCCCGGCCCGGTCGTGTCCGGAACCGGCACCCTCCTCGCCCTCCCGCAGCGTCACGGTGCCGTCCCACGAGTTGTCGTAGAACATCAGATGCGTGCCCGCGTCGGCCACCACCATCTGCACCGGCATCGTGACGGACAGCGGATCGTCACCGGGACCGACAGCACGGCCGGGCGCGGCGTTCCACAGCCGGTACGTGCCGTCCCGCAGCCGGGGACCCGACGCACGCCCCCCGAGCCCGAAGAAACGCGCGTCGGCCGGCACCTCGGACCGCTGCATCCAGCGCGCGGCACCACCGCCCACCGGCTCCCACCACCGCGGCGGCAGATCGCGCCGCAGCATCACACCCCCCGGGGTGAGCACCTCCACCGCGCCGTGCCGCGAGACCACCACCGTCACCCGCTCGGCCACCACCCGCCAGCCACCGTCCTTGTCCGGCTCCAGCGCGGCCCGCGGATCCGGATCGGGACAGCGGCCCGCCAGCGCGTACGACGGTTCCGGAGCAGCCCCGTCCCAGCCCCAGAAGACCGCCCCGTTCACCGCCACGAAGATCCGCAACTCCGAGCGGCCGAACCTGACCAGCCCACCACCGAGCCCCGGCTCCACCTCCCGCACGGTCCCGGGCACCCGCGCACGCACCGGCCCCCGCGGCGGCAGCCCGGTGGCGTCGGCCCGCCGCCTGCGCCACGCTGCTCGTACGGTACGCAACCCCTGAGCCGCCCCCACCGAACCGACCGACTTCACCGAACGCACCAGGTCACGACCGTCCATGCTGCTCACCCTGCCATTGACCGGGTCCACCATGAGGGTCGTTCAACTGCCGTTCACCTGTGATCGGACCACATCTTCACGACACGGACTATGTAGGAGACGCCCTGGTGCGGAAGTCGATCACATGGCATCGTCCCTGTCAGCCGTGTCACGCGCACACCCCAGCCCGTGCGCGGAGGACGCACACGACGCGCACAGTCCGGGAGCCGCCCCATGTCGACCGTGAACCCCCAGCCGCTCTGGCAGCCGAGCCGGGACCAGATCGCCCAGGCACGGATCACCACGTTCCAGGCGTGGGCCGCCGAACACCACGGCGCCCCCGCCGAGGGCGGCTACGCGGCGCTCCACCGCTGGTCCGTGGACGAGCTGGACACCTTCTGGAAAGCGGTCACGGAGTGGTTCGACGTCCGCTTCACGACTCCCTACACGCGCGTGCTGGGCGACCGCTCGATGCCCGGCGCCCAGTGGTTCCCCGGAGCCACGCTGAACTACGCCGAACACGCACTGCGCGCGACCGCCTCCCGCGCGGACGAAGCCGCGCTCCTGTACGTCGACGAAACCCATGACCCGCGCCCCGTCACCTGGGCCGAGCTGCGCCGCCAGGTCGGCTCCCTGGCGGCCGAGCTGCGCTCCCTCGGCGTACGCCCCGGAGACCGCGTCAGCGGATACCTCCCGAACATCCCGCAGGCCGTCGTCGCCCTCCTCGCCACGGCGGCCGTGGGCGGCGTGTGGACCTCCTGCGCCCCCGACTTCGGCGCCCGCAGCGTCCTCGACCGCTTCCAGCAGGTCGAACCCGTCGTCCTGTTCACCGTCGACGGCTACCGCTACGGCGGCAAGGAACACGACCGACGTGACGTCGTCGCCGAACTCCGCCGCGAACTGCCCACCCTGCGCGCCGTCGTGCACATCCCCCTGCTCGGCACCGAGGCCCCCGACGGGGCCCTGGACTGGTCCGCCCTCACCGCCGCGGACACCGAACCGGACTTCGAGCAGGTGCCCTTCGACCACCCGCTGTGGGTGCTCTACTCCTCCGGCACCACCGGACTGCCCAAGGCGATCGTCCAGTCCCAGGGCGGCATCCTCGTCGAACACCTCAAGCAACTCGGACTCCACTGCGACCTGGGCCCCGAGGACCGCTTCTTCTGGTACACCTCGACCGGCTGGATGATGTGGAACTTCCTCGTCTCCGGTCTCCTGACCGGAACGACGATCGTCCTGTACGACGGCAGCCCCGGCCACCCGGACACAGGCGCCCAGTGGCGCATCGCCGAACGCACCGGCGCCACCCTCTACGGCACCTCCGCCGCCTACGTCATGGCATGCCGCAAGGCCGGCGTGCACCCCTCGCGCGACTTCGACCTCTCCGCGGTGAAGTGCGTCGCGACCACCGGCTCCCCCCTGCCCCCCGACGGCTTCCGCTGGCTGCACGACGAGTTCGCCGACAGCGGGGCCGACCTGTGGATCGCCTCCGTCAGCGGCGGCACGGACGTCTGCTCCTGCTTCGCCGGAGCCGTGCCGACCCTCCCCGTCCACATCGGCGAGCTCCAGGCCCCCGGCCTGGGCACGGACCTGCAGTCCTGGGACGCCGGAGGCAAGCCCCTGACCGACGAGGTCGGCGAACTCGTCGTCACCAACCCGATGCCCTCCATGCCGATCCACTTCTGGAACGACCCCGAGGGCACCCGCTACCGCGACAGCTACTTCGACACCTACCCCGGCGTCTGGCGGCACGGCGACTGGATCACCATCACCTCCCGGGGCTCCGTCGTCATCCACGGCCGCTCCGACTCCACGCTCAACCGCCAAGGCGTCCGCATGGGCTCCGCCGACATCTACGAAGCCGTGGAGCGCCTCCCGGAGATCAGGGAATCCCTCGTCATCGGCGTCGAACAGCCCGACGGCGGCTACTGGATGCCCCTGTTCGTCCACCTGGCACCCGGAGCCACCCTCGACGAGGACCTGCGCAGCCGCATCAAGCGGACCATCCGCGAACACCTCTCACCGCGTCACGTCCCCGACGAGATCATCGAGGTCCCCGGCGTCCCGCACACCCTCACCGGCAAACGCATCGAGGTCCCGGTCAAGCGCCTCCTCCAGGGCACCCCGCTGGAGAAGGCGGTCAACCCGGGCTCCATCGACGACCTCGGCCTGCTCGCCTTCTACGAGGAACTCGCCCGCAAGCGCGCCTGACCGTCCCGGGGACAGGACCGGCTCCCCCTCGGCCCACGCCGTTGTCAGTGCCGCCGATTACTGTGAGTGAGCATTGATCGACTGTGCACAGGGGGAGACATGGCCCACACCGACCACCGGACCTTGCGACGCGTCCTGCACCGCGAAGTCGCGGGCACCATCGGCCTGCTGGCCGACGAGCACGACTTCCGCGCCATGCGGCGCTACGACAGCTTCGTCTTCGACGACCACACCACCTACCTCAAACACATGGAAGCCGTCCTCAGGACGCGTGCGCTGCAGGGCAGCCACACCACGGTGGCCCTCTTCGACCCCGAGGACTACGCCGAGTACTGCGCGGAAACGGGCCTCGACCCCGACAGCCACACCAGCCGCACACGGTTCACGGCCGCACTCGCGTCCACCGGTCCCACGATCCCCTACGACGGCCGCCCACTGGCCGACCTCCTGCCCACCCTCGTCGACGAGGCCGTACGCCACGCCACCTGGGAGTACGCGGCCGCGCTCCTCGCCCGCCTCGGCGCCTGCGCCTCGTGCGGCGAGGACCTGGGCCGCGCCGCCTTCACCCGCGCCTCACACCTCCTCGTCCGCATCCTCGACACGGCCCCACCCGGCGAGCGGCACCTCGTGTGCAGCGTCTCCGGACCACCCGAAACGCTCGTCGCCGTCCTACACGCCGACGACATCGCCGGCCGCATGGAACTCGACGAGTCCGAAGCCTTCGAATTCACCACCGTCCTGGCCGTCGGCCTCGCCACCGAGAGCCCCGGCGGACTCGTCATGCGGACCACCAAACCCGGCAGCCCCGACCGCATCCACGGCTGGCGACTGCGCGCCCACGGCCTCGAACCTCTCACCGCCGGCGAGGTCTTCGACGCCTACTGCACCGACGCCGAGTCCGGAGAGCTCATCTCCCCGGAGTCCAACGTCGACTACTGCGAGCCGCCCGACCTCGGCGAGGGACGGGATCCGGCCCACTGCCATTGAGCCGGAAACGCCAGAGGGGCGCCTCACCTCCAGGTGGAGCGCCCCCTGGGGACACCGATCGCCGGCCGGCCCCGTCCGGTTACTCGCCCGACAGCACCGCCTGAGCGGCGGCACGGGCATCCGCGGCACTGTCCGCCGCCCGGGCCGCCGCCGCGGCCCGCTCGCACTGCGCCAGCGTGAACTTCGCCAGCGACGCCCGCACATACGGAATGGACGCCGCACCCATGGAGAGAGAGGTGACACCCAGACCGGTCAGCACACACGCGAGCAGAGGGTCGGAAGCGGCCTCACCGCAGACACCACAGCTCTTGCTCTCGGCCTTCGCCGCCTCGGCGGACAGCGCCACCAGGTCGAGCAGTGCGGGTTGCCACGGATCCTGCAGCCGGGAGACCGCACCCACCTGACGGTCCGCGGCGAACGTGTACTGCGCGAGGTCGTTCGTGCCCAGCGACAGGAACTCCACCTCCTGCAGCACCGAGCGCGCCCGCAGCGCGGCCGACGGAATCTCGACCATCGCGCCGAACTTAGCCCGCAGCCCCGCCTCCCGGCAGGCGTCCGCGAAAGCCTTGGCATCGGTCCGGTCCGCCACCATCGGGGCCATGACCTCGAGGTGGACGGGCAGCCCCTCGGCGGCCTTGGCCAGCGCCGTCAGCTGCGTACGCAGCACCCCGGGGTGGTCGAGCAGCGCCCGCAGGCCACGCACGCCCAGCGCCGGGTTCGGCTCGTCCGCCGGAGTGAGGAAGTCCAGCGGCTTGTCCGCGCCCGCGTCCAGCACCCGCACCACGACACGGCCCTCGGGGAACGCCTCGAGTACCTGACGGTAGGCCGCGACCTGCTTCTCCTCGGAAGGAGCCTTCTTGTTGTCGTCCAGGAACAGGAACTCGGTACGGAAGAGACCGACACCCTCCGCGCCGGCCTCCACGGCGGCCGCCACATCCGCCGGGCCGCCGATGTTGGCCAGCAGCGGCACCTTGTGACCGTCGGCGGTCGCACCGGGCCCGGTCGACGCCGCCAGCGTCGCCTTGCGCTCGGCCGCCGCCGCCTCGAGCCGGGCCTTCTTCTCGTCGCTCGGGTTCACGAAGATCTCGCCGGTGCTGCCGTCGACCGCTATCAGGGTGCCCTCGGCGAGTTCACTGGCACCCGGCAGGGCGACGACGGCCGGGACACCGAGAGCGCGGGCCAGGATCGCGCTGTGGCTGGTGGGGCCGCCCTCCTCGGTCACGAAGCCGAGCACCAGCGTCGGGTCGAGCAGCGCCGTGTCCGCCGGCGCGAGGTCACGGGCCACGAGGACATACGGTTCGTCGCTGTCCGGCACGCCCGGCATCGGCACCCCGAGCAGCCGCGCGACGATACGGTTCCGCACGTCGTCGAGGTCGGCCACGCGGCCCGCCAGGTACTCACCGGCGTTCGCGAGCAACTCGCGGTACGCGGCGAACGCGTCGTACACCGCACGCTCAGCGGTGCTGCCGACGGCGATGCGCCGCTCCACGTCAGCCATCAGCTCAGGGTCCTGGGCCATCATCGCCTGCGCCTCGAGTACCGCCTGGGCCTCGCCCCCGGCAAGGTTGCCGCGCGCCACCAGATCGGCCGCGACCGCCTCCACTGCCTTACGGGCGCGCCCCTGCTCACGCTCCGCCTCGTCGGCCGGGATCTGCTTGGCCGGAGGTTCGAGCACCGCCGTGCCCATGTGCCGTACCTCGCCGATCGCCACACCGTGGCTGACTCCGACGCCTCGCAGCGTTGTCTCCATCTCACCCGTCTCCGATAGAGCGGCGGGCTCCGCCGCCGCGTTGGTTGTCCTGATGGCCGTCACCGGACGGCGCCGCGTCACTTCCAGAGGAAGAGGGTGTCGCCGGCCTTCACATCGCCGTCGTCGCGAAGCTCGGAGAGAGCGTCCGACGTGGCCTCCAGGGCGACGACCGGGCACACCGGGGACTTGCCGGCGGCTTCGACGGCGGCCGGGTTCCAACGCACGATGCTCTGCCCGCGCGTCACGGTGTCGCCCTTGTTGACGAGCAGCTCGAAGCCCTCGCCGTTGAGCTGCACGGTGTCGATACCGAGGTGGGTGAGCACGCCGTGTCCGTTCTCGTCCACGACGACGAACGCGTGCGGGTGCAGAGAGACGATCACACCGTCGACGGGGGAGACGGCCTCGGAGGGCTCCCGCGTGGGGTCGATCGCCGTACCCGGGCCGACCATGGCTCCGGAGAAGACCGGGTCGGGCACGGACGCCAGTCCGATGGCCCGTCCTGCAAGCGGGGACGTCACGGTGGTCATGGGAAGCCTCCCAGGCGTGGAGATCTGTACGTACGCCGCCGTCACTGCCTGCCTCCGGCGCGCTGTTCAGCAGCGTATGTCATGTGACATACCGGTTTCGGGGGACAGATCCGGATCGATGGTCTAGACGAGAGGTCTAGACCACGCACTCTAATCGATTTGCACGTGGTCCGCGACCCCGTGTAGGGTTGTACTCCTGCTCGGGGATGAGCGGCGTGAACAGACGCTCTCCACTCGACAGCAATCCAATTCGATCAGATCCTAACTTTGGATCATCCTCTGCGTGCCTGCAGGGCGGTGGTCAGGGGGCCGGAAAAACGCTGGTAGAGTTGGAAACGCAAGACCGAAGGGAAGCGCCCGGAGGAAAGCCCGCGAGGGTGAGTACGAAGGAAGCGTCCGTTCCTTGAGAACTCAACAGCGTGCCAAAAGTCAACGCCAGATATGTTGATACCCCGACCTGATCGGTTCGATCGGGTTGAGG